>NZ_JBFUHS010000027.1:0-63180 GCF_056402255.1 Pseudomonas sp. P4_B4
CACCTGGTTTTGCGATGCTGGATAACTGATGACGTGAACGGCCAACCGGCCTGACGACAACCCTGGGCTCTCACACGGCTGAAAGGCCGTTCCACTAATTAGGGTCGTTGGGCATCGATTCTCATCGAGGCGCGGGGCGACAACCCCAACTCAGACGCCGGATAGATGAAAGCAAGCCAAACACGACATCAACAACAGTATTGCAGAAAAGGGGGTAACCATAGATGTGGGAGCGGGCTTGCTCGCGAATGCGATGGCCCATTCAACACATTGTCAACGCCTTGCACCCTCCTCGGGCATCCCCGCCCACAGCGCCCTTTCACAGTGCGCGCTAACGAGTTTTTTCATCGTTCGCATCCACATATTTCCTCATTTTCCTAATCCCGCCCTTGGGCCAACATCGGTCTCGCCAGCCCGCCGAATGCTGCCCGCCGAAGGGTCCCTGAGAGACCACAGGTTGCAGCCGATTCAGGGCTCGCCGTACTGCCCATGACAAAACTAAATCAACAGCTTTGGGAGTGCTCCATGATCAAGTCCTTGCTTACCCGCGTTGCCCATCCACTGGCGGTCACCGCCATCGCCGCGACGGTCGCAACCAGCGCCCAGGCCGGCACCCTGTCCATCGGTCATACCACCTGGGTCGGCTACGGCACCCTGTACCTGGCCCAGGACCTTGGCTACTTCAAGGAAAACGGTTTGACCGTCGAGTTGCCGGTGGTCGAAGAAGCGGCGATGTACATGGCCGCACAAGCTTCCGGCGAGTTGTCCGGCTCGGCGTCGACCATCGACGAGGTGCTCAAGTACCGTCCGCAATTCTGCTTCAAGGCTGTGGCCGCGCTGGACGACAGCCATGGCGGCGACGGCGTGCTGGTAGGCAAGGACGTCAAGAGCCTGCAAGAGCTCAAAGGCCAGGCCGTGGCGGTGAACGAAGGTTCGACCTCGCAGTTCTGGTTGTCTTATCTGCTGAAAAAGAACGGCATGAAAATGAGCGACATCACCGTGCAGAACATGACGGCCGACGACGCCGCCACCGCGTTCATGGCCGGTCGCGTACCGGCTGCCGTGACCTGGGAACCGCACCTGTCGATGGTTCGCGACAAGAAGCAAGGCAAGGTGCTGGTCGACAGCAGCAGCACACCGGGGGTGATCGTCGATGTGGTCGCACTGAACTGCACCGTCATCGAAAAACAGCCGGAAGATGTCAAGGCCCTGGTGGCCGGTTTGTACAAAGCCGTGCAGTACACCAAGGATCATCCGCAGGAAGCCTACAAAATTATGGCCAAGGGTGTCGGCGGTTACCTGGCCGATCCAAAGGAACTGGAAGCGGCCGCCCAAGGCGTGCGTTTCTACGATCAGGCCATGAGCGAAAAACTCCTCGGCGCGCCGGGCAAACCGGGTGACAGCGCACCGCTGATCAAACTGGCCAACGAGACCGCCAGTGAGCTGCAAGGCAAACCGTACAACGTCAGCAATGACGACCTGATCGACAACCGTTTCGTTACCCCGCTCTAGGAGGCTGCATGTTCAAGCGCAATTCGTGGCTGAGCCGCTGCATCACGCCCAAGACCGGTTTGCCGGTCTCGGTGATCTGGAGCGCGAGCGGCCTGGCCTGGGTGTTGTTGGTCGGCCTGTGGGCCGGCTTGTCCTACGGTGGCGTGGTGCCGGGCATGTTCCTGCCGACGCCGGGCGCGGTGGTCGAGGCCGCCGTGCGCCTGGGGCGCGACGGCACCCTCGGTCAGCATGTGTGGGCCAGCGTCGAAGTGGTGATGGTCGGTTTCATCGTGTCGTCCCTGGTGGCGGTGCCGTTGGGGCTGTTGATGGGCAGCTTCCGCATCGTCCAGGCCTTTCTTGAGCCGCTGGTGAATTTCATTCGCTACCTGCCGGTGACTTCCTTCGTGCCGCTGTTCATCCTGTGGATCGGCATCGGTCTGGAGCAGCGGGTGTCGGTGATCATCTTCGGCGTGTTCTTCCAGCAACTGGTGATGATCGCGGACGTGTCCAAAGGCATCTCCAAGGACTTGATCAACGCCTCCTACACCCTCGGTTCGAACCGTCGTGATGCGGTGCTGCACGTGATCGCTCCGGCTTCCCTGCCAGGTGTGCTCGATACCCTGCGCGTGACCATGGGCTGGGCCTGGACTTACCTGGTGGTGGCTGAACTGGTCGCCGCGTCCAGTGGCCTGGGTTACCTGAGCCTCAAGGCCATGCGTGGCTTCCAGGTGGATGTGATTTTCCTCGCCATCGCGATCATCGGCCTGCTGGGCCTGGTCACCGATCAACTGTTCCGTTTCCTACGTCTGAGGATCACCGCATGGGCTCAGTAACCGCCGCCACTCATCGTTTTACCGCCCCTCATGCTGCCCCGGTGAACGCGCCTCGGCTGAAGGTGGACAAGGTCAGCCTGAGTTACAAGAAACCCGATGGCGGTACTTTTACCGCGTTGGAGGAAGTGTCGTTCGAGGTGCCGGACCAGCAATTCGCCGTACTGGTGGGGCCTTCGGGTTGCGGCAAGTCGAGCCTGCTGTACCTCACCGCCGGCCTGGCCGAACCGACCTCGGGCGAGATTTACGTCGGCGGCCAACAGGTGGAAGGCCCCGGTGCAGATCGCGGCATGGTGTTCCAGAGCTACACACTGTTCCCGTGGCTGACGGTGCGGCAGAACGTCGAATTCGGCCTCAAGCGGCGCGGCATGCCGGCGGCGCAACGCAAGGACATCGTCGATTACTACGTCAACGAAGTGGGCCTGAGCGGCTTTGCCGACAACTACGCCAAGCAGTTGTCCGGCGGGATGATGCAACGCGTTGCCATCGCTCGGGCACTGGCCAATGACCCGCAGATCCTGCTGATGGACGAACCCTTCGGCGCCCTCGACAGCCAGACGCGCCTGCAAATGCAGCAGTTGTTGCTGCGGGTGTGGGGCAACAGCAAGAAGACTGTGTTGTTCGTGACCCACGACATCGACGAGGCGATTCTGCTCGGCGACCGGGTCTACGTCATGGGCGCTAGACCTGGCAGGATCAAACAGATTCTGGATGTGCCGATCGAGCGCCCACGCAACCTGGACATGGTCATGGAGCGCTCGTTCATCGAGATGAAGCGCGAGATCTTCGGGCTGCTGCATGATGATCTGGAGGAGGTGCATTAAGGCTGATTGAGGCCATGCACCATCCCTGTGGGAGCGGGCTTGCCCGCGATAGCGATTTATCATTCAACAATGATGTCGACTGACACTACGTCATCGCGGGCAAGCCCGCTCCCACAGGTATTGCGTTTACCTGGAGCCGGCGCTAAGGCGCAGCCGGCAACAGGAACCGGGCAATCACCGGCAGGTGATCGGAGATACGCAACGTATCGTCCTGCCGCACCATCGCCTCCACCCGTTTGATCCGCGGGCTGTAGAACAGGTAGTCGACAGTCCGGTCCGGGCCGTTCAGCCCGGGATCGTTTGGGTAATGGGTCAGCCAGCGTTCGCGGTCGATACCACTGGCTTCGTTGTTGCTCGGGATCATCGGGTACTTATCCCACAGCAGGTGCAACGGGCTGTCGGCGGAGTAGGGCGCGCGTTGTGCGTCGGACAGGCGTCGATACTGGCCCAGCGGCAACAGGTTGAAATCCCCACCGATTAGCCACGGCGTGCCACGGCTTTCGAATTTATCGAGGGTCCTGGCCACGGAGTTCACCTGGTTTTGCAAGGTGTTGTCGGCTTGGTTGGCGCGGTCCAGATGAGTATTGAGCACCGCTATTTGCCCGCCATCACTCAACGGCAAGTAGCTCACCAGCAAGGCATCTCTGGGTTTGAATTGGCGGCTGAGCGGATTGCCCGAGGTGATGGGCAGTTGCAGGCGTTCGGCATGTTCGATCTGGTAACGGCTCAGGGTCGCCAGTTGCCGGCCGACACTGCCGAAAATGTGCGGGTTCGGCACGAAGTCGGCCTTCCAGTCGAACGCGCTGGTGCCACACGGATACAAGTCGGCGAGCCGCTCCTGCAGCAGTTTGAGCTGGTTCTGGTAAGCGCTGGCCTTGGCACCGTTGTCGAGTTCCTGCAACAGCACGATGTCCGGTTGTTCGTCGCGAATCACCCGCGCCACTTCGTCGAGGCTGAAGGCCATGTCTTCCGCTGTGGGGCGTTCGTCGGTACCGGCGGCCAGGTCATTCCAGAATACGTAACGCTTGCCGGCCAGGTACTGGACGTTCCAGGTCATCACCTTCAACGCCTGCCCGGGGACCAGGGCGGGGGCCTGGGCACTGCAACTGACGGGCAACACTTCTTTGGCATCGGGGCGCCAGGTCAGGCTGTAGGTCATCGCGGCGATCAGGCCGATCACGATCAGCAAGCCCAGCAGGGTGTAGCGCAGTAGGCGGGTCATGGCTCGGCTTATTAGCGTTACAGGATTGTTCCCGAGCATACCCGAGAGCGATGGTCGCGCCCAAGGTCAGAGCGCGCTGTCATTTCGCTCAGGCAGCGGGTTGATCAGCATGAACAGTCGGAACAGCACCACGCTGGTAAACAGCTGCAGGAAACTGTGGGCGCTGTCGATCAGCACTGAAACCACCGGGTTCTGAGGTTCCGGGTACACCGCCAGGGTGGCCCCCTTGAGCAGCCACAGTGGCCCCATCACACACAGAATGCACAGCAGGATGCGCAGGAAGTGACCTTTAGTCATGCGCAGGCTTTCCTTCATGGCCGCCAGCGGCGCGAGGCCGCGCAACACCAGCAGGTATTCGCCAAACGCCAGGGTCACCATCAGGTAGATACCCGGCAGGAAATACAGCGACAGGCCCAGCAGAATCAACACGGTATTGAGCGCCGTCAGCAGGGCGAAGCGCGGCCACAGGTAGGCGGACCTAGACAGCAGCTCGCGGTTGCTCGGCGACTCGCCGCGGCTGCGGGCGTCGAGAAACAGAATCAGCGCGGCGGTGTACAGCGGGTATACCAGCAAGCCGACAATCACGCTGATGCCGGGGAAACTGTCCGGCTCCGTGGAGTGGTCGACCACTTGTTGCAGCAGTGCCTCAAGCATCACCAGTGGCAGGCACAGCTGCACGATCTGGCCCAGATTGCGCTTGAAGAAATACAGGGAGTCACGCAGCACATCTAACGGATTCATCAGTCGGTATCGCAGGTTGGAGGCAGTGACTCACTTTAACCGATCAAGCGCTCGCAGACGCAAACGTAAACGTTCGGTAAAGGACATTGAAACATCTTGTTTCAGCCTCCATTAAGGTTGAGCACCTTATCCTCATCGGATAAAGGCAACGATTTTCCCGGCAATCTACGAGGTCGCCATGAACAGCGAAGAACAAACCCTGATCGATGGACTGTTTTCCCGGCTGCAACAGGCCGAAACGGACTCAGCCCCGCGCGACGCCCAGGCCGAGGCGCGGATCAAGGAACACCTGACGCGCCAGCCCGCGGCAGGTTATTTCATGACCCAGGCGATTCTGGTGCAAGAGGCAGCAATCAAGAGCCTCGACGAGCAGAACCAGCAACTGACCCAGCAAGTCCAGCAATTGCAGGCCGAACTGCAACAGGCCAAGGCCCAGGCGACCCCGGCTCCTGCGCCGAGTAGTGGTGGCTTTTTGTCGAGCATCTTTGGCGGCAGCTCTCGTGAGCCACAGACCGCGCCAACCCAGAGCGCACCGCCATCGAGCGGTGGCTGGCGTGAGCCGGGACGCTCGTCGTTCGGTTCGCAACCGCCACAGCAGAACTTCGGCGCCCCGCAGCAGAACTTTCCACAGCAGGGCTATGCACCCCAGCAACAGGCTCCGGCAGCGGCCGGCAGCAGTTTCCTCGGCGGTGCGCTGAAAACCGCCGCCGGCGTGGCGGGTGGCGTGATGCTGGCACAAGGCATCAGCAGCCTGTTCCATCACAATCAGCAACCGGAAGTCGTCGAAGTCATCAAGGAAGAGCCGGCCCAGGTCAACGACCAGGGCAACAATGGCTGGGGCGATGACCAGCGCATGGCTGGTAACGATTCATATAGCAACGATCAGGGCGGGTTCAGCGACGCCGACTACAGCGATGACAACTCATCGTTCTTCGGCGGCGACGACGATTCCTTCGTCTGACACGTCAGTGGCAAGGGAGCTTGCTCCCTTGCCACATAGCCGATTATTCGCGGAACAATCCTTTGGGCTGGCATACTGGGCAACCTTTCGGGCCTGGTGCCTGATTCAGCCTTGAGGAAAGCCGGTGAAAAAAATCGCAGTGTTCGCCGATGTCCAGAACCTCTACTACACCGTGCGTCAGGCTTATGGTTGCCACTTCAACTACGCCGCACTGTGGGCTGACATCAGCAAACAGGGCGAGATCGTCGAAGCCTACGCCTACGCCATCGACCGTGGCGACAGCAAACAGCAACAGTTCCAGCAAATCCTGCGCAACCTCGGTTTCACCGTGAAGCTCAAGCCGTACATCCAGCGCAGCGATGGTTCGGCCAAGGGCGACTGGGACGTGGGCATCACCCTCGATATCATGGACGCCGCCGACCATGTCGATGAAATCGTCCTGGCCTCCGGCGACGGTGATTTCGACATGCTGCTGGAACGCATCATCAGCAAGCACGGGGTGCAAGCGGTGGCCTACGGCGTGCCGGGCCTGACCGCCAACTCGCTGATCCGCGCCGCCAGCCGCTACGTGCCGATCGAAGGCGCGTTGCTGCTCAAGAATTGATTTTTACGGAGTTGAACCAGGTTTGGAACGCATAGCAGTCATCGACTTTGAAACCACCGGGATCTCCCCGAGCAGCAGCTGCCGGGCCACGGAAATCGCCGTGGTGATCCTTGAACAGGGGCGCATCGTCGAGCGTTACCAAAGCCTGATGAACGCCGGCGTGCGCGTCCCGGCCTTCATCGAGCAACTCACCGGCATCAGCAACGCCATGCTGCGTACCGCTCCGTCGGCGGAGCAGGTGATGAACGAGGTGAATGAATTCGTCGGCTGCACCCCGTTGCTTGCGCATAACGCCGCATTCGACCAGAAGTTCTGGGACTTCGAGCTCGGGCGAATCAAACGCACCCGCTTGCAGAACTTTGCCTGCTCGCTGCTGCTGGCCCGCCGCCTGATGCCCGCCGCGCCGAACCACAAACTCGGCACCCTCACCACCTTCGCCAACCTGCCCAACACCGGCAAGGCCCACCGGGCCATGGCCGACGCCGAGATGGCAGCCAACCTGACGGTGCATCTGGCTGAAGAGTTGCGCCAGAAGCATGGCTTGCGCGAGCTGTCCCATGACTTGCTGTGCAAGTTGCAGAAGGTCCCTGCGGCGAAAGTGGGCGAGCACCTCAAGCGTTATCGCTGATCCCGAAAACACCGCAAATCTTCTGTGGGAGCGGGCTTGCTCGCGAAAGCGCCAGTTCAGTCAACATCATTGTTGAATGACACACCGCTTTCGCGAGCAAGCCCGCTCCCACATTTTGATCTGCTGTGGTCTTGGGTTTATTTGCCATTCCCCTCGATATGCCCCAACGGCACCCGCTTCTCGATGGCGCTGGACAACACAATCGACGTCTTGCTGAACCCGAACGTGGCGATCCGGTTGATCAGTTCTTCCAGCTCCGGCATCGAGCCCACCGCCGCTTGCATGATCACGCACGGGTCGCCCGTCACCCGATGGCATTCAGTCAATTGCGGGATTTTGATCAGGTCGTCGTAGGCTTTCTGGTTGCCGTGCTGGTTCAGGCGCAGTTCGATCACGCACTGGATCGGCAGGCCGAGCTTGGCCATGTCGACTTTCGCCTGATAGCCGGTGATCACGCCGCTGGCTTCGAGCTTGGCCACGCGCTCGGCCACGGCAGGGGCGGACAGGTTGACCTTGCGCGCCAGGTCCGCGTAGGACGCGCGACCGTTTTCCAGCAGGGCGCTGAGCAGCATGCGGTCGTACTTATCCATCGGGGTGACTCCTGAAAATGGCCGACTTTCGAAAACACGGTTTATAGCGCTGAACTCCGTGTTTTGAAAAGTGTACTGGCGCTTTAAACAGGTTTTGTAACTTATTTTTCGACGCTGGCCTTTCTAGAATAGCCGTTCACTTGTCCTTGCCTGTGAGCTGCCCCCATGTCCGGCCTTCGTCGCTTTCCCTTACCCTTGATCGCTGCCTTCTTCGCCTTGTATGTGATTTGGGGCTCGACCTACCTGGTGATCCGCATCGGCGTGGAGTCCTGGCCGCCGTTGCTGCTTGCGGGCATCCGCTTCGTGATCGCCGGAACCTTGATGTATGCCTTCCTGCGCTGGCGCGGGGCGCCGGCGCCGACCTGGGCGCAATGGAAAGCCGCCGGGATCATCGGGATTTTGCTGCTGGCGTGCGGCAACGGCGCGGTGAGCGTGGCCGAACACACGGGCGTGGCCTCCGGGGTGGCGGCGTTGGCAGTGGCGACGGTGCCGCTGTTTACCTTGCTCTGTGGGTATTTCTGGGGCGCGCGCAATACTCGTCTGGAATGGGCCGGGATCGTACTCGGGCTGATCGGCATCGGCATGCTCAACCTCGGTTCCAACCTGCAATCGAGCCCGTTGGGCGCGGCGTTGCTGATATTCGCGGCGGCGACCTGGGCCTTTGGTTCGGTGTGGAGCAAACACTTGCCGTTGCCTCAAGGTGCAATGGCCAGTGCCGTGGAAATGCTGGTGGGCGGCGTCGTGTTGCTTATCGCCAGTGCGGTCAGCGGTGAACACCTGGAAAAGGTGCCGCCGATCGAAGGCTGGGCCGCGTTGGCGTACCTGACGGTGTTCGGTTCGATCATCGCCTTCAACGCCTACATGTACCTGTTGAAACACGTGCGTCCGGCCGCGGCCACCAGTTATGCCTACGTCAACCCGGCGGTGGCGGTGTTGCTGGGGATCGTGTTCGTCGGTGAAACCATTGGTATCGAAGAAGCCCTGGCGATGGCGGTGATCATCAGCGCCGTGGTGTTGATCGGCTTGCCACAATGGCGTCGCACGCCAGAGCGGCCAGTGGTAACGACGGCAGTACCGGCAGAATCCCGTGTGAATTAGGGTAAACTGCGCGCCATTGCACACTCGTTTTGCACAACCGCGCTGAATTTTCCTACGGTACTCCCATGACTTTCGCCACCCTTGGCCTGATCGAACCCTTGCTGCGCTCCCTCGAGACGCTCGGCTACCAGACTCCGACGCCGGTTCAGGCGCAAGCCATTCCGGCGGTGCTGGCCGGTCGCGACCTGATGGCCGCCGCCCAGACCGGCACCGGCAAGACCGCCGGTTTCGCCCTGCCGCTGTTGCAACTGCTGGCCATGGAAGGGCCGAAAGTCACCGCCAACTCGGTCCGCGCGCTGATCCTGGTGCCGACCCGCGAACTGGCCGAGCAGGTTCACGAAGCCGTGCGCCAGTACGCCGAAAACCTGCCGCTGCGCACCTACGCGGTATACGGCGGCGTCAGCATCAACCCGCAGATGATGAAACTGCGCAGCGGTGTCGACCTGTTGGTGGCGACCCCGGGCCGTTTGCTCGACCTGTTCCGCCAGAACGCGCTGAAGTTCAACCAGCTGCAAACCCTGGTGCTGGACGAAGCCGACCGCATGCTCGACCTGGGCTTTTCCGAGGAGCTGGCGAACATTTACCGCGCGCTGCCGAAGAAACGTCAGACGTTGCTGTTCTCCGCGACCTTCTCCGACGACATCCGCCTGCTGGCCGGGCAGATGCTCAACGACCCGCTGAGCATTGAAGTCAGCCCGCGCAACGTTGCGGCCAATACGGTCAAGCAATGGATCGTGACGGTGGACAAGAAGCGCAAGCCGGAGCTGTTCGTGCACCTGATGCGCAAGGGCAAGTGGAAGCAGGTACTGGTGTTCGCCAAGACCCGCAACGGCGTGGATGCGCTGGTGGATAAACTCCAGGGCCTGGGCATCAATGCCGACGGCATCCACGGCGACAAACCCCAGGCGACTCGTCAGCGCGCACTCGACAGGTTCAAGGCGAGCGAAGTGCAGATTCTGGTCGCCACCGACGTGGCGGCCCGTGGCCTGGATATCGAAGACTTGCCGTTGGTGGTCAACTTCGACTTGCCGATCGTTGCTGAAGACTACATCCACCGCATCGGTCGTACCGGCCGTGCGGGGGCGACGGGCGAGGCGATTTCCCTGGTGTGTGCTGATGAAGTGAATTTGCTGTCGGCCATCGAGATGCTGACCCGCCAGACCTTGAAGCGGCAGAACGAGCCGGACTTCGAACCCGAGCACCGTGTGCCGGACACCGATGCCAGCGGTCAGGTCGTCAAGAAACCGAAGAAACCGAAGAAGCCCAAGGCTTCCGGTGGTGGCGGTGGTAAACGCAATCTGGGTCGCTGGGTTGATAGCGGTGAGGTTGCGCCGGCGGAGCCTTCGATCAAGCCTGTGCGCAAGGTGCCGGTGTTCAATACCGGGCCGCGCAAGCGCAAGCCTTAAAGAAGCAGCTGCAAGCGGCAAGCTACAAGCTACAAGCGGCAAGTTAGAGCCGTTAGCTTGCAGCTTGCAGCTTATAACTTGTCGCTGCCTCTAAGCCATTCCACCATCCCCAACCCTGCCGCTCGCCCACTGGCGAAACACGCGGTCAGCAGATAACCGCCGGTCGGCGCTTCCCAATCGAGCATTTCCCCGGCGCAGAACACGCCGGGCAGTTGCTTGAGCATCAATCGCTCATCCATCGCCTCGAACAACACACCGCCAGCGCTGCTGATGGCCTCGTCCAGTGGGCGGGTCTTCACCAGCGTCAGTGGCAATGCCTTGATCGCGTTGGCCAGCAAGGCCATGTCGGCAAAGCAGTCGGCGCTGGTCAGTTCACGCAATAGCGCCGCTTTGACCCCATCGATACCCAACTGACTGTGCAGGTGCTTGGCCATGGAGCGCGATCCCCGGGGTTTGCTCAACGCCGCCATAACTTTATCCACAGGCCGGCCCGGCAACAGGTCCAGATGAATGGTTGCCGAACCGTGCTGGTTGATCGCCTCGCGGATGGGGGCCGACAGGGCGTAGATCAGACTGCCCTCGATCCCGGTGGCGGTAATCACGCATTCGCCGAGTCGTGGAACGTCATCGTTAAGGCCGATGGCGATGTTTTTCAGCGGCGCGCCGGCGAATTTGCTGACCATCAAACCGCTCCAGGCCTGCACCTCGAAGCCGCAATTACTGGGTTGCAACGGCGCCAGTCCTACGCCGTGTTGCTCCAGTGCCAGCATCCACGCGCCGTCCGAACCCAGGCGCGACCAACTGCCGCCGCCGAGGGCGAGCAGGGTGGCATCGGCTTGCACGGTTTTTTCGCCTTCCGGGCTGTCGATGCGCAACCCGCCACGCTCGTCCCAGCCGAGCCAGCGGTGGCGGGTGTGGATAACTACGCCGCTGTCACGTAGGCGCTTGAGCCAGGCGCGCAGCAGCGGCGCGGCCTTCATGTCGGAGGGGAATACCCGGCCGGAGCTGCCGACGAAGGTGTCGATGCCCAGTTCATGAATCCACTGGCACAGCGCTTCGGCGCCGAAGCCGCGCAGCAGCGGGGCGATCTGCGGGGCGCGTTCGGCGTAGCGCGAGAGAAACGCCGGGTAGGCTTCAGAGTGCGTGATGTTCATGCCGCCGACGCCGGCCAGGAGGAATTTTCGTCCGACCGAGGGCATGCCGTCGTACAGATCGACCTTGATCCCGGCCTGGCTCAACACTTCTGCCGCCATGAGGCCGGCGGGGCCGCCGCCGATGATGGCGACGTGAGTGGGAAGGGCTGACGAGGATTGGGTCATGGGATGCGCTGCGGTCTGACGGGATAAGCCGGGCATTCTACCAGCCCGAATACCTGTGGGAGCGAGCCTGCTCGCGAAAGCGTTGTATCAGTCGACATCTATGTTGAAGGACAGATCGCCTTCGCGAGCAGGCTCGCTCCCACAGTTGATTTGTGGTGTTTTCAATAGGTGGTTAAAAAACAACCAGTGTTCTGTAGCCTATACGCAGCATGGGCTGCAGGCCCTTTCACTCAGGTTATCCACAGGCAGTTCCACAGGCATTGTGGGTAAAGCATCCACAGCTCAATGACAACCTGATGACTGCCAGACGCGCTGTGCGCTGTGATGGAGGATGCCGTGACGGCGGGCCAGGGCCTGGCGGTCCTTGCTGTAGCCGCCGCCGATTACCCCAACCAGCGGAATGTCGCGGCCCAGGCAATGGCGCATCACGCTTTCATCGCGGGCGGTGACGCCTTCGTCTGTCAGCTTCAGATAACCCAGGGCGTCGTCCTTATGCACATCGACCCCGGCGTCATACAGTACCAGGTCTGGTTGGTAGAGCGGCAGCAGGTAGTTGAGTGCATCGTCCACCACCTTCAGGTAGTCGGCATCGCCCATGCCGTTGGGCAGCGGAATGTCCCAATCACTTTCGGCCTTGCGTGCGGGAAAGTTCTTCTCGCAGTGCAAGGAAACGGTTACCGCTTCCGGAGTGTTGTGCAGTATTCGTGCAGTCCCGTCGCCCTGATGCACGTCGCAATCGAAGATCAGCACCCGATTCACCCGACCACTTTCCAGCAGGTAATGGCTGATCACCGCCAGGTCATTGAAGATGCAGAAGCCGGCCGGGTAATCGTAGTGCGCATGGTGGGTGCCGCCCGCCAGGTGGCAGGCCAGACCATGTTCCAGCGCCTGCTCGGCCGCCAGCAACGAGCCACCGACCGCCCGCACCGTACGCCGGGCCAGGGCTTCGGTCCAGGGCAGGCCGAGGCGGCGCTGGTCTTCGCGGGATAATTCGCCACTCATGTAGCGTTCGATATACGAAGGGTCATGGGCGAGGGCGAGAATCTCTGCGGGACACAGATCCGGGCGCAGCAGGTCGGTGTCGCAGGTCAGGCCGCTGTCCACCAGGTGATCGCGCAACAGGCGGAACTTGTCCATGGGGAAGCGGTGATCCGCCGGAAACTCGGGACTGTAGTCTTCGTGATAAATCAGCGGCAGTGGCATGGTCATTTCATGTAGGAATGAGAGAAGGATCCTACCAGCGTTGTAGACTTGCGACATTGAAATGGAGGGGCGGGGCACGATGGAGCCAATACTGGAACTTGAAAGCGCTCGGCTGCTGTTGCGCCAGTGGCGCGATGAAGATTTAGCGGATTTTGCGGCGATGTGTGCCGATCCGCAGGTGATGCGCTATTTCCCGGCAACCTTGAGCCGGCTGGAAAGCGCATCATTGATCGGGCGAATCCGTGGTCATTTCGCCGAGCACGGTTATGGTCTCTGGGCCTTGCAGCGAAAGGACTCTGGCCAGTTCATCGGGTTTACCGGGCTCAACGTGGTCGGATTCGACGCGCCTTTCACCCCGGCCACGGAAATCGGCTGGCGCCTGGCCCGCGAGCACTGGGGCCTCGGTTACGCCAGTGAAGCGGCGTGGACCGCTCTGCGCTGCGGGTTCGACCGCTTGCCGCTGAAAGAGGTCGTGGCCTTCACGACGCAAACCAATCTGCCGTCAGAGAAAGTCATGCAGGCCATCGGCATGCACCATGATCCGGAAAATGACTTCGATCACCCGCGACTCGAGGCCGATCATCCGTTGCGTCGGCATGTGCTGTATCGCATCAGCCGCGAGCAATGGCTGCAAACCTTGCATGGATAACCTGACACGGACGTTTACAATGGCCCTCATGGGCCCTGTCCAGAAACTGAATCGACCGTTGCAGCCAAGGCTGCGCGGCAATGTTTTGCGTGAGGAGCATCTGAATGAGCCAAGTGTTGGATGATCTGGTCGACCTGCTGACCCTGGAACCGATCGAAGAAAACCTGTTCCGTGGCCGTAGCCAGGACCTGGGTTTTCGTCAGCTGTTCGGTGGTCAGGTGCTCGGCCAGTCGCTGTCGGCGGCCAGTCAGACGGTTGAAGAGGCGCGCCATGTGCATTCGATGCACGGCTATTTCCTGCGTCCGGGCGATGCCGGGTTGCCGGTGGTGTATCAGGTTGACCGGGTGCGTGACGGTGGTAGTTTCAGTACGCGCCGGGTGACGGCGATCCAGAAGGGCCACCCGATCTTCACGTGCAGTGCGTCGTTCCAGTACGACGAAGAAGGCTTCCAGCACCAGACCGAAATGCCGCAAGTGGTCGGGCCGGAAAACCTGCCATCGGAACTGGAAATCACCCAGCAGCGCGCGCATCTGATCCCCGAGAAAATGCGCGAAAAACTGCTGTGCCCGAAGCCGATCGAATTTCGCCCGGTGACCGAGAAAGACCCGTACAACCCGCTGCCCTCCGATCCGGTCAAGTACGTCTGGTTCCGCGCCGACGGCGCCTTGGCCGATTCGCCGGCGCTGCATAAATACCTGCTGGCCTATGCATCGGATTTCGGTCTGCTGGTCACCTCGATGCAGCCCCACGGCAAGTCGGTGTGGCACAAGGACATGCAGGTCGCCAGCCTCGATCACGCGCTGTGGTTCCACCAGGATCTGCGTGCCGATGACTGGTTGCTCTACGCGATGGACAGTCCGTGGGCTGGCAACTCCCGTGGATTCTCCCGTGGCAGCGTGTTCAACCGCGCCGGGCAACTGGTGGCCTCGGTCACCCAGGAAGGCTTGATCCGTCACCGCAAGGATTGGGCATGAGCCTGGCCGACGTGCGTCACTGGGTGTTTGACATGGACGGCACCCTGACGGTGGCCGTGCACGACTTCGCGGCGATTCGCGTGGCGTTGGCGATTCCTGCCGAACACGACATCCTGACCCACCTCGCCGCGCTGCCGGCCGATGAAGCCGCAGCCAAACATGCGTGGCTGCTGGAGCATGAGCGGGACCTGGCCCTCGGTTCGCAACCGGCGCCGGGTGCGGTGGAGTTGGTGCGTGAACTGGCCGGGCGCGGTTATCGCCTGGGCATTCTCACGCGCAATGCCCGGGAGCTGGCACATGTCACGCTGGAGGCCATTGGCCTGGCCGACTGCTTTGCGCTGCAGGATGTGTTGGGCCGTGATGATGCACCGCCCAAACCGCATCCGGGCGGGTTGCTGAAACTGGCTGAAGCGTGGAAGGTGCCGGCGAGCGAGATGGTGATGGTTGGCGACTACCGCTTCGATCTCGATTGCGGGCGAGCGGCGGGAGCGCGGACTGTTTTGGTGAATCTGCCGGATAATCCATGGCCGGAATTGACCGATTGGCATGCGGCGGATTGTGTTGAGTTGCGGCAGATGCTTTTGGCTTGAGTGCTTCGTTGCTTGGTCAACCGCCATCGCGAGCCTGCTCGCGATGGCGTCAGTTCAAACCTCGAAAATCCTACTGCCCAAACAAAGCCTTCTGCCCCTCCGGCGAGGTAAACATCCCGTCCCCGTCATGCCCGACTCCGGGTACTTCAATCAGTTGCTGATTCAACCCTTGCGGTTGCAGCCGCTTCAGATAATCGAAGTAGTAACGCCCTCGGGCCAATCGATACGGCCCTTGCGCCCTGGCCTCACAGCTCTTGTCCAGCGCCGGATGATTCGGGTCGATGTCCTGCTGCCCCAGCAGATAAACGACTTCACGCTTGAGGTAACTTTCCTGCAACTGCGCGGCGGTTTGCCCTTCGGCGTAGGCTGGTAAATCCGCCAGCCCGTACTTCCAGCGATTGAATTGCGGGCAACCGGCGTGGCTGAACGCCACGGGCCGGCGCTCATCGAAATAAGCATAGGAGGACGGATTGGCGATTACGTAGCGCACCTGCACGCCGGCCGCATCGAGCTCGGATTGCGCGTGACCGAGCAACGCATAGCGCTGAACCACCTGCGCGCCGCCGGAGTGCCCGGCGATGACGATTTTCTTCACATCCGGAAACTGCTGGCGGTCACCCAGGCGGGCGATGATTTCGTCGAGCGCCGCGTAGGAACTCAGCCGAAACGGTGCCGTGGATTCGCCGCCGGCCATCCATTCATTGCCTTGCCAGCGCAAAACGGAGTCGGCCACCGGATGGACAGCAACATCGGTTTCATTGAGGAATTGCGGGGCGATCACCAGGGTCGTAGCGCTTTGCCCGGCCAGTTCGGCCGCGTGCTCACCGCTCTGCAGATAGGTTTGCGCGTTGCGCAAGCGACCGTGGAGGATGATCAGCACCCGTTCGATTTTTGCCGGGGCGGGGCTGATGCCCACCGCGATTTCACCTGATTTCAACAACAGGCGCCCTGAGCTGAGGTCTTTGACCCCATGCTCGGCGGCCTGGGACGTTGCGCAAGTAAACAGAACAACCAACAACCACTTCTTCATTTACAGATTTTTCGCCGCAAAGGTATCGCACTGGCCAACCTGGCCTTGGGCGAAACCGGTTTTGAACCAGCGCACCCGTTGCGCCGACGTACCGTGGGTGAACGAGTCCGGGACCACGCGGCCCTGACCCTGTTGCTGCAAACGATCGTCGCCGATGGCGTTCGCTGCGTTCAGTGCTTCTTCGATGTCGCCCGGTTCCAGCCAGTTCAGGCGCTTCTGCGCATTGTTGGCCCAGACGCCGGCCAGGCAATCGGCTTGCAGTTCCTGACGAACCAGCAAACCGCCGTCGCCTTCCATCTGCCGGCCTTGTTGGCGTGCTGCCTGAATTTTTGCGGACACCCCAAGCAGGGTCTGCACGTGGTGTCCGACTTCGTGAGCGATCACGTAGGCCTGGGCGAAGTCGCCCGCGGCGGAAAAACGTTGGGACATCTCCTGGAAGAACGCCATGTCCAGGTAGACCTTCTGGTCGGTGGGGCAATAGAAGGGGCCGGTCGCCGAGGTGGCCAGACCGCAGGCCGAATTCACGCGATTGCTGAACAGCACCAGGGTCGGGTCCTTATATTGGCGGCCGGCCTGCTGGAAAATTGCGCCCCAGGTGTCCTCGGTATCGCCGAGGATCGAGCGCACGAATTCCGCGCTCTCATCATTGACCGGTGGTGCCTGGCGACTCTGGTTGGTGGCGGGTGCCGATTGCTGGTCCATTTGCCCGGTCAGTTGTCCGAGGATTTGCAGCGGATCCTGGCCGGTGATCCAGCCGATGCCGACGATCAGCAGGATCGCCGTCAGGCTCAGGCCTTTGCCACCGCCAAAACGCATGCCGCCGCCACCGCCGCCAACATCATCGCCACGGGCGTCGACCACGTTGTCGCTGCGTCGGCCTTTTTTCCATAGCATGTGGGAATCCTCTTCTGTTCCGGGTAAAGCTCCGTGCGATGAGTGTTGCCGCCAAGTGGGAGCGGCGCCAGTCCGGTCGTCCGTCTTTTTCTCGCGCACAGGCTGATTCCCGGCACCCCGCGAGAGGCTGCCGAGAACATTTCAGGTTTGTATTGAACACGGATATCCCGTCGAATTCCGTCCTGCGATGGGTTTTTATCGAGAGGGCGATCGCCGGTCTTGCGGATTATTCGTCGAATGCATCCCACACCGGGGCAAAGTCAGGGCTGACCTGACGCTCGCGTTTGGACAGGCTGGCGATCAAGGCACGGTCTTCATCATCCAGTTGCACATCCAGCGCTGCAAGATTGGCCTGTTGATTGGACTCGCTGCTGGCCTTGGGGATCGCGGCCACGTTGGGTTGGTCGAGCAGCCATTTGAGCGCGACCTGGGTCGGCAGTACGCCGTGTTTCGCGGCGATCTGCTGGATGGCCGGAATGTCGGATACCTTGTTGCGCGCCAGTGGCGTGTAGGCTGTCAGCGCAAGATCCTGTTGACGGGCGTAGTTGAGCAGGGCGTTTTGTCCGAGCAGCACGTGGTACTCAACCTGGATCGCTGACAGCGGCGCCCCCAGTTCTTCGACGACTTTGCGTAGCAAGGGCAGTGGAAAATTCGCCACGCCAATGTTGCGCGCCAGGCCTTGCTCCCTGAACGACACCAGGGTTTCTATGGTGCGCGGCAAATCCCAATCGGTGGTTGGCCAATGGAGCATGAACAGGTCGACGTATTCGCTGCGCAGGGCTTTGAGGCTGCGGTCCATGGAGTGGCGCATGGCGTCGGGTTGCAGTTGGTCCCACCAGACTTTGGTCGTGACATGGATCTGCTCGCGGAGTGTCGGACTGTTCGCCAGCGCCTGGCCGACAGCGTCTTCGTTGTTGTAGGCTGCTGCCGTGTCGATGTGTCGGTAACCCAGGGCCAGAGCCTGCTCCACGGCACGGGTGCATTCCTCGCCGAGCATTGGCCAAGTGCCGAGGCCGAGTTTCGGCATGTTCAAACCCCGTGCGTTAACGATGTGCTGCATGGTCGATCTCCTTTTCATAAGCAGTGACGCCTGCGATATGGCGCGCGGCGATGTAGCCGAAGGTCAGCGCTGGGCCAAGATTGATGCCGCCAGCGGGGTAGTGACCGCCCATGATGCTGGCCATGTCGCCGCCCGCCGCATACAGGCCGGCGATGGGTTGCGCCGCGCCATCCAGGACCTGGGCATGTTGGTTGACCTTGAGCCCGGCGAAGGTGCCGAAGCAGCCCGGCTGGACTTTCACGGCATAGAACGGGCCTTGCTCGATCGGTGCGACGCATGGGTTGGGTTGTTGCAATGCGTCACCCTGCTTACGGTTGTAGGGCGTGGAACCACGACCGAACTGCGGGTCCTCGCCGTTGCGCGCGTGGCGGTTGTAGTCCGACACGGTGCTGCGCAAGCTAATCGGGTCGATGCCGCAGGCTGCAGCCAATTCCTCAAGGGTGTTGCCGGTTTTCAGATAGCCGCTGCGGATGAAGGATGACAGCGGCACCGGAAATGGCCGAGAGATGCCCAGGCCATATCGGCGCTGAAAGCCATGGGTGCAGATCAACCACGACGCTACTTCTTCACCCGGCGGGGCGGCGGCGACCATGGCCGTGACGTAGTCGTAGTAGCCGTTGGCTTCATTGACGAAGCGCTGGCCGTTGCTCAGCACACCGATGATGCCTGGTTTGCCCCGCTCGATGATGTGCGGGAAGTGTCCCGTGCTGCCGTCGCTGTGCGGCACCTGCGACACCGGCGCCCAGGCGACGGCGGACGCCATGTCGCTATTGACCCGGGCACCGACACTTTCGCCCAGGCGCAGGCCATCGCCGCAAACGCCGAGGGGCGGCAAGGCCAGATGCTCATGCCCGGTCGGTGTGCGGGGGAACAGTGCCTTGCGGCGTTCAATGTCATTGGCGAAACCACCCGCGGCGAGCACCACGGCCTTGCGTGCATGGACGCGCACCGAGCCTTTGGCGGTGCTGACCACTGCACCTCGTACCTGATCATTCTCGCGCAGCAATCGGCTCACGGGCGCTGATTCCCAGAGCAACACGCCGAGGTCATCGGCGGATTTCGCCAGGCGTGCCACCAAGGCCACGCCGTTGACCAGTTGCATCGCCCGGCCATGTACGACGAGATCGAACAGGTGACGGCTGAAACGCCGCGTAACGTGCCAGGCCGCCGACAGCGAACGGGTCAGGTTGAGGAATGCCGTGAGGTCCGCCCCCGCCATGATCGGCATGCCCATGAACGAGGTTTCCCGCATGGTTTTGCGCAGACGCTTGAGCAGAGTGCCGACTTTTCGTGCGTCGTAAGGGGCGGCGATCACCGAGCGTCCACCGGTGCCTGCCCCGGGCGTGTCGCCATGAATGTCGGCAATGGCGTTGCCGTCGGCGAATTGCAGCGAGGTGAACTGTTCGAAGAACGACACCATCCGCGGGCCGGCCTCCAGGAAAGCGTCGATCATCGCCGGATCAAAGCGCTCGCCCAGTTCGTGTTTCAGGTAAGTGCGCGGCAGGTCAACGTCTTCGACGATGCCCGCGCGTCGGGCCAGCGGGTTGCATGGCACCCAGGCCCAGCCACCGGACCAGGCCGTGGCACCGCCGAACACCGGGTCCTTTTCCACCACTATGACTTTCAGCCCGTGCCACGCGGCGGTCACGGCCGCCGACAGTCCCGCCGCACCGGAGCCAACGATCAGCACATCGCAGTCGATGTCGGGAAGAAAGTGCGCTTCGGCAGGCATTGTTTGAGCTCCGGTGTTTTATTGTTTTGGAATCTTGTTCCAGAAAATATAAGAATCAGGTGAAGAGGAACAAGTCTGGAGGGCGTAAAGCGGGCGGTTATCGAACGGTCAGTTCCAGATTTCGCATTCGTGCGGTTGTCTTCTAGAATCGAGCAAATTTTGCGTGGAAGCGACCATGGCCGGCAGTCAGATCGAACGTGTTTTCAGTGTGCTCGAAAGCCTCACCAGCGATCCCCGTGGCCTGCCGATGCAGACCCTGGCGGAGCAGTTGGACATCCCCAAGAGTGCGACTCATCGCCTGCTGGCCGAGCTGATCCGCCTCGGTTATGTGCGGCAGAATCCGGATAATTTGCGTTATCACCTCTCGACCAAACTGGTGGCGATGGGCTTCCGTTACCTTTCGAGCAGCGGTGCCGATATCGTGCAGCCGGTGCTTGACCGCCTGGCTCAGGAAACCGGTGAGCTGGTGCGCTTGGGCGTGATCGACGGCGAGCGTCAGACCTGGATCGCCAAGTCCCAGGGCGCGCGCTCCGGCCTGCGTTACGACCCGGACATGGGCCGCGATGCGCCGTTGTTTTACACCGCCTCGGGGCATGCGTGGCTGGCGTGCATGAGCGATGCCGAAGCCTTGTCGCTGGTGGAACGGCAGGGCGCGCAGGTGCCGGAACATGTGGGGCCGAACGCGCCGCGCTCGAACATCGAATTGCTCGAACGCCTGCGTCTGGCGCGGGAACAGGGCTACGCCTGGGTCGAGGAGAGTTCGGCGATCGGCACTTCGGCGATTGCGGCAGTGGTGCGCCATCCCGCCGATGGACGGGTGATCGGCGTGCTCAGCATCGCCGGGCCGAGCGCGCGGATGCCGGGGGCGCGGCTGCATGAGCTGGCGCCGTTGTTGCTGGCGTACACCGAGGAGTTGTCGGCGGCGAGTTTGGCGTCGGAGTTGTTCAGCTAAGGCCTGTGCAAATCGACTGTGGGAGCGGGCTTGCTCGCGAATGCAGTGTGCCAGTCGCCATCCAGATCGCATGACACACCGCATTCGCGAGCAAGCCCGCTCCCACATTTTGAACAGCGTTCAACTTGAGAAGCTGTGCGCTGTTCGAACACTTTCAGGACAGGTCTGTGTAAGAATCTGGAACCAGGTTCTAAATTATTGGAATTCATCGCTCCAATAACACTCACAAGAGGACCGCATCTTGAATTCGCCACTTCGCATCGCCCTGATCGGTGCTGGCAACATGGGCCAGCAGCACTACCAGCATCTGCAATCCCTGACTGAAGCGACGTTGTGCGCCGTGGCCGATCCCGGACCGCAGGCGGCCAGTCTTGCGGCTGAATGGGGCGTAGCCTGTTTCGCCGATCATCGTCAGATGCTGGAGCAGGCGAAGCCAGACGCTGTCATCGTCGCCAACCCGAACACCCTGCACGTCAGCACGGCCCTCGATTGCCTCGCGGCCGGCGTGCCGGTATTGCTGGAAAAACCGGTGGGCGTGCACCTGGATGAAGCCAGAGAACTGGTGGCTGCCTCGAAGGCGAGTGGCGTTCCGGTACTGGTCGGACATCACCGCCGGCACAATCCGCTGATCGTCCGCGCCCACGAACTTATCCACAGCGGCGCATTGGGTCGGTTGACCACGGTCACGGCGCTCTGGCAGTTGCGCAAGCCCGACAGCTATTTTGAAACACCCTGGCGCCGCGAGGCCGGTGCGGGGATGTTGTTGACCAACCTGATCCACGACCTCGATCTGCTGCGGCATTTGTGCGGTGAAGTGCGTCAGGTTCAGGCCATCACCAGCAATGCCATTCGCGGGTTTGCCAACGAAGATTGCGCGGCAGTACTGCTGCAATTCGACAACGGTGCACTGGGCAGCCTGACCGGCTCCGATGCGGTGGCTGCGCCCTGGAGCTGGGAGCTGGATTCGGGGGAAAACCCGGTGTATCCGCGTCATCCTGATCAACCGTGCTACTTGCTGGCCGGGACAGGTGGGGCGCTGAGCATTCCGCAGCTAAAACGCTGGCACTACAACGAAGTCGATGGCGGCTGGCATCAATCGTTGCTGGCAACCCAGGAAAGCTTCAGTGCCGATGAAGCCCTGCGTTTGCAGTTGCAGCACTTCGTGCGCGTTGCGCGCCGGGAGGTCGAGCCGCTGGTGAGTGCCGCCGATGCCGCGCGTACGTTGGCGCTGATCGAAGCCATCCGCGAAGCCGCCGAAACCGGGCGTGCCTGCACGCCATCCTTGATCGAGGGTTGAGCATGAGCGAACGTATCTTCTCCCTGGCCAGCCTGACCGTGCTTGAGTTGTCACCGCCCGATATGGTCGAGGTCGCCGCGCGGGCCGGTTACAGTCATGTCGGCTTGCGTCTGGTACCGGCGACCCCGGAGGAGCACCATTTTGCCTTGGTGGCCGACCACGAATTGCGGCGCCAGACCCTGGCGCGTCTGCGCGATACCGGTATTCGGGTGCTGGACGTCGAAATCCTGCGGCTCAAGCCGGAAACCGTCGTCGACGATTTCGAGAAAATCCTCGCTGTGGGTGCCGAGTTCGGCGCCAGTGAGTTGCTGGTGGCCGGTAACGATCCTGACGAACAGCGGCTGACGCAGCATTTTGCCGAGCTCTGTGATCTGGCGGCAGCCTATGGGCTGCACCCGCACCTGGAGTTCATGCCCTGGACCGATGCGCGCAATCTTCAACAAGCCACACGTATCGTGGAAAACGCCGGGCGTGAAAACGGCGGCGTATTGGTCGACGCCTTCCACTTCGACCGCTCTGGATCGCGGCTGGAAGAACTGGTCAAAGTTGCCCCCTCACGGTTACGGTATGCACAGTTGTGTGACGTCGCAGGACCTCGGCCGGCCGACATGGCGGAGATCTTGCGCCAGGCGCGCAACGAACGGCGTTTCCCCGGCGATGGCGATTGTGACCTGCCGGGGTTGTTGCGCGGTTTGCCGGCTGACATTCCATTGAGCCTGGAGATTCCCACCGTGCAGTTGCTGGAGCAGGGCGTGAGTGGATTGGACCGGGCGCAGATGGCGCTGGATAAAACCCGGGAATTGTTGGCGCGGCTGTAATCGGTGCTGCGCACCTATCTCGGGCAAGCCACGCTCCCACAGGTTCTATGCTGACTGGGTGGAAGCGTGGTTTGCCCGTGATGCTTTTGACTTCAAGTAAGGAAACCCAATGACCGTCAGCACCCCGCTTTCCGGCGTCAATCAGCCCTTCAAAGGGATCCTGCTGATCGTTGTCGCAACCTTCCTGTTTTCCAGCCACGACGCCTTTTCCAAGTACCTCTCCGGTTTCTATCCCATTGTCATGGTGGTCTGGGCGCGCTACGTGGTTCACACCTTGCTGATGGCCGGGATTTTCCTGCCGCAGTCCGGGCTGCGGGTGCTGCGTACCAAACGGCCGTTACTGCAGGTGATCCGGGCGTTGTGCCTGCTGGGCACCAGTCTGTTTTTCACCACGGGGCTGATGTACATCCCGCTGGCCGAGGCCACGTCGGTCAACTTCCTCGCTCCGGTGCTGGTCACCGCGCTGTCGGTACCGCTGCTTGGCGAGCGCGTGACGCGAGGGCAATGGCTGGCGGTGATTTTCGGTTTTAGCGGAGTGCTGATCATCGTTCACCCCGGGGGTGATCTGTTTACCCCGGCGGTGTTGCTGCCGTTCTGCTCGGCGCTGTTTTTCTGCTTCTATCAACTGCTGACGCGCAAGCTCAGCGAGATCGACAGCCCGACCACCAGCAACTTCTTCGCCGGCTTGTGCAACACGCTGGTGATGAGTGCGCTGGTGCCGTTCTTCTGGCAGACGCCGAACCTGGTGCATGGCGCGATGATGCTGGCGCTGGGGGCCTGCGGGATGACGGCTCACCTGTTCCTGACCCAGGCTTTCCGCCTCGCGGCACCGGCACTGCTGGCGCCGTTCAGCTATTGCCAGATTATCTTCGCCGGCCTGCTGGGCTGGCTGCTGTTTTCCCATACACCGACACTGACCACCGTGCTCGGCATTGCCGTGATCTGCTGCAGCGGGTTGGCGGCAGCCTGGCAGCAAAGTCGCCGCTAAGCTGCGGCAAAACGCAGACAAAAAAAAGCGCAGACCCGAGATCGGGCCTGCGCCGAGGGAACATCAGTCTTCTACTTTCGGAATCTTGCGCGGTGCCATGAAGTACATCCAGGTCAGCGCAATGAAGTACATCGCCGGAATGATAGTGAACAGCACGGTGTAGTTGTTGTTGGTGACGGTCAGGATGTGGCCGACCAACTGGGTCATGAACATCCCGCCAATCGCCGCACACATGCCGCCGAAGCCGAACACCGTACTCATCATGTGCTTGGGCGTGTAGTCCATCACCAGGCTCCAGATGTTCGCGGTCCAGGCCTGGTGCGCGCCGATGGCCAAGGAGATGGCGAACACCGCGACCCACAGGTTGCTGGAGCCGGCGGCCATGATCACGCCGATGATGCAGCAGGCGAACAGGAACATGGACATCAGTCGCGCCTTGATCGGGTTGACGCCGCGACCGATCAGGAACGAGGAGAGGATGCCGCCGCCAACGCTACCGAAGTCGGCAGTGAGGTAGATGATGATCAGCGGGATACCCATCTGGGTGACGTTGATGCCCAGGTTGTATTGCTGGTTGAGGAACGGCGGCAGCCAGTACAGGTAGAACCAGAACACCGGCGCCGTCATCGAGTAGGCGAGGGCGAAGGCCCAGGTGCCGCGCATGCGCAGGATTTTCGAGAACGGCACGCGGGTTTGTTCCGGTTCGACTTCGTTCTGGATGTAGTCCAGCTCCGACTGTTTGACGCTCGGGTGGTCTTCCGGGTTGAAGTACTTCAGGCCCCAGAGCACCAGCCAGATCCCGCCCAGTGCCGACATGCACAGGAACGCGGCCTGCCAGCCCCAGACGTGCAGGATCAGTGGCAGCAGCATCGGGGTGAACATCGCACCGACGTTGGTGCCGGCGTTGAAAATGCCGGTGGCCACGGCGCGCTCGCCGGCCGGGAACCACAGGCGTGTGGTTTTCACGCAGGCCGGATAGTTCGCCGCTTCGGTCAGGCCGAGGATGAATCGGCAAACCATGAAGCCGACCGCCGAAGTGGCCAGGCCGTGGGCGCCGGTCGCCAGGCTCCAGAGCAGCACGGCGCAGAAGAACACGCGCTTGACGCCGACCCGGTCGATCAAGCGGCCTTGCAGCACGAAGCCGATGGCGTAACCGACCTGGAACCAGAAGTTGATGTTGGCGTAGTCCATCGCCGTCCAGCTCATTTCCTTGGCCAGGATCGGCTGCATCACCCCCAGGGCAGCGCGGTCGATGTAGTTCAGGGTGGTGGCGAAAAACACCAGTGCCAGCATGCCCCAACGGGTTTTGCCGACTGCCATGGCGCCGCGAATCTTGTCGCCGATACCGCCGGTGGCGGTGCTCATGGCAGGTGCCATGCGAGAGCTTTGAGAAGGAATCATGTGTGCCATCCGTTCAATGACTGACAAGCGGGGCTCGTCGTGACTTCAAGGGCGCGTGATCAATCGGTCTGTCGCGGCGTGCGCGAAAGGGCTGATCGGCTGTGTTCGTCGGCTGACGGGATATTCAGCGAGCGGGCACGGTTGTGCCGGCGGTGCGCGGGGTTCGGATGGGCGCCAGGCAAGGCGTAATGACGGTGGAGCGAGTGATCAAGGCGTTGAATGAGCGCATGAGCGTATACCCGTTTTTTGAAATTTTTATGTGGTGTTCTGGGTTTTGTTGACCGGGGCCGACGATTTCAAGACCGGACCCAATGTGGTGTTGATGTTGCGCAGTGAACAAAAAATCGTCAATTCGCTATCGGCCATTGTGTTCGATAATCGCACGCAAAACTAACTGGGTAGTACACTTTAAATTGCTCAATGCACCGACCGGCTCAATAATCGGTTCACTCTTTTAAAAGCGGCGCAAATTCCCTGTAGCCGAAGCCTCCACCGGGAGCCGAAACATGCAGCGTTCCATTGCCACCGTATCCTTGAGCGGTACCCTGCCGGAAAAACTCGAAGCCATTGCCGCCGCCGGGTTCGACGGCGTCGAGATTTTCGAGAACGACCTTCTCTACTACGACGGTAGTCCACGGGAAATTAAACAGATGTGCGCCGATCTCGGGATCGCCATCACGCTGTTTCAACCGTTCCGCGATTTCGAAGGCTGCCGCCGCGATCGCCTGTCGCGCAACCTGGAACGCGCCGAGCGCAAGTTCGACCTGATGCAGGAGCTGGGCACTGACCTGGTGCTGGTGTGCAGCAATGCCTCGGCCGAGTCCATCGGTGATGAGCAGATCCTGGTCGACGACTTGCGACTGCTGGCCGAGCACGCCGGGGCACGTGGCCTGCGCATCGGTTACGAAGCGCTGGCCTGGGGCCGGCATGTGAACACCTGGCAACAGGTGTGGAACATCGTGCGTCAGGCCGATCACCCAAGCCTCGGCGTGTTGCTGGACAGCTTTCACACCTTGTCGCTCAAGGGCGATCCAAGTGCTATCGCCGAGATTCCCGGCGACAAGATTTTCTTCGTGCAAATGGCTGACGCGCCGATCCTGGCCATGGACGTGCTGGAGTGGAGCCGGCATTTTCGCTGCTTCCCGGGCCAGGGTGAATTCGACTTGCCGGGGTTCCTCGCGCCGATCATCAAGAGCGGGTACACCGGGCCTTTGTCGCTGGAGATCTTCAACGACGGTTTCCGCGCCGCGCCACCACGAGCCAACGCCGCCGACGGCTTGCGTTCGTTGCTGTATCTGGAAGAGAAAACCCGCGAGCGCCTGGCGCAGGAAGCCAAGCCTGCGGGCAACCCCGAGATTCTGTTCGAAACGCCCAAGGCCAGCGAGTACAACGGCATCGAGTTCCTGGAGTTTGCCGTGGACGAAAGCCTCGGCGCCAAGCTCGCCCATTGGCTTGAGCGACTGGGTTTCGTCAAGGCCGGGCAGCATCGTTCCAAGAGCGTCAGCCTGATGCGTCAGGGCGATATCAACCTGATCCTCAACTCCGAACCTTACTCCTTCGGTCACAGTTTCTTCGAGGCGCACGGCCCTTCGTTGTGCGCGACTGCCGTGCGGGTCAAGGATAGCGCCAGTGCGCTGGCTCGAGCCGTGGCCTACAAGGGCCAGCCCTATCGCGGGCTGGTGGGTCCCAATGAACTGGAACTCGCCGCCGTGCGTGCGCCGGATGGCAGCCTGATCTATCTGGTGGACCAGGATGCCGACGTCTACGGCACCGACTTCAATCTGCTGACGGATGCGCCGGTCAGCGGTGGCCTCAAGCGCATCGACCACATGGCCATGGCGCTGCCGGCCGACAGCCTCGACAGCTGGGTGCTGTTCTATAAGAGCCTGCTGGATTTCGAGGCGGACGATGAAGTCGTACTGCCGGATCCTTACGGTCTGGTGAAGAGCCGTGCCCTGCGCAGCCGGGACAGTTCGATCCGCCTGCCACTGAACATTTCCGAGAACCGCAACACCGCGATCTCCCACGCGCTGTCGAGTTATCGCGGTTCCGGTGTGCATCACATCGCGTTTGATTGTGATGACATCTTTGCTCAGGTCAGTCGTGCAAAAGAGGCGGGCGTGCCGCTGTTGGATATCCCGCTCAACTACTACGATGACCTGGCGGCGCGATTCGATTTCGACGACGAGTTCCTCAGCGAACTGGCCTATTACAACGTGTTGTACGACCGCGACGCCCAGGGCGGTGAGTTGTTTCATGTGTACACCGAGCCGTTCGAGGGGCGATTCTTCTTCGAGATCATCCAGCGTAAAAACGGTTATGCCGGCTACGGCGCGGCCAACGTCGCGGTGCGCCTGGCGGCCATGGCCAAATCCCGTAGCGGCGCATTGCGCCAGGCGAAGTTGTAGGAAATTCGTAAACGCGGGATTAAACGTGGGCTGCGCGGCTTCCTTCACCGTGCCGCGCAGCCCATAATCGCCAGCCTGTGCAGTGATGGCCGTGAGCCCGCAATGACAATGACCTCAGAACTCCCCGCAGCCTCCGTAGAACCTGGTGCCGAGCCGCGCAAGAGTCGCAAGAACAACCCGGAAAAGACCCGCGAAAACATCCTGCAGGAGGCGATTGTCGAATTCGTCCAGCAGGGGCTTTCCGGGGCTCGCGTCGATGCCATCGCCGAGCGCATCCACACCTCCAAGCGCATGATCTATTACTACTTCGGCAGTAAGGAGCAGCTCTATGTCGAGGTGCTGGAGAAACTCTACGGCGATATCCGCAACACCGAAAATCGCCTGCACCTGGCGGAGCTGGCGCCGGTCGAAGCCATTCGGCGGCTGGTGGAGTTCACCTTCGATCACCATGATCGCAACGTCGATTTCGTGCGTATAGTCAGTATCGAGAACATTCACAACGCCGAGTACGTGAAGCGCTCCGATGCGATCAAGGCGATGAACAACACTATCCTCGATTCACTGGGCGAGATTCTGCGTCGCGGTGCCGAGCAAGGGCTGTTCCGTACCGGTCTTGATCCGCTGGATGTGCATCTGCTGATCAGTTCGTTCTGCTTCTATCGCGTCTCGAACCGCCACACCTTTGGTGAGATTTTTCAGATCGACCTGCCGGACGAATGCATCAAGCAGCGTCATCGGGAGATGATTTGCGAGTCGGTATTGCGCTACCTGCAGACCTGAATCCATCGCGGGCAAGCTACGATCCTGTGGGAGCGTGGCTTGCCCGCGAAGCTTTTCAGTCATTCATGCTCTGGAAATGCTCAAGCATCCGCTGGGCATCCGGTACCACGCCGCTGAACAACTCGAACGCCTTCACCGCCTGAAACACCGCCATGTTGCCGCCGTCCAGCGTCCGGCAACCGAGGGCGCGGGCGTTGCGCAGCAGTTCGGTTTCCAGCGGGAAGTAGACGATCTCCGCCACCCACAATTCGGCCCGCAGCAACTCCACCGGCACCGGCATGCCCGGCAGCTTTTTCATGCCCATCGGTGTGGTGTTCACCAGGCCGTCAGCCTGGGCCATGGCGCTGGGTAGGTCATACCCGGCCACCGCTCGAGCGACGCCGAAATGCTGATTGAGATTGTCGGCCAGATCCTGGGCGCGACGGATGTCCACGTCAAAAATGCTCAGCTGTTGTACGCCTTCGCTCAACAACGCGTGGGCCACCGCCGCACCTGCGCCGCCGGCGCCCATCTGTACGACACGTTCAACGGCAACGCCCTTCAAGCCCCGGCGAAAGCCCTCGGCAAAGCCCAGGCAGTCGGTGTTGTGGCCGATGCGTTTGCCATCCTTGAGCACCACCGTGTTGACCGCACCGATACCGCGGGCCTCCGGCGAGAGTTCGTCGAGCAGCGGGATGATCGCCTGCTTGCATGGAAAGGTGATGTTCAGCCCGGTGAAGTTCATGCGCTCGGCAGCCATCAGCAGGTCGGGCAGGGCGTTGCTGTCGAGTTTCAACTGATCAAGATCGATCAGGCGATACAGGTAGCGCAGCCCCTGGGCATCGCCTTCATGCTCGTGCATGGCCGGTGTGCGGGAAGCCTGGATGCCGGCGCCAATCAGCCCGGCCAGTATCACGTGGTTCTGAGTCACGGCGATCACCCTTTCAAACGATGACTGAAGTGTTCCAACGCCAGGCGATAGCCATGACTGCCAAAACCGGCCATCACCGCCGTTGCAATGGCGGATACGAACGAGTGGTGGCGGAAGGGTTCGCGGGCGTGCACGTTGGACAGGTGGACTTCGATCACCGGCAGTTCGCTGGCGACCAGGGCGTCGCGGATCGCAACGGAGGTGTGGGTCCACGCGGCAGGGTTGATGACGATCCCGGCGCAGCGACCGCGGGCGGCGTGAATCCAGTCGAGCAATTCGCCTTCATGGTTGGTCTGGCGAAACTCCACTGCCAGACCGAATTCTTCGGCGGTACGTGCGCACAGGACCGAAATGTCTGCCAGGGTTTCGTGGCCGTAAGTCGCCGGTTCACGGGTGCCAAGCAGGTTCAGGTTCGGGCCGTTGAGCACCAGAACGATAGGGGACATCGGAATCTCTCCACTTATTATTTTTGGAATCGGCCGAGGATCTCGGCCTGTGGAGATAAATTGTACTAACTAGTTAATTTGGTCAATTGGAGTGAAGGCACGCTGGCGGTTTGTGGGCGGTGATCGGACACTTTCGGTGTTCAGCGCGGCAAATGCTCCACCAGAAAATCAATGAACGCCCTTAAGCGCAGCGGTACATGCCGACTTTGCGGGTACAGCAAGGTAAACGGCCGCGACCGCCCGCCATAGGGCTTGAGCACTTCCAGCAGCGAGCCGTCGGCCAGTTCCTTTTCCACGATAAAACGGTAGGTCTGAAACAACCCCGCCCCGTGTTTGGCCAAGGTGACACCGCCCAGCACATCGTCGGAACAGCTGAGGCTGCCTTCGGCCAGAATCTCCCGGGGCACGCCTTCATCGTTGAACAACCAGGCAATGCGCCGGCCACTGCTGGGCAATTCGTACTGAATGCACTCGTGGTTTTCGAGGTCGTCGAGGGTTTGCGGAGTGCCGGCCCGTTTCAGGTAATCAGGGCTGGCGATCATCACCAGGGCGGCATCTTCCAGCGGTCGGGCGATCAGGCCGGAATCCGGGATGGCTCGCACGCGAATCGCCATGTCGTAGCCTTCGCCGACGAAATCGATGTTGCGATTGCTGATGTGCGACTCGACCTTCACCGCCGGATAGCGCGCCCGAAATTCGGGCAACAAAGGCAGGATTCGATGATGCGCGTAGGTGGTCGGAATACTGATGCGCAAGGTACCGGACGGCACTTGCTGCTGGCCCATCACCTCGCGCTGGGCCTCGACCAGTTGTGCCAGGGCAAGGCGGCACTCCTCGTAATAGCGGCGACCACTGTCGGTCAGCTTCACGCTGCGGGTGGTGCGCGCAAACAGACGCACGCCCAGGCGTTCCTCCATGCGCGACACCGAACGACTCACGGCCGCGGGGGTGACACCTGCCACCAGCGCCGCGGCAGTAAAACTGCCGGCTTCGGCGGCCAGGCAAAACAGCTCAATGCTGCCCAACTGAAGATCTTCGAATTGTCGCTGCATGATTGATTACACCGGAGATCAGATGAAGGAGCTGGATCAGTATTTATCAGGTGCTAGAGCCGTAATGAAAGGATTTCTTACCATTGCGCGCGGTGTTCCGCAGGGCCGGGTAACGCCTGGACGCTAGTCTGAGGACGCAAGAAATGATTCTACGGCCAATGCCAGCGGTCGGGTTTTCCAGAGAATGTCGAATCCTCGGATTCATTAACCTAACGGATGGGTTAGCATGAAGATATGCAATCACAAGGGACTGTCGGTAGTGATCATGTTGCGAGACGAGCATTGTCCGCCCCATGCGCATGTGGAGGCGGGTACGTGGAGTGCGAGATTCAGGTTCAGCTTTTGGCACAACGGTGTCGAGCTCTGGGATGTAGTTCCGCTTTCGCGTCGGCCACCGTTGGCGGTGCTTGAGGGATTGCGCCAATCGCTCCAGCAACCTGCCCATTTGCGGCGCGCCCGGGGCATCTGGTGGCGAAAGTTACAAACGGCTTGTCTTGATAATCAATTGTGGGACTGGCAAAGCAACGAAGTCGTTGTGGTGAAAAGGGTTGTCAGTACCACCAACATGATTGGATCGGCTTGCTACGAACCTGAATCGAACAAGACGTTGCTGTCCCTGATAGGCGCACAGGAAGGTGTGGAGATCGAGTTATGAAAACGATAAAAGCCAAGGTTCAGGCCGATAATCCCGTAACGGAAAGTAGCCTGGACAAAGCCATTGAACGTGGCGAATTACGTAGAAAAAATAGCCTGCAGGCGACAGCGGTTACCTACCAGGCCCCCTGTCTGGCTGTCAGCTTCGAAGACGGCAGCGGCGTATTGTTGCCCGTGGCCAACTATCCGGAGTTCGATGATTTTGAGGGCGGGGACTTCGCCAGTCTGACTGTCGGTTACGCGGGTACTGCACTGTGCCATGAAAGCAAAGACCTGCATGTATCTATCGCCGGGATGATTTCTGCGAGCAAGCCGCTGATGGCCATGGCGGCCTCGGTCGTCGCTTCGCGCAATGGTCGCCAGAGCAGCGCCGCAAAGTCTGAAGCCGCGCGGGCCAACGGCAGGAAAGGCGGGCGCCCGCGCAAAGTCGATGTTGTCTTGTAAGTGTGCCCACAAAAAAGCCGTCGAGAAGACGGCTTTTTTGTGCCTGGCAGGCGCCATCAACGCCGGGTCAGCATCACCCCGGATTCCATGTGATGGGTCCATGGGAACTGGTCGAACATCGCGCATTGGGTGATGCGGTGGGTGTCGTGCAGTTGGGCGATGTTGGCTGCCAGGGTCTGCGGATTGCAGGAGATGTACAGGATGTTGTCGAAGCGCCGGGTCAGCTCGCAGGTGTCCGGGTCCATGCCGGCACGGGGCGGGTCGACGAACACGCTACCGAACTCGTAGCTCTTGAGGTCGATGCCATGCAGGCGCCGGAACGGGCGCACTTCATTCAGGGCTTCGGTCAGCTCTTCAGCGGACAAGCGCACCAGGGTGACGTTATCCACAGCGTTTTCGCTGAGGTTGCTCAGCGCCGCGTTGACCGAGGTCTTGCTGATTTCGGTGGCCAGCACTTTGCGCACGCGGGTGGCGAGCGGCAGGGTGAAGTTGCCGTTGCCGCAATACAGCTCCAGCAAATCATCGGAGCGATCGCCAAGCGCATCGTATGCCCAGTTGAGCATCTTCTGGTTCACCGTGCCGTTGGGCTGGGTGAACGCGCCTTCAGGCTGGCGATAGCTGAAGGTGCGGCCGCCGACTTCCAGCTTCTCGACCACGTAATCGTGACCGATGACTTCGCGTTTGCCCTTGGAGCGGCCGATGATGCTGACGTTCAGGTCGGCCGCGAGTTTCGACGCCGCCGTATGCCAGTGCTCGTCCAGCGGGCGGTGATAGCACAGGGTGATCATCGCGTCGCCGGCCAGAGTGGTCAGGAACTCCACCTGGAACAGCTTGTGGCTCAGGGGCGCACTGGCTTGCCACGCGGCCTTCAGCTGCGGCATCAGCTGGTTGATGCGCAGGCTGGCAATCGGGAACTCTTCGATCAGGATTGGCGTGCGTTTGTCTTCCTGGGAAAACATCGCGTAGTGACGCTCGCCGGCCTCGCGCCACAGGCGGAACTCGGCGCGCAGGCGGAAGTTTTTCAGCGGCGAATCGAAAACGGCGGGCTCCGGTGCATCGAACGGGGCCAGCAGGTCACGCAAGCGCGTGACCTTTTCTTCGAGCTGAACGGCGTAGGCCTGGGAATCAAAAGTCATGCGTTGAACCAACCCAGCTTGATCACGAACAGAATCGACAGGATCACCAGCGCCGGGTTCAGCTCACGGCCGCGACCGGACATCAGCTTGATGGCAGTCCAGGAAATGAAACCGAAGGCGATGCCATTGGCGATGGAGTAAGTAAACGGCATCGCCAGCGCGGTGATCACCACCGGCGCGGCGACGGTAATGTCGTCCCAGTCTATTTCGGCCAGACCGGATGTCATCAGCACGGCGACGAACAGCAGTGCCGGCGCGGTGGCGAAGGCTGGAACGCTGGCGGCCAGTGGCGAGAAGAACAGCGCCAGCAGGAACAGGAACGCGACCACGATGGCGGTCAGGCCGGTGCGGCCACCGGCACTCACGCCAGCAGCGGACTCGATGTAGCTGGTGGTGGTCGAAGTGCCCAGCAGGGAACCGGCCATGGCTGCGGTGCTGTCGGCGATCAGCGCGCGGCCCATTTTCGGCATGTGACCGTCTTTGCGCATCAGACCGGCGCGCTTGGCGACGCCGATCAGAGTGCCGGAGTTATCGAACAGATCGACGAACAGGAAGGCGAAGATCACGCTGACCAGACCGATGTCCAGCGCGCCCTTGATGTCCAGTTGCAGGAAGGTCGGGGCCAGGGATGGCGGCATCGACATCACGCCGCCGAACGGGGTGAAGCCCATCACGATGGAAACGATGGTCACCACCAGAATGCCGATCAGCACCGCGCCGCGCACGGCAAGGGCTTCGAGGGCGACGATCAGGGCAAAACCGAGGGTAGCGAGGATCGGAGCCGGTTGTTTCAGGTCACCGAGGCCGACCATGGTCGCCGGGTTGCTGACCACGATACCGGCGTTGTGCAGGGCGATCAGCGCCAGGAACAGGCCGATACCGGCGGCAATCGCCGAGCGCAGAGGCAGCGGGATGCTGTTGATGATCCATTCACGGATGCGGAAGATCGACAGCAGGAAGAAGCACACCGCCGAGATGAACACCGCACCCAGCGCCACTTGCCAAGTATGGCCCATGTGCAGGACCACGGTGTAGGTGAAGAAGGCGTTCAGGCCCATGCCCGGAGCAAGGGCGATCGGGTAGTTGGCGATCAGGCCCATGGTCGTCGAGCCGATGGCGGCGGCCAGGCAGGTGGCGACGAACACTGCGCCCTTGTCCATGCCGGTCTCGCCGAGGATGCTCGGGTTGACGAACAGAATGTAGGCCATGGCCAAAAAGGTCGTGACGCCCGCCAGAATCTCGGTCCGCACGTTGGTGTTGTGTGCCTTGAGTTGAAACAGCCTTTCCAGCATGTCTGCTCCCCGTGGCGCGCCGGGCGCCGTGAATGTATCGACCTCAACAGCAAAGCACAGGCAGCAGAACGCGCCTGGAAATTACTGTGGGCCGGAAAAAGCCGCGCATCATACCAGTAGCTTGGGAATATGGCTGCTTTGGCGGTGATCGTCGTCGATGTTTTGCGACAAAGCCAAGTGCGCCATACTGCGCGCTGGTTTTTTTGGGGTGGATGGGTCCTGCATGAAAAAGCGTCTGGTTGCCGCCTTCGGTGTATGGATGGCGTTGTTTCTCGGGGCTCAAACGACCGTGGCGGCCTCGGCCCCGCCACTGACGCAATTGAAGGTACTCAAGGTCGCGTCGCCGTCCTGTGGTGTCGAGAACATCGACGAAGGGCAAACCCGGACGCGTTGCGATCACAATGGCCCGAACATCACGGTGTATGTGCTGGAAGTGGGCTACGGGCGTGAGGCCCATGTCGCCCTCGATGGTTTCGAGGTGAACGGCACACGGACACCGGTTTGCGCGTTCAAGAACGGCAACCTGACCAGTTGCACCCCCGGGGAAAAAACCGTCGGCTATTTGTACGCTCTTGATCTGGCGGGCAAGCAGGAAGGCACATTGACCTTCAGCAATACCTCGATCAACGCGCCCGGCAACACGATGTCGACGCAGCTTTACATCAAGTAACCACAGGTCTCGAACAAGGGGCGGGAAAGCTGTCTACGCTTAAAAGATCATTCTGTGGACAGCATCTGATGACCTTTAGAGCCTTGATTGCCCTCGCCGAGGGCACCGATGACCTGCAAACCGTGACCCTGATCGACGTGCTGCGCCGCGCCAAAGTAGAAGTGGTGGTGGCCAGTATCGAAGGGCGGCGCATGCTCACCTGCGCCCGCGGTACTCGCCTGACTTCCGATGCGATGCTGGTGGACTTGCTGGCGCAACCCTTCGACCTGATTGCCTTGCCCGGTGGTGCGGTGGGTTCGCAGCACCTGGCAGCCCACCAACCCCTGCAACAATTGATCATGGATCAGGCGGCAGCCGGTCGCCTGTTCGCCGGCATCGCCGAAGCGCCCGCCGTGGCGCTGCAGGCCTTTGGCGTATTGCGTCAACGGCGCATGACCTGCCTGCCCTCGGCCAGTCATCAACTGTCGGGCTGTACTTTTGTCGATCAACCGGTGGTGGTCGACGGCAACTGCGTCACGGCCCAAGGCTCAGGCGCCGCTTTGGCGTTTGCCCTGGCGCTGGTGGAGCAACTCTGCGGTAAAGCCACTCGTATGGCAGTGGCGGGGGAGTTGCTCGTTTAGAGAGTGTCAGACTTTCGCCTCTTCCTTCTCTTCATCTTTAGCCACGTGCATGCGATCGCGGCTGGCCAGTGTCGGGAACAGTTTGACCCACACCCCGGTCACCACCAGCGTTCCGATCCCGCCCAAGACTACGGCTGGCACAGTGCCGAACCAATGGGCGGTCAGGCCTGATTCGAATTCACCCAACTGGTTCGAGGCTCCAATGAACAAACCGTTCACGGCGCTGACCCGGCCGCGCATTTCGTCCGGTGTTTCCAGTTGTACGAAAGATGCGCGAATCACCATGCTGATCATGTCTGCCGCGCCCAATACCACCAGCACCGCCAGGGAAAACCAGAACGAGGTCGACAGGCCGAAGGCGATGGTTGCCACGCCGAAGATGCCTACGGCCGTGAACATCACCCGCCCGACGTTGCGCTCCACGGCAAACCGCGCCAGGAACAGCGACATCAGCAGCGCACCCACTGCCGGTGCCGAGCGCAACAGGCCGAGGCCCCACGGGCCGGTCAGCAGAATGTCCTTGGCGAACACCGGCAGCAGCGCCGTCGCACCACCCAATAGCACCGCGAACAGATCGAGGGAGATCGCCCCGAGAATGTCCGGACGACTGTGGATAAAGCGAATGCCCGCCAGCAGTGAGTCCAGAGTGGCCTTGCCCTTGTTTAGCGGCGTTTGCCGGGCCGGCAGGTTGAGCATCAGCGAACAAGCGATGACATACAGCAGCACCGTCGGGCCATACACCCAGACGCTGCCGAAGCCGTAGAGCAAACCGCCGAGGGCCGGGGCGACGATGGTGGCTGATTGCTGGGCCGATTGTGCGGCGGCGACCGCTCGGGGAAACAGCGCGCTGGGCACGATGCTTGGCAACAGCGCCTGGGTGGTCGGCATTTCAAAGGAACGAGCGGCACCGAGCAGGAAGGCCAGGATAAAGATCATTTCCCGGGTGACATGGTCGGTCGCGCTGCCGATGGCCAACGACAGGGCGATCAATGCCTGCAGGAACTGGCAGATCGCCGCAACCTTGCGCCGGTCATAGCGGTCGGCGACGTGCCCGGTGTGCAGCATGAACAGCACGCGCGGGGCGAACTCGACCAGGCCGACCAGACCTAGGTCGAGCACGTTGCCGGTCAATTGATACAGGTTCCAGCCGATGGCCACGGTGAGCATCTGGAAGCCGCTGGCGGTAAATACCCGGGCCAGCCAGAACGCGAGAAAAGGGCGATGGTGACGTAACAGCAAGGGCTCTTGGCTGGGCATCTGCGGGGAAATCTGGGGGAGAGGGGAACGGCGAGATTATCACCAACCTGTAACAGAAAGTTGCCGTGACAAAAAAATAGTTAGCCAGACATCGATTTTTCAAACGCCGAAAACCTTGTGGCGAGGGAGCTTGCTCCCGCTGGGCTGAGAAGCAGCCCTAATCTCAGCAGGTTCGCTCTTTCATGTGAATGGCATTCATTGCTATGACGACTGCTGCGCAGCCGAGCGGGAGCAAGCTCCCTCGCCACGGGCAATTTATTTCAGGCCATTTCGATAGCCGTGAGGCAACTTGTCACGCGGCAAAAGACCACGCGGTTCATCCCCGAAATTGGGACTACTCTTTCAACGTTGATTGATCCAGATCAAAACCCACAAAAGGAATTGATCCGGCGGCCGCAAGGCCAGACTCCCTGCGTTGTGATGCGTGCAAAAAAAGAACAAACAGAGATTCGCCACACTCCATACCCGTGGGGGCCGTGGGTGCAGGCTTCCAGCCAGCAGCCGTACTACCTGACAGAGGAAGACTTATGTTCGGTTTAGAGGCACTTGATCTCGCCCGAATTCAGTTCGCGTTCACCATCTCGTTCCACATCCTGTTTCCGGCCATCACCATCGGCCTGGCGAGTTACCTGGCAGTACTCGAAGGCCTGTGGCTGAAAACCCATAACGACACCTACCGTGACCTCTACCATTTCTGGTCGAAGATCTTTGCCGTCAACTTCGGCATGGGGGTGGTTTCCGGCCTGGTAATGGCCTATCAATTCGGCACCAATTGGAGCCGCTTCTCGGACTTCGCCGGTTCCGTGACCGGGCCGTTGCTGACCTATGAAGTGCTCACGGCATTCTTCCTCGAAGCCGGGTTCCTCGGCGTCATGCTGTTTGGCTGGAACAAGGTCGGGCGTGGCCTGCACTTCTTCGCCACCGTGATGGTGGCCATCGGTACATTGATCTCCACGTTCTGGATTCTCGCCTCCAATAGCTGGATGCAGACCCCGCAGGGCTTCGAGATCGTCAACGGTCAGGTCATACCCACCGACTGGCTGGCGGTTATCTTCAACCCGTCGTTCCCGTATCGCCTGATGCACATGGCCACGGCTGCATTCGTCGCCACGGCCTTCTTCGTCGGCTCCTCCGCGGCCTGGCATTTGCTGCGCGGCAAGGACAACCCGGCGATCCGCAAAATGCTCTCGATGGCCATGTGGATGGCATTGATCGTCGCGCCGATCCAGGCCGTCATTGGTGATTTCCACGGCCTCAATACGCTTGAGCATCAGCCGGCAAAAATCGCTGCGATCGAAGGCCACTGGGAAAACAAGGGTAACGAGGCGACTCCGCTGATCCTGTTCGGCTGGCCGGACATGAAAGAAGAGAAAACCAAGTTCGCTGTCGAGATCCCGTACCTGGGCAGCCTGATCCTCACGCACACCCTGGACAAACAGGTGCCGGCGCTCAAGGAGTTCCCGCCTGAAGACCGGCCGAATTCAACCATCGTGTTCTGGTCGTTCCGGATCATGGTCGGCCTGGGCTTCCTGATGATCTTCACCGGTTTGTGGAGCCTGTGGCTGCGCAAGCGCGACACCCTCTACACGTCGCGGCCGTTCCTGTACCTGGCATTGTGGATGGGGCCGTCCGGCCTGATCGCGATCCTCGCCGGCTGGTTCACCACGGAAATCGGCCGTCAGCCATGGGTGGTCTATGGCCTGATGCGTACGGCGGATGCGTCGTCCAACCATAGCTTCGTGCAGATGAGCATCACCCTGATCCTGTTTGTCGTGGTTTATTTCGCGCTGTTTGGCGCCGGTCTTGGCTACATGATGCGCCTGGTGCGCAAGGGGCCGAAGATCGACGAAGGCAAGGAAACCAACGACGGAGGCCCCGGCCAGAAACGCACACCGGCCCGTCCGCTGTCCGCCGCTGACGACGATCACACCGATGCCGGCCACAGCCTGACAAAGGAGATTTGAATCATGGGTATTGATCTTCCGCTGATCTGGGCCGTGATCATCATCTTCGGCGTCATGATGTACGTGGTCATGGACGGTTTCGACCTGGGCATCGGCATTCTCTTCCCGTTCATTCCGGGCAAGACGGATCGCGATGTGATGATGAACACCGTCGCCCCAGTCTGGGACGGCAACGAGACCTGGCTGGTGTTGGGTGGCGCGGCGTTGTTCGGCGCGTTTCCGCTGGCCTATTCGGTGGTGCTCTCGGCGTTGTACCTGCCGCTGATCCTGATGTTGATCGGGCTGATCTTCCGCGGCGTGGCTTTCGAGTTCCGTTTCAAGGCCAGGGACGACAAGCGGCATCTGTGGGACAAGGCGTTCATCGGTGGCTCGGTCACTGCGACGTTCTTCCAGGGCGTAGCACTCGGCGCGTTCATCGATGGGATGCCGGTGGTCAATCGGCAGTTCGCCGGTGGTTCACTGGACTGGCTGACACCGTTCACGATGTTCTGTGGTGCGGCATTGGTGGTGGCGTATGCGTTGCTCGGTTGCACCTGGTTGATCATGAAGACCGAAGGCAAGTTGCAGGAACAGATGCACGACCTGGCACGGCCATTGGCCTTCGTACTTCTGGCGGTGATCGGCATCGTCAGCATCTGGACCCCGTTGGCCCACGCAGAAATCGCCGCACGCTGGTTCACCATGCCGAACCTGTTCTGGTTCATGCCGGTGCCGATTCTGGTGCTGGTGACGATGTACGGCCTGATCCGCGCCGTGGCCCGCAACGCGCACTACACGCCGTTCCTGCTGACCCTGGTGCTGATCTTCCTCGGTTACAGCGGCTTGGGCATCAGTTTGTGGCCGAACATCATCCCGCCGTCGATCTCGATCTGGGACGCCGCCGCGCCGCCGCAAAGCCAGGGCTTCATGCTGGTGGGCACGCTGTTCATCATCCCGTTCATCCTGGGCTACACCTTCTGGAGCTACTATGTGTTCCGCGGCAAGGTCACCCATGAAGACGGCTACCACTAGCCCTGTGCACCGCGAACCTGTGGGAGCGAGCTTGCTCCGGGCGGCGTTCCGACGATGGCGTCCTGACAGACGCCATCGATCTACATCGGAGGATTTATCAATGAACGGCAAACATTCCCTGCACGACATTGAAGAAGCCGAAAAAAAGCCGCTGTGGCAGCGGCTCGGCTGGTTGGCCCTGATCTGGGTCGGCAGCGTGGGCGCCTTGTTCATAGTCGCCAGCCTGATGCGTCTGTTCATGAACGCGGCCGGCCTGACCACGCACTGACATCTCTCCCGTGGCCTCAAGGCACGGATTTACGACCCTCCGACCGGAGGGTTTTTTTTGCCTGTTACTTGCGCGCCTTGAGGATCACGAACTTCGGATTGGCCGCCACTTGCTCGACGCCACGGAACAATCGCGCCAGCTTGCTGCGGTAGCCCAGGTGACGATTGCCAACGATGTACAGCGCGCCGCCCACGACCAGCGCTTCGCGGGCCTGCTGGAACATCCGCCAGGCCAGGAAGTCGCCCACCACTTGTTGCTGGTGAAACGGTGGATTGCACAGCACGACGTCAAGCGATTGCGGTTCCTGGCCGGCCAGGCCATCACCGGCTCGCACGATCACTTCCCGTTCACCCAAGGCTGCGCGCCAGTTTTCGCCGGCCGACTGCACCGCCATGAACGACTCGTCCACCAGCGTGTAGTGAGCCTCGGGATTTTGCAGGGCGCTGGCGATGGCCAGGACGCCGTTGCCACAACCGAGATCGGCGACCCGCGCTGAGCCAAGGTTTTTTGGCAGGTGTGGCAAAAACGCCCGGGTGCCGATGTCCAGGCCTTCGCGGCAAAACACATTGGCGTGATTGAGCAGTTCGATGGCCGGTTCGTCGAGTCGGTATCGCGTTGGGTAAGGCGACACCGCTGGAGTTTTGTCTTGAGCCGTGGCAATCAATAGCCGGGCCTTCTTCACCGCCAACGAGGCTTGCACGGGGCCGATGTAACGCTCCAGCAAGTCGCCCGCCGCCCGGGGCAGATGCTTGATCATGGCTGCGGCAATCACTTGGGCGCCAGGTGTCAGTTGGCCTTGCAGGCGGATCAGTTGTTCTTCCAGCAGGGCCAGGGTTTTCGGTACGCGGATCAGCACGCAGTCGAACGGACCGGCAGGGGCTTCGCTGGCGGGTACGCTCGGCACCGCATCAAACGCCAGGCCGTTGCGCACCAGGTTCTTTTCCAGACCCTGGAAAGCCAGGAACGAATCACCGCTGCTGACCACCTTCACCTTGCCCACCAGGCTGGCCGCCAACGCGCCGAAACTGTCATTGAGCACCAATACCCGGGTGTCCGACGCCGGCTGCTGCTCGGCCAGATGATTGAGCAGGTATTCGTCGGCCGCATCGAAAGCTTGCAGCGGTTCGTTCTGCTGTTCGGGCTGGCGGATCAGGTCGAGGCTGGCGAAGGGTGTTTCGAGCAAAGGCATGGGGCGGGGCTCTGGGTAATCAACGGATGTCCCGCTGCCCTAAGGCGTTGGAGCGGGCGGAGCCGTCCGAGTGAACTGCGTCGTGGAGGTCTACACGTCATCACTCAGGAGGGACCGCAAATGGTACGTTTTTTTTGCCTGGATTACCCGCAGGTTTTCCCGCAATCGGGCGCTTTCAGATGGCTCCGGAGCGGGCCGCGACGATGACTGCCGCAATCTTGTTGTTGACACCGAGCTTCTCGATAGCCCTGTGCACATGAAAGTTGACCGTGCGTTCACTCAAATTGAGAATCCTGGCAATTTCATAGGCCGTCTTGCCATCGGCCGACAGTTTTAATACTTCGAGTTCCCGCCGTGACAAGGGAGGAGCCTGAGGGCGAGCCGGTTTTCTCGGTTGCATTGCGATCGCCAGAGCGTGCAAATGGCGACTGATGAACACCGAGAATCCGAGATGCTCGTACAGTTCATAGGCTGAAATCGGGCAATGGCTTCTGGCCAGGCTGAGAATACTGCGCAGACCGGTTTCCTCATCGTGGATCGCCTGGGACCAGCCATGCTGCAAACCTTGTTGCTGCAGCTGCTGCCATAGCCATGGCGTCCTGGAAAAAAGCTCTTCGCTCCAGAGAACCGGCAATGTTGAATGATTGCAGTGCGCCACTACCGGGTCTATTTGCGTGGCATTGTTTTTTTCATATTGAATGTTCCACTCATGGGGAAAATTGTTCAGGTTTACCGAACTGGTGCCGGCCACGACTGAGTTCGAAGTAATTGAAAAGCCACAAAATTTATATCCAAGGTTTCTAGCGAAGTTGAGCGCGATTCGATAGGCGGTATTGATCTCTTGTGTGTGTGCCAATTGGTTGAGCTGAGACTCCTTCCAGATCTCCATACAATGATCTCCATTAACCTGTCTTTCTGGTGCAATATTGGATCCAAGATCCGTCACGCCACGAAGTGTAGGACAGTTCCTACGATTATGGTTCGACAATTTTGCTCTTTTAACTCTTGGAAAAGTGTGTTCCAGGTTCTTAGGCGATCGATGAGTTATAAAATGCCATATGGCATTTTATAATCATGGTTGTATGTCGAATTTAGTAAACAGTCCCTAGTGCAGATTAATGTCACTACAAATTGTCGGTGGTTATGCTGCTTTCTTTGCGGGACACTGGGGTATCTTTGATTGGAGACTTCCATGTCCGTCAGCGAAGAAAAATTTACGCGCCAGACCTTGCTCGAGGTTCATCCGCTGACCCCGAACCTGTTTACCCTGCGCGCCACGCGGGATGCAGGGTTTCGTTTTCGGGCGGGGCAGTTTGCCCGATTGGGCGTTACCAAGGCTGACGGCAGTACGGTATGGCGCGCCTACTCGATGGTGTCTTCGCCTTTTGACGAGTTCCTCGAGTTCTTTTCCATTGTCGTACCGGGCGGTGAGTTCACCAGCGAACTGAGCCGGCTGGGTGTTGGCGATGCATTGCTGGTCGACCGCCAGGCCTTTGGCTACCTGACGCTGGACCGGTTTGTCGATGGGCGCGATCTGTGGTTGTTAGCCACAGGCACGGGCATCGCGCCGTTCCTGTCGATACTCCAGGACTTCGAAGTCTGGGAGCGATTCGAGCGGATCATTCTGGTCTACAGCGTTCGCGAAGCTCGGGAACTGGCTTATCAGGAACTGATCGCAGGGCTGGCGAAGCGTGAGTATCTGGCGGAGTACACCCATAAACTGCAATTCATCACCACGGTCACTCGTGAACAGCATCCCGGCTCATTGAACGGGCGGATCACCACGCTGATTGAAAACGGCGAACTGGAGCGCGCCGCGGGTGTTGCGCTGACGCCCGAGCACTCACGGGTCATGCTGTGCGGCAATCCGCAGATGATCGATGACACGCGCAAGCTGCTTAAACAGCGGGACATGCACTTGAGCCTCAGCCGGCGACCCGGCCAGGTGGCGGTGGAAAACTTCTGGTAAAAAAAAACGGCGCCTCGAAGGCGCCGTTTTATTTTTTGCTAATGCCGTCAAGGCCGGTTGTTCTGGGCCTTGAGCAAGTCACGGATCTCGCCCAGCAACTCTTCTTCCTTGGTTGGAACCGGCGGCAGGCTGGGGGCCACGGCCTCTTCGCGCTTCAGGCGGTTGATGGCCTTGACACCCATGAAGATCGCGAAGGCGACGATGACGAAGTCGATGATGGTCTGGATGAATTTGCCATAGGCCAGCACCACGGCGGGAGTAGCACCCTCCGCTGCCTTGAGCGTTATGGCCAGATCACTGAAGTCCACGCCACCGATCAGCATCCCGATTGGCGGCATGATCAGGTCGCCGACAAACGACGTAACGATCTTGCCGAAGGCCGCACCGATGATGATACCGACGGCCATGTCGACCACGTTGCCTTTGACCGCGAAGGCCTTGAACTCATTGAGCACGCCCATAGGTTATTTCCTTGTTACAGATGAGGTTGATGCACGCAGTGTAAATCAGCAAATCGCTTCCTGCTCGAATCAACTGCCTGCTGTGCTTGCCAGCAATCGCCCTGGGTGGTGTTGAACAATTCACCGATTGATCTCATCTGTGGGGCGACCAGGTCTTCTGCGGTGTTTTGCATACGACGTTTTTCAGCGATTTGGCTTCGTTTGTGTGAGCGAGCCAAGGTTGAGGGACTATCACTGAATCGGGACGTTAAAGTTGATCGGGCAGTTAGTGGTCAGCGGTCGGTATTGAAAGTCGATTGCAGTTGTAGTGATGTGGACTATTTGGTTGGTTTTGGGGCTAACAAGCTACGTGTTCCCCTGAGTTAATAACCGTGCTTTATGTAGGTGTTTTTGGGGTTGTGTATTAAGTGTGTAAATGAATAAGGTTTGTATAGGTTTTCAAGTTGTGCAGTAAGGTCTGTCTCTAGGGTTTATTGGTTATGTTAAACAAAAAACTTATACAAGGCTTGTAAGTGAGTGTATATCAATATGTCTGCGTTTAATGGGACTGATTGAAATCATCAAAAGGGTTGCGAAGTATCTGGCCGCACTCGCGCGCTTCAGCTGAGCTATCATCGCGTTTTTTTCCGGGAGTTCCGATGGCCAAGGCCAAGCGCATGTACGGCTGCACCGAGTGTGGCTCAACCTTCCCCAAATGGGCCGGCCAGTGCGGTGAGTGCGGGGCCTGGAACACGCTCACCGAAACCATGGTGGAAAGCGGCGGGGCAGCAGCCCCCAGCGGTCGTACCGGCTGGGCCGGCCAGCAGGCGCAGATCAAGACCTTGGCCGAAGTCAGTGTCGAAGAAATTCCGCGCTTCTCCACTGCCTCCAGCGAGCTCGACCGGGTTCTGGGTGGTGGTCTGGTGGATGGCTCGGTGGTGCTGATCGGTGGCGACCCTGGCATCGGCAAGTCGACCATTCTGTTGCAAACCCTGTGCAACCTCGCCAAGAGCATGCCGGCGCTGTATGTCACCGGTGAGGAATCCCAGCAGCAAGTGGCCATGCGTGCGCGGCGCCTGGGGTTGCCTCAGGATCAACTGCGGGTCATGACCGAAACCTGCATCGAAGCCATCATCGCCACGGCCCGTCAGGAAAAGCCCAAGGTGATGGTGATCGACTCGATCCAGACGATTTTTACCGAGCAACTGCAATCGGCACCGGGTGGTGTATCCCAGGTGCGTGAAAGCGCTGCGTTGCTGGTGCGTTATGCCAAACAGAGCGGTACGGCGATTTTCCTGGTGGGCCACGTCACCAAGGAAGGCGCGCTGGCTGGCCCTCGAGTGCTGGAGCACATGGTCGACACCGTGCTGTATTTTGAAGGCGAGTCCGACGGGCGCCTGCGTCTGCTGCGGGCGGTAAAGAACCGTTTCGGTGCGGTCAATGAGCTGGGCGTGTTCGGCATGACCGATAAGGGTCTGAAAGAAGTCTCCAACCCCTCGGCGATTTTTCTGACCCGGGCCCAGGAAGAAGTCCCAGGTAGCGTGGTGATGGCAACCTGGGAAGGCACGCGGCCGATGCTGGTAGAGGTACAAGCGCTGGTGGACGACAGTCACCTGGCCAACCCGCGTCGGGTCACGCTGGGGCTGGATCAGAACCGGCTGGCGATGTTGCTGGCGGTGCTGCACCGTCACGGTGGCATTCCGACCCATGATCAGGACGTGTTTCTCAACGTGGTCGGCGGGGTCAAGGTGCTGGAAACGGCGTCCGACCTGGCGTTGATGGCGGCGGTGATGTCCAGTTTGCGCAACCGGCCGTTGCCCCACGATCTGCTGGTGTTCGGTGAAGTCGGGCTTTCCGGTGAGGTGCGTCCGGTGCCGAGCGGTCAGGAGCGTTTGAAAGAAGCCGCCAAGCACGGCTTCAAACGGGCCATCGTGCCCAAGGGCAATGCGCCGAAAGAGGCGCCGGCTGGGTTGCAGATCATTGCCGTCACGCGTCTGGAACAGGCGTTGGACGCGTTGTTCGAGTAACTCACGGACGAAACTCAAAACCTGTGGGAGCGGCGGTGCGGCGATCCGACTTGCTCGCTCCCACATTGGATTGATGACAGGCCGTCAAATCTCGATCAGCGCACCCAATTCTCGTTCCAGTTCCTGCGGGTCAGCGAGGTTGAGCTCGATCAATCGTCGCAGGCACTCGATGGATTCCAGGCTAATGTGCCGGCAGACAAAGCCGAGCTGGCCGTGGTCTTCGTGGGTCAGGTGCACATCCATGGCGATATCGACGTCATCGCTCAGATGAATATCCACTGAGAAATCCTGCTGGCGATCGCCCTGCCAGTGTTCGGGTCGCTCGATCAGCAACCCCTTGAGCGACAGATCAATCAACTTCACCGGCCAAGTGGACTCACCCTGACTCAGCTCGGTTCGGACATCGAACGCAATACGTTTGAAGCGGCGACGTTCGGCAGGGGGCTCGCTCATGGCGCGATCCTCGGATATATACGCTGACTATAGACCCGCATGATCAAAGGCATGCCAGCGCATGCAGGTGTCTAGACCAATGTCGGGGTATGGTCTTTGCCGTCAGGAGCGCTAAACTCGGGGTGGCTGTCTTTCTTGTCCACTCTGGCTGGAATAATAAAATGAAAAATAATAATAGCCCGCTACGCCATTTGCCTTGGCTGGTGCTGGCAATCGTAGGTGCGTGCGCCCTGGGTGTCGTGGCATTGCGCCGAGGCGAGGCAATCAACGCCCTGTGGATTGTGGTCGCTGCCGTGGCCATCTATCTGGTCGCCTACCGCTACTACAGTCTGTTCATCGCTAGCAATGTCATGCAACTCGATGCGCGACGGGCCACTCCCGCTGTGCTCAACAATGACGGTCTGGACTACGTTCCAACCAACAAACACATTCTTTTTGGTCACCACTTCGCGGCCATCGCCGGCGCGGGGCCTTTGGTCGGTCCGGTATTGGCGGCGCAGATGGGCTACTTGCCTGGCACGCTGTGGCTGATTGCCGGCGTGGTGCTGGCCGGTGCGGTGCAGGACTTCATGGTCCTGTTCATGTCCACCCGCCGCAACGGCCGATCCCTCGGCGACATGGTCCGTGAGGAAATGGGCCGCATCCCCGGCACCATCGCGCTGTTCGGCTGCTTCCTGATCATGATCATCATCCTCGCGGTGCTGGCGCTGATCGTGGTGAAAGCCCTGGCCGAGAGCCCGTGGGGCATTTTCACGGTGATGGCGACCATCCCGATCGCGATGTTCATGGGCATCTACATGCGCTACATCCGTCCGGGTCGCATCGGTGAAATCTCGGTGATCGGCGTGCTGTTGCTGCTCGGTTCGATCTGGCTCGGCGGGCAGATTGCCGCGGATCCAGTGTGGGCCAAGGCGTTCAGCTTTACCGGTATCCAGATCACCTGGATGCTGATCGGTTACGGTTTTGTCGCAGCGGTGTTGCCTGTGTGGCTGATCCTGGCACCGCGCGACTACCTGTCGACCTTCCTGAAAATCGGCACCATCGTCGCTCTGGCCATCGGCATCCTGGTGACCATGCCCGAGCTGAAAATGCCGGCCCTGACCCAATTCATCGACGGCACCGGCCCGGTATGGAAGGGCGGTCTGTTCCCGTTCCTGTTCATTACCATCGCCTGTGGCGCGGTCTCGGGTTTCCACGCGCTGATCGCTTCCGGCACCACGCCGAAGCTGCTGGATAACGAAACCAACGCCCGCTACATCGGTTATGGCGGCATGCTGATGGAATCGTTCGTGGCGATCATGGCGATGGTCGCCGCGTCGGTGATCGAACCAGGCGTGTACTTCGCCATGAACAGCCCGGCGGCCGTGGTCGGCGGTGATGTGGTGGCCGTTGCGACAGCCGTCAGCAACTGGGGTTTTGCGATTACCCCGGAAGCCCTGCAAGCGGTAGCTCACGACATTGGTGAAACCACCATCCTGGCCCGTGCTGGCGGCGCGCCAACCCTGGCGGTCGGTATCGCGCAGATCCTGCACAGTGTTCTGCCGGGTGAAAACACCATGGCGTTCTGGTACCACTTCGCGATCCTGTTCGAAGCGCTGTTCATCCTGACCGCAGTCGACGCCGGTACCCGTGCCGGTCGCTTTATGCTTCAGGACTTGCTCGGCTCGTTCGTGCCGGCCCTGCGTCGCACCGAATCCTGGACTGCCAACCTGATCGCCACTGGCGGTTGTGTGGCCATGTGGGGCTGGTTGCTGTACCAGGGCGTGATCGATCCATTGGGTGGCATCAACACCCTGTGGCCGCTGTTCGGCATCTCCAACCAGATGCTGGCCGGTATCGCGCTGATGCTCGGCACCGTCGTGTTGATCAAGATGAAACGCCAGCGTTATGTCTGGGTCACCATGTTGCCGGCGGTGTGGCTGTTGATCTGCACCACGACAGCTGGCTTCATCAAGCTGTTCGATGCCAACCCGGCGATCGGCTTCCTGTCGCTGGCCAAGAAATACAGCGATGCCTTGGCCAACGGCCAGATCCTCGCCCCGGCCAAGGACATCACCCAGATGCAGCACGTGATCTTCAACGCCTACACCAACGCAACGCTGACCGCACTGTTCCTGTTCGTGGTGTTCAGCATCCTGTTCTATGCACTCAAGGTCGGTATTGCCGCCTGGGGTAAAAAAGAGCGTACGGATAAAGAATCGCCATTCCAGGCGCTGCCGGATGCGTAACCAGAGGATTGCAGCATGTTCAATGACTTGAGTCGCCTTGGTAAATACCTCGGTCAGGCTGCGCGCCTGATGGTCGGCATGCCCGACTACGACAACTACGTCGAGCATATGCAGACCAAGCACCCGGACAAACCGGTGATGAGCTATGAGATGTTCTTCCGGGAGCGTCAGGAAGCCCGTTACGGTGGCAAGGGTGGGCCGAAGTGCTGTTGATCCGGATTGCGGGTTAACAGCAAAACCTGTGGGAGCGAGCTCGCTCGCGATGGCGGACTGTCAATCAACAGTGATGTTGAATGTTAAGCCGCTATCGCGAGCAAGCTCGCTCCCACATTTGTTTTGTGTTGTTTTTTCACTGTGTGAAAAAGGAGATCCAGTTTGTCCTCTCCCATCCCGGTCACGATCCTCAGCGGCTTCCTCGGCGCCGGCAAGACCACCCTGTTGCGTCACCTGCTCAAGGCCGAGCACGGTCTGAAAATCGCCGTGATCGAAAACGAATTCAGCGACGCCGGTATCGATACCCAGTTGTTGGGCGATGAGCCGGTACAAGTGATGACACTGTCCAATGGCTGCGTCTGCTGCACCATCCACACCGACCTGACCAAAGCGCTTTATCTGTTGCTCGAGCGTCTGGACCAGGGCGACATCGCCTTCGACCGCCTGGTGATCGAATGCACCGGCCTGGCCGATCCGGCGCCCGTGGCACAAACCTTTTTCATCGACGAAGAGTTGCGTGAGCGCTATATCCTCGACGGCATCATCACGCTGGTCGACGCCGCGCATGCCGACTTGCACCTGACCCAGACCATCGCCCAGGCGCAGATCGGATTCGCCGACCGCTTGCTGGTGAGCAAGCGTGACCTGGTGGACGAAGCGACCTTCACCGCGTTGAGCGAGCGCCTGACCCGCATCAACCGTCGCGCCCCGATCCGCGTGGTTGACCACGGCAAGATCGACCTGGCCGAGTTGCTCGATGTGCGCGGCTTCAACCTCAACGCCGACCTCGGTGGCGGCGTGAGTTTGCGCCCGGTCAGCCAGGCAGCTCCATCCATGGACCGCATTTCCAGCCTGGTGCTGCGCACTGAAAAACCGCTGGATATCGACAAGCTCAGTGAGTTCATGAACGAGCTGCTGGAGGAGCATGGCAAGCAATTGCTGCGCTACAAAGGCGTGTTGAGTATCCTCGGCGAATCCCGTCGCATGGTGTTTCAGGGGGTGCTGAAGCTTTATGGTTTCGACTGGGATACCGAGTGGGCGGAGGACGACGTGCGCGAGAGCGTGATCGTGTTCATTGCCGATGACTTGCCGGAGGAAAAGATTCGCGAGGGGTTTGCGCGGGTGGCGGCGGAGTAACGTCAGAAGTTGCAGTGAGCCTTGAGCCGCATCGCGAGCAGACTCGCTGAAGTGCACTCCCCCTGTGGGAGCGAGCCTGCTCGCGAAAGCGATCTAACCTGCGGCACAGTTTTGGCCCATTGCCGATGCAGGGCTCAGCAACAAATCTTCCAGATAATCCAGATGCCGGTTGAGCGCGACTTGCGCCGTCGCGGCATCTCCTCGCTCCAGCGCATCCAGAATCTCCATGTGCTCCACGCAATAATCCTTCTGCTGCAGATCAAACTGCGTAATTGCCAGCGAAGTCACCGGTACCAGGCTCTCAAGAAAATGCGCTAGCGGTGCATTCCCCGCCATTTGTGCCAACTGCAGATGAAACTCTCCCGACAATCGAATCGCCCGGCCACGCTCGACGCATTGACGCTCGTTTTCGACCAGTGTCCGCAGGTGCTTCAGGTCTTGCGCGCAGGGTCGTTGACAGGCCAGCCGCACCAACATGATCTCGGCCAGGCGCCGGGCATGCAGTGTCTGCCGGGTCTGCTCGACATCAAGCTCGGCGACGCGGGGACGATGGTTGACCCGAAGGATGATGACCTGCTGATGGGACAGTCGCGTCAGCACATCACGCATGTCGCTGCGCCTTGCACCGAACATCTGCGCCAGGCTTTCTTCGGTAAAGCGACTGGCCGAATGGATGCGCTGTTCGAAAATGGCGTCGAGGACCCGTGAATACAGATCATCCACCGAAGGGCGGACGGGCAGGGTGGCGAGCGTTTGTGGCGAGGCGAAGCTGTTCATGGCCAATCTCCAGTTCGAAGAGGTTTCAACTGCCGAGGTTGTCTTCCGGGATGTTCAATTCGATGCCCATGCGCTGGCCTTCGCGCAAAATGTGCCGACGCATCTCGGCGCTGGCCTGGGCGCTGTTCTTGCTGCGGATCGCCCGCACCACCGCCTCGTTTTCTTCAAGGCGCTCAGCCAGATGCTCCGGGGAGTTGCGTAACACTTCGGCGCTCTGTTTGAGGGCGTTGCTGGTCTGCTGGACCACGCTCTGGAAGATGGGGTTGGATGTGAGCGTGAACAATTCTTCGTGGAACGCGATGTAGGCATTCACGCCGGCTTCACTGTCGATGGCTTCCAGGGCTTCGCGCATGTCCATCAGGGTCAGGCGCAGCTGCCCGACTTCCTTGCTGCTGATGGACTGCGCCACCAGGCCGACGATGAACGGCTCGAGGGTGTAGCGCAGTTGCAGCACGTCTTCCAGGCTCGCTGCGGCCACTGCACTGTCATGCGTCTGGCTGTCAGCGAGATTGGCTTCGAGCACCACCACGCCTTTGCCCGGCATCGAACGCACCAGGCCAAGGGTTTCCAGGACAATGACCGCCTCACGCAGGCTCGGGCGGCTGATGCCCAATTGTTCGGCCAGATCGCGTTGCCCCGGCAGCATTTCGCCGGAGCGCCACTGACCTCGGGCCAAAGCGGCCCGAAGTTTTTCTACCACTGAGTTGACGACGGTTGATGAGGTAATCACTAGTTCGCTCCATGAGCCGTGCCTGCGGTCGGCAGGCACGGCGGTCATTCAGAATTCTTTGGCTGCCGCTTGAGCAACCGGTTTTCTCGGCTGGAAGGTATAACCCGCCTGGCCCGAAAGTACCTTGTTCGCCCGCTCCACATCGATGTCCTTTTCCCACCGCGCGATGGCGACGGTCGCCACACAGTTGCCGATCAGGTTGGTCAGCGCCCGGCCGATGCCCATGAACCAGTCCACGGCCAGCACCAGCACCAGACCCACCACCGGAATTGCCGGAATGGCTGTCAGGGTGGCCGCCAGAATCACCAGCGCCGAGCCCGGAATACCGTGGGCCCCCTTGGACGTGATCAACGATACCAACAGAATCGTCAGCAGGTCGGTCATCGCCAGCGGCGTGCCGGTGGCATTGGCGATGAACACGATGGCCAGGGTCAGGTAGATCGAGAAACCGTCGAGGTTGAACGAGTAACCCGTTGGAATCACCAGCCCGACCGTCGAACTGCCGATGCCCAGATGCTCAAGCTTGCGCATGATTTGTGGCAGTACAGCGTCGGACGAAGCAGTGCCCATGACGATCAGCAGTTCTTCGCGCAGGTACTTGAGCAACGGCCACATCTTCAAGCCGGAGAGGCGCATCACCAGGCCGAGAATCAAGGCCACGAAGGCAGTACAGGTCAGGTAGAACAGACCGACCAGGCTGCCCAGGTGCTGCAGCGAGTCCAGGCCATATTTGCTAGTGGTGAAGGCGATCGCACCGAACACACCAATCGGCGCCAGGCGCACGATCATGCCCATGATGCGGAAGATCACATGGCTGAGTTCATTGATCAGCCGTGAAATACCCGACGCCGCCTCGCCCACCAGATTCAGTGCACTGCCGAACAACACTGAAAACAGCAGGACCTGCAGGATATTGTTATCGGCAAAGGCACCGATCACCGAAGTCGGAATCAGTTCCATCAGGAACTGTGTGGTGGTGTGCATGTGCTGGCCGCGCTGGGCAATGTCGCCCATGTCGGCTGCGGAAAGCTGCTCCAGGTGAATGTTCGCGCCGCTGCCGATGCCGGTGCTGAAGGCGAACACCAGACCGATCACCAGGGCGATGGTGGTCAGTACTTCAAAGTAGATCACCGATTTGAGGCCGATGCGTCCGACCTTTTTCAGGTCGCCGGCACCGCTGATGCCGCTAACTACTACGCAAAACACAATCAGGCCGATGAGCATTTTGATCAGCTTGATAAAACCGTCACCGAGCGGTTTGAGCTGAGCGGAGTATTCGGGAAGGGTCAGCCCGCAGATGATGCCGAGCACCAGTCCGAGAACCACTTGGAGGAAGATTGAACGCGAGCACCATCTGAGCATGGGAGGAATCCTGGTCGGTGTCCTGGCTTCCGTGTGCGGGGCACATCAGATTCAGGACTTAATTATTGTGGTCTTACCGGTATGTCCAGTGCAGGCGCAGTCTAGGCGTTATTTTTGGGTGTTCGCAAGTAAAAATTAGAAAATTGGCATGACCGGTCTTACCAGTTGGTTGGTGAGCGCAGTTTAGAGCCTTTCACCGGCGGAATAAAAAAAAACGGGCGAAAAAAAACCGGCCATCTCTGGCCGGTTTTTATAGCTACGGTTTAGCGGGCTGATTAAGCGCCGTACACCGGCAGCTTCTTGCAGATAGCCTTGACCTTCTCACGAACGGCGTCGATCACCGCTTCGTTGTTCAGGTCAGCCAGGATGTCGCAGATCCAGCCGGCCAGTTCCTTGCACTCTGCTTCCTTGAAGCCACGAGTGGTCACAGCCGGGGTGCCGAAGCGCAGGCCGGAGGTGACGAACGGGGAACGTGGGTCGTTTGGCACCGAGTTCTTGTTCACGGTGATGAACGCTTTGCCCAGCGCGGCGTCGGCGTCTTTACCGGAGATTTCCTGCTTGATCAGCGACAGCAGGAACAGGTGGTTCTCAGTACCGCCGGAAACCACGTCGAAACCGCGCTCGATGAACACGCTGGCCATGGCCTGGGCGTTCTTCACTACTTGTTGCTGGTAAACCTTGAACTCAGGCTGCAGCGCTTCCTTGAAGCAGATCGCCTTGGCTGCGATCACGTGCTCCAGTGGGCCGCCCTGGGCGCCCGGGAATACCGCGGAGTTCAGCTTCTTCTCGATGTCGGCGTTGGCGCGAGCCAGGATCAGGCCGCCACGTGGACCGCGCAGGGTCTTGTGGGTGGTGGTGGTCACCACGTCAGCGAATGGAACCGGGTTCGGGTAGACGCCAGCGGCGACCAGACCGGCCACGTGGGCCATGTCGACGAACAGGTAGGCACCTACTTTGTCGGCGATTGCACGGAAGCGCGGGAAGTCGAGGATCTGCGAGTAGGCAGAGAAACCGGCCACGATCATTTTTGGCTTGTGCTCAACGGCCAGGCGCTCGACTTCGTCGTAGTCGATCAGGCCGTTGGCGTCGATGCCGTACTGGATGGCGTTGTACAGCTTGCCCGAAGACGAAACGCTGGCGCCGTGGGTCAGGTGACCACCGTGGGCCAGGCTCATGCCCAGGATGGTGTCGCCGGCCGACAGCAGGGCCAGGTAAACCGCGGAGTTGGCTTGGGAGCCAGCGTGCGGCTGAACGTTGGCATAGTCAGCGCCGAACAGCTCTTTGGCGCGGTCGATAGCCAGCTGCTCGACGATGTCTACGTACTCGCAACCACCGTAGTAGCGCTTGCCCGGGTAGCCTTCGGCGTACTTGTTGGTCAGTACCGAGCCTTGAGCTTCCATCACCGCAGGGCTGGTGTAGTTTTCCGAAGCGATCAGCTCAATGTGCTCTTCCTGGCGCTGAGCTTCTTGCTCCATGGCGGCAAAGAGATCGGCGTCGTACTTGGCAATAGTCAAATCACGGCTGAACATGGCGGTCCTCAGGGATCGGGGGCGGAAAAGGGGGGCATTCTAACCCAATGGGTTTTAGATGGCATATGAAACGGCATCATGTCGCAGACAAGTGGCATTCACGGTGCTCGGCAGAATATAGGGACACATATTTTCGCTGAAGCACGGAGCCGAGTTGGGCATCCTTGTTTTTAGCGGGGCACACTTTGTTCTGGAAGCCTGGGATGAAGGCTGAGCTGACGAATGTCTTGCCCCTGAACATTGGACAGGAAATCAATGGATGAAGCCCGTGACCAATCAGATACCTACCACACCTGTTTTTGCGCATGCTTGCTCATGTCGTTGGATGGCCCCTGTCTGGGGCATCGTGTTTGCTTGCATGGTACCCGGTACGACGTACGCCTTGGACGTTGCCCCTGTGCTGCTGGATAGTCCCGCCGGGCAGTTTGCAATTGAGCCGGACACGTTGGCCATTTCGCTCACGACTTCACAAGGCAAGCGCCTGGCATTGGCATCCCCGGCTTTCAGCGGTAGCAGGGTTGAGCGGCTGTCATATCGCGAATGGCAAGTGGCTGCCGGCACGGGCCACTACAAGGTCACAGCCAATATCGAGCTCGGTGCATTACGGGTGTCAGTCCGGTCACGAGGTCCCTCCGTATTGAACTGGCCTCGGACCGCGGATCCCGGGGCCATCAAGGCCTATGCATTTCCTTTTGGCGAGGGCAGTTACGTGCCGGCAGACGACCCCGGATGGCTTGACTGGATGGTGCGTCGATACGAACCGGAAAGCGTGCTGAGTATTCTTTCCATGCCGTTCTGGACGGAGTTGCGAGAGGGGCTTTCCGTTACCTGGCTGTTGGAAACACCTCTGGATACAACGTTTGATGTAGAGCGCAGGGCTGATCGTGTACGACCTGGTTTTACTCACAGTTTCTCCTCCCTATCCCCCGATGCCGCTTATACCCTGCGTATTGTGCCCGGCCTGCAGGATCCGTTGGCGGGGGCGCATGGTTACCGGCGATGGCTGCAAGCAAACGGCCAATTTGTTTCCTTGAACGACAAGATTGCCATGACACCCGAGGTCGCCCGGTTAGGAGGGGCATCCCATATCTATCTATGGGGCAGCGCTCCACTGAAAGTCGCGGACATTGTTCAATGGCAAGCGTTTCTGGAACAGTTCCAGCGCCAGAAAGGCGATGGCACGCAACTGGCGGGCCGACTGTGGGCGGTACTTGATGATGAAAAGCGCAAAACCGTCGAGATGGCGTTCAAGGCGGGGGCGAGGAACCAGGGCGATATTGAGCCATCGCTGAAAAAAGAGGTGGTTCGAGCGCTCAACGCGGCACTGTTGAAAGTGATTGCCCGTCCTGAAGTGACACCCCTGCCGGGTGGACATGACCCTGGCGGTGAAGTTGTGTGGACTCGGGATATGAGAATCGCCATGGACCAGGCCTTCGGTCCGCTGTTGGCTCCCCACCAGCGTTGGGGGGGCGGTCTGTCGACCGACCTGGTCAGCGCACTGCAATCGGCAGGTTTGCGTCGTGCCTGGCTGGGAGTCAGTGAGTGGCGAACGGCGCTTTGGCACCCTGAAGCCCTTGAGCAAGCCAAGGCGGCGGGTTACCTGGTCGGCGTCTACGACAGCTATGGCAGCGCTCACCCCTCAAACCTTGTGGAAACCTGGTCTACCGCGCAGATGGGCGACGAGTTGGCGAATGCCGGTTACCGGGATAAAAACGGCCAGATCGTCACCGGTTTTGCTGGAAAGGGGGTATATGTCAGCGCTCGTGCAGTCCATGACTATGCTCGAAAACGCATCGATGCGATTGCAAAAAACTCTGGGCTCAACAGCTATTTTCTGGATGTGGATGGCGCCGGCCCGCCGCGTGAGGACTATACGCCCGGCCGTGAGACCAGTGAGTCGCAGGACAGCCAGAGCGTGCGCCAGAGGCTGGCCTATCCTACCCAGGCACTTGGCCTGGTGACCGGAACGGAAGGTGGGTTGTCCTGGTACACCCCACAGTTCGCGTTTGCCCAGGGCATGACGACACAGCCCTTCGCGTGGATGGATCCTGATATGAAGGATTCACTCTCGCCGTACTATCGAGGGAATTACTGGCCCGAAGAAACGCCCGGTCTTTACTTCAAGCCTGTTCCGCTCAAGCCTTCGGTCGCCCGTTATGAACGCTCGCCACGGTTTCGCCTGCCGCTTTATCAAATCGCCTTGCATGACAGCGTCGTGACAACCCATCACTGGGAGTACGGCTCATTGAAGTTCAGCAATGAGTGGGAGGCGACGGCACTCCTGCAGCTGTTGTATATGGTGCCGCCGCTTTATCACCTCGCCGATGAAGTGCTCGATCGTGATCTGCCGGTGATCGCGGCCTATGACCGTATCTTCCGCCCGCTGCACGAGCGACTGTTCAGAGTGGCGATGGTGGATTTCAAGGTGTTGTCGAAGGATCGCGCGCTCCAGCAATCAAGCTATGCGGATGGAACGCGCATCACCGCGAACTTCAGCAGCGGGCCGATGGTGGTGGAAGGTACGACGTTACCTGCGCTCTCTGCGCGTGTCGAAGAACCTGGGCAGCCTGTGCGAGTGCATGAAATGAGTACGGTGTTCAAGGCGCGTTGAGACGGTTGGGCGGCGGACAATCAAACATGAACAATGCATCGTTACTGTATTGAGCCTCGAACTGATTGGCCGGCATCGGGCGACCGAACAGGTAACCCTGCACCTCGTCGCAACCGTGCTCCCTCAGGAAATCAAGCTGCTCGTGGGTTTCCACGCCTTCGGCGATCACCGCCAGGTTAAGGCTGTGGGCCATGGCAATGATTGCCCGGGCAATTTGTGCATCCTGCTCGCCGCTGGGCAGGCCATCGACGAAGGTGCGGTCGATTTTCAACACGTCGATGGGAAATTGCTTGAGGTAGTTCAGGGATGAGTAACCGGTGCCAAAGTCATCCACCGCAATGCTCAGCCCAAGGTTTTTCAGCCCGGCGAGAATCTGCATCGCCTCGCTGACTTCGCACATCAGGATACTTTCGGTCAGTTCCAGCTCCAGGCACGCCGGTGGCAGGCCGGTTTCCTTGAGGATGGTGGCGATCCGCGTGCCGAGTTGGCCATCGGAGAACTGCCGCGCCGAGATGTTCACCGACACCTTCGGCACCCGTACCTTGGCCTGATGCCAGGCCTTGAGTTGGCGGCAGGCTTCGCTGATCACCCAGTCGCCGACATCCACCACCAGCCCGAGCTCTTCGAGCACCGGAATGAAATCCCCCGGCGGCACCAGCCCGCGGCGTGGATGACGCCAGCGCAGCAGCGCCTCGGCACCGGTCAGGCGTTTGCCATCACCGCTGAGCTGCGGCTGGTAATACAGCACGAATTCGTTCTGTTCCAGGGCATGGCGCAAGTCGCTTTCCAGCTCCAGACGCTCCAGCGCACTGGCGTTCATGTCCGCCTGATAGAACTGGAAGTTGTTCTTGCCACGCTCCTTGGCGTGATACATCGCGGTGTCGGCATTCTTCATCAGCTGGCTGAGTTCGTTGCCGTCTTGCGGACTCAGGGCGATGCCGATACTGGCCGTGACGAAGAACTCGCGGCCTTCGAGCACGAACGGTTTCACCAGGCTGGCGAGAATCTGTTCGGCCACATGGATCGCCCGGTTCAGGGCGATTTCACGGTTGGCTCGCGGTTGCAGGAGCAAAGTGAATTCGTCACCGCCCATGCGCGCCACGGTGTCGTCATCGTCGACGCAACCGAGCAGGCGCGTGGCCATTTCCTTGAGCATGCGGTCGCCGGCGGCGTGACCCAAGGAGTCGTTGATCGGCTTGAAGCGATCGAGATCGAGGAACATCAGCACCACCCACGACTTCTGCCGTTCGGCCGATTGCAACGCCGTGTGCAGGCGATCCTGGAACAGTGAGCGGTTGGGCAGGTGAGTCAGGGCGTCGTAGTAGGCGAGGCGGTGAATCCGCTGCTCACTGGCCTTGCGCTCGCTGATGTCGCTGAAGAAACACACATAACTGGCCAGGTCGCCTTCGTCGTCGAGTACGGCGGTGATCCCGACCCAGGCCGGGTAGTGCTCGCCGTTGCGGCGCTTGAGCCAGACTTCACCTTCCCAGGTGCTGTGCTGGCCCAATTGCTTGAGCACGTAACGCAGATGGGTTTCCTGCTGCTCGTCGACGGTCAGCATGTTCGGCAACTGGTCGAGGACCTGCTCCACGGCATAACCGCTGACACGGCTGAAGGCTTCGTTGGCCTGGACGATGTAGCCGGCCGGGTCGGTGATCAGGATCGCCGAGGTCGAGTGTTCGAATACCGTGGCGGCCATGCGCAAGTCTTTTTCGGCCCGGCGTTGCTGGCTGATGTCGCGGCCGACGCCGAGCACGCCTTCGAACGTAACCTGTTCGTCCCAGACCAATACCAGACGCAGTTCGATCGGGATCTTGCGCCCGTCGGCCCGCAGGCAATCGAACAGGAACAGTTGGGTTTGCACCTGGCTGCGTAACAGCGCCAGTTGGTCCGGTTGATCCAGCGCTTTACTGACCCGGTCCATCAGGTGGTAGATGCCGGTCAGTTGTTGCGGGTTGGCGATGGTCGATTGCCAGCCGTTCTGGAAAATCCACTCGGCGTCGTAACCCAGCACCGCTTGCACCGAAGGGCTGACGTAATTGAGGTTGAGGCGGCTGTCGGTGGAGAAGATCACGTCGCTGATGCTTTCGGCGAGCATCCGGTAGCGCTGCTCACTGTCGCGCAGGGACTCACTGGCTTCGATCTGGTCGGTGATGTCCTTGGCCACGCCGATGATCCGCGTGACCTGATCGTCCTTGTCCCGCGCCAGTGCCTGCTCGCGAATCTCGAAGCGTCGCCACTGGCCGTCCCGATGGCGGAAGCGCAACTGGCACTGCATCAACTGGCGATAGCCGGCCTGGCGCTGGACCTGGCGGGAGCGGTGGTAATAGTCGGCGTCTTCGGGGTGCAGGAGGATTTCCCAGAAGTATTCGCCCATCTGGTGCAGTTCGGTACGGTTGTAACCCAGTGTCTGGCCCAGATGATGGTTGCTGTAGATCATGCGCTGGCTGATCACATCCTGCACATACAGGTGATCCGGCACGGTGCGCACCACGTCCGACCAAAACCCTTCGCGCTCCTGCAGTGACAACTCGATGAGCTTGCGGCTGGTGATGTCGGTGATGCTCAGGATCACCGCGTTATAGTCGTCCTGGGTTTGCGGCAGGCGCAGCACCAGCCACAGGTGCTGGTCGCGACCACTGGCATCCTGCAGTTTAATTTCCAGCTCAAGCTGTTGCTGCTGGTTGAGCACCGCGTCGAGTACCTGGTTGCCGATGGCGGTGCCGTCCTGCGGATGGCCGTCGATCAGCAGTTGCCAGGCTTTGTCGGCGCTATCGACATTAAGCAGTTGCAGCGCTACCTGGTTGACCTCGGTGATCCGCAGTTCCTTGAGCAATTGCCGGCGTTGATCCGGGATCGCCAGCCACGCTTGCAGTTGTTCGCTGCCCTGCAGTTGTGCCTTGTCGAAAAAGACCTTGAACCCGGACATGTCGAGGACGCACAAGGCCACGCCGGTGCCTTCGAAAATGTCCTGATAACGCCGGCGGCCTTCGCTCAATTGGCGCTGACGTCGGCGCGTGTTCAGCAAGGCGATGAACGGCAGCATGGAAAACGCCAGGCCCAGCAGGCATTTGCCGATGAACGCCGGCAGCAGCTCTTCCAGCACGCGCTGACGGTCGAACAAGCCGCGCAGTTGCCAATCGCTGCTGCTCAGCGCAACGGTCAGCACGCTGTTGGCGACATCATCCTCGGTCAGCGTGCCCGGATTGACCGAGGGCAGCGCTTCGTCGCGGCTGATGATCTGATGATTGATGCGGTTCTCAACCAGCCACAACGGGCGGCGGCCGGCCTCGCTTTGCTTGGTCAAGGACGAAAAGAAGGTGGGTGTCAGGCGCAAGACCCAATAGCCTCGGGAACTGCCGCTGGCCTGATGCAACAATAAATGCACCACGGAACCGTCGGTGGCGTTGCTGAAGTAGTGCGACTGGGCGTGGCTGCGGCGTACCAGTTCACCCAGGTAGTCGCTGTCATCGCTGTCGGGAGTGCTGTCACTGATGACTCTTCCCGAGGGGCTGAGCAACGCCAGGCTGCGCAGATCCGGCAGCGACTGTTGCAGCTTGCGCAGCAGGGCTTGCAGTTCATCGGCGCCTTGCGGTTGCTCGACGATCGGCAACAGGTTGAGGGCGATCTGCGCGTTGAGCGCCATGTTCAGGCTGACCTGCGCAGCCAGATCGGCGGCGTAGTCGATGGTGTACTGACGCTGGTTCTTCTGGGTTTCCCGCAACTGGTCGAGCAACTGCCAGAACAGCAGGGCCAGCAGCAATAATGCGAGTGTCGCCAAGGTGCCCTTCAAGGTCCCGCGCAGGGGAGAGCCGGGCGCTGTGGCCGACGCGCTGGAAGTCAGAGGCGGAGGGACTTTGGACAAGCTGTAATCCTGCGGTTTGGCTGGACTGGCGCGACGTGCACTATAAGCCGGACGCCCGAAGGGCGGCTAGCATGCCTTGAGTTGTGGCGAAGTGCCAGCCCCTGTCCGTCGGCTGGACTGCCACCGGTCATTAAGGTAGCTTTGCCGGTTACGCGGGAGCGTTCCAGCTCCGGGGGGCGTTCTCAATTAGTTTCCGCACCGCGCCGGGCCTGCACAACAGCAGGCCCGGCCCTTCGGGTTGTGCCTTAAAGCGGGCCAGGCTGCGTTGCAGGCCTTGGAAAGGGAACGACCATTCCCAGCGGCCTGCGCCTTGCCTGGTCCGCTTTAAGGCGACAACGCGGCGTGGAAACTAATTGAGAACGCCCCCATAATCAGACTTTTTCAGCGCGCACGTATTGATAGCCTCAAGCGAGCGACGCGCACGGTCTGGCCGGGCATTGCCTGCGCTCCAATCATTCATCAGTCACTGACCCTAGGTTCTCCATGGCTCAATACGTATTCACCATGCATCGGCTGGGCAAAGTTGTTCCGCCGAAGCGGGAAATCCTGAAAAACATTTCTCTGTCCTTCTTCCCTGGCGCCAAGATTGGCGTACTCGGCCTCAACGGTTCGGGTAAGTCCACGCTGCTGAAAATCATGGCTGGCGTTGACACCGAATTCGACGGCGAAGCCCGCCCGATGCCGGAGCTGAACATCGGTTATCTGCCGCAAGAGCCGATCCTGGACCCGACCAAAACCGTGCGTGAAGTGGTCGAGGAAGCGGTCAGCGTGATCAAGAACGCCCAGGCGCGCCTGGACGAGGTCTACGCGGCTTACGCTGAAGAAGACGCCGACTTCGACAAACTGGCTGCTGAACAGGCCAAGCTCGAAGCGATCCTGCAAGCCAGCGACGGTCACAACCTCGATCGTCAGCTGGAAGTCGCCGCCGATGCGCTGCGTCTGCCGGCCTGGGATGCCAAGGTTGAATTCCTGTCCGGTGGTGAGAAGCGTCGTGTGGCTCTGTGCCGCCTGCTGCTGTCCGCCCCCGACATGCTGCTGCTCGACGAACCGACCAACCACCTGGACGCCGATTCCGTTGCGTGGCTTGAGCACTTCCTGCACGACTTCCCAGGCACAGTGGTCGCGATCACGCACGACCGTTACTTCCTGGATAACGTTGCCGGCTGGATTCTGGAACTCGACCGCGGCGCGGGCATTCCTTACGAGGGCAACTATTCGGGTTGGCTGGAAGCCAAGTCCGATCGTCTGGCTGCCGAATCCAAGCAGCAGTCGGCCCACGAAAAAGCCATGAAGGAAGAACTGGAGTGGGTGCGCAAAGGCGCCAAGGCCCGCCAGTCGAAATCCAAGGCTCGTCTGCAACGCTTCGAAGAAATGCAGTCGCAGGAATTCCAGAAGCGCAGCGAAACCAACGAGATCTACATCCCGGCCGGTCCACGCCTGGGCGACAAGGTCATCGAATTCAAGAACGTCACCAAGGGCTACGGCGATCGCGTGTTGATCGACAACCTGTCGTTCTCCATGCCTAAAGGCGCCATCGTTGGCGTGATCGGCGGTAACGGTGCCGGTAAGTCAACCCTGTTCCGTATGCTGATGGGCAAGGAAACGCCGGATTCGGGCAGTATCGAAGTCGGTGAAACCGTGCAACTGGCTTGCGTGGATCAGAGCCGCGAAGACCTGGACGGCAGCAAGACCGTGTTCCAGCAGATTTCCGACGGTTCCGACCAGATCCGCATCGGCAACTACGAGATCCCGTCGCGGACCTACGTCGGTCGCTTCAACTTCAAGGGCGGCGATCAGCAGAAGTTCGTCAAGGACCTGTCCGGTGGTGAGCGCGGTCGCTTGCACTTGGCCCTGACCTTGAAAGAGGGCGGCAACGTCCTGCTGCTCGACGAACCGTCCAACGACCTCGACGTTGAAACCCTGCGTTCCCTGGAAGAAGCCCTGCTGGACTTCCCGGGCGCCGCCATTGTGATCTCCCACGACCGGTGGTTCCTTGACCGCGTCGCGACTCACATCCTGGCGTATGAAGACGACTCGCAAGCGGTGTTCTTCGAAGGCAACTACACCGAGTACGAAGCCGACCGTAGAAAGCGCCTCGGCGAAGCGGCTGCCCAGCCGCATCGTGTACGCTACAAGAAGCTGGCCTGATTTCGGGTTGGTTGCATAAAGAGCGGAGCCTTCGGGCTCCGTTTTTTTGTGCGCCCAGCATGGGCGCAATCTTGCGGGTGAAAGTCCCGTCGTAAGCTGACCACAGCGAACGAAGTGAAGCGCAACTGCATGAGGGCGACCGAGTGTGGGGAGGAAGCGTGAATCGAAACCGCGAGCCGATGGACAAGAACCGGATATAAGGCGAAGCCGATCAGGGCGAGCGAGCAAAAGATCGCGAAGCTCTTGTGGTCAAGGATCAGGCTGCGTAAATCCGGCGGTTGTGCGGGG
>NZ_JBFUHS010000028.1:0-61986 GCF_056402255.1 Pseudomonas sp. P4_B4
GCTCATCTGGAAGATCCATCTGCTCGGCGACTATTTCAAACCACGTTCCTTGGGTGGCATAGGTCTCGCGTAGTTTGGGCTCCAGTTGAGCCAAGGCGTTCAATTGCTCTGGCTCAATCCTGCCGATGGATTTTAAAACGTAGAAATCCAATAGCTTTAGAAATGGTTTGCCTTCGTAGCGACTCACAGACGAATGGGGCAGAATTATTTTCCGTACCCCAAACGACTGCTTTTGGCCGATTGTTGCCTGTCGCGAACGCAGCCACCGACCCATAACGGACCCCGCCCTAAGTGCTTCAATTCAAGCTTGGTATTACCTTGAAACCTTTAGCGGGGCTGATATAGGATGGCTGAAGGAGATGGCATTCCTCCTTTAACCGCCTTCGTGCTGATGATGCCTACGTGAACCCTGGACTGGGCGCGTAGGTGTGTCGCCCTGTCCTCCTACTTAGGACAGGATCGTGATTTCAATCTCTCCGTTCATCCCCCATCTGTTCATCCAGTTGTCAGAGATTTCTCGCCTATTCATGCCGATAGGAGACGCGCAGCTATGCTGAAGTCATTGCTCGTTATCGCTATCGGCGCATCACTTGGGGCCTGGTTACGCTGGTTGCTGGGTATCAAACTCAATGCCCTGTTCCCAACTGTTCCGCCGGGCACCCTGATTGCCAACATGGTTGGGGGATACATCATCGGTTTGGCGATTGCCTTCCTAGCCGCAACGCCATCGCTGAGCCCCGAATGGCGACTACTGATCATCACCGGCTTCTGTGGGGGGCTGACAACCTTCTCTACGTTCTCAGCTGAAACTGTCACCTTGATTCAGGAGGGCAGATTGTTTTGGGCGATTGGTGCCATATCGCTCCACGTCGCTGGCTCACTGGCGATGACTGCCGCAGGACTTCTCTCGTTTCAATTTGGCACACGCTAAAGAGGTGATCAGTCATGAAAGGGTTTCTGGTGATTTTCTTTACCCAACAGAACCGCCGTCATCATGGAAAAATGCTCGGTGACTGGCTTGTCGATCTGGCCAAAGAAATGGGGCTGCGTGGAGCCACTCTGGCAACCGGTATTGAAGGCTTCGGACATTCGGGAAAACTGCATTCCTCGCATTTTTTTGAGCTGGCTGATCAGCCAACCGAGATCCGTCTGGCAATTACTGAAGAAGAGTTCACTCGCTTGTTTGAGCGCCTTGCGGCCGAGGAAATTTCCTTGTTCTACATAAAAGCCCCAATTGAATTTGGAGCCGTTGGCATGCGGGCTGATCCAGCCGATCGCGTAGGTTGAAATGTGAGCATGTGGGATTGCCGCAAGGAGATGCCTGCTTTTGGCCGATTTCTGCCTGCCACGACCGGCTGAAACCGACCCATAGCTGCCCGTCTGACTTCGTCATATGAGTGAAACTGGGGCATTCGCTTCTTGGTGAGCCTCATTTCAATGCTCGAAGGTGCCTACAACTCCGAGAGTGATTCAGATCTCCAATGTCGGCATGGCAGATGTCGCGACACGTTTACGATGCTGAAAACGTGTCGCGTTCTATCGGGGTATTTGGGCCGACTGCGACTAAGAAAAAGTGAGAAAACCCATCTTGGCCTGGCTGGTTAAGGGGGGGACGCCATGATGGTTACCGCCTCCTCAAGCCTGCTGTCAGACCCAGCCCGATTATTGCTTAAGTTGCCAGGCTGTTGAGCTAGCCGCCGCCTTGAATTTAACACGGTTTTCTGGCGTGGCCGGTGGTTCTGAGTCGCCAAAAATTGCTTTGAGCCAGTGGCCATCAGTAGGGTTCGGAAAGATAATAAACTTGCGGCCGAACTGCTCTTTGTCTTCGGTCATAAGGCTATTGCGTTGTTTAACGTCAGCGACGTAGTACTTGCGCTTAAAGTCGTTGAGGTTGTCACCAAGCATCACCACCACATCGTAATCCTTGGCGATCTCTGATTGACGCGGCTCCTTGTTGAGCTCAATGCTGGTGTCGTATTTCTAGATTAATCAGGCGTAATTCCTGCCTTTGCTTGTAACAAGGGCGGAGCGAATTGAGTAACCACCAGTTTCAGGGATGCATCTGCGTGGCCGCTTTTGAGCCTGCTAGCATTGGACGTCAGTGAGCCAGAAAAAAGGGCGGGCAATGGAGATAAGAAAAGTAGGGCCGAGTGATTTGAATCATCTCCGTAAGTCATTGAGTCAGGCAGGACTGCCCGACAGTGATGTCAGCGAACCAGATCGACAGTTTTACCGGTTCGAAGTGGATGGGAAATGGGTTGCTTATGGAGGGCTCGAGGGTACTGGTTCCGATCTGTTGCTGCGCTCAATAGTCGTTTGTGAGACGTATCGTGGAGTGGGGCTGGGTAAAGCGGTGTTGTCTGAACTGGAACGGTATGCTGTCTCTCAAGGTGCAGTCCGATTGCACCTGTTGACCCAAAGTGCTACTGGTTTTTTTACTGTCAATGGGTACGAACTGCTCGGCAGGGACGAGGCACCTACGGCTATCACCCAGACAGTTCAATTCAAGCATTTGTGCCCTGCATCAGCGAGCTATCTGCGCAAGTCTCTTAACGTTCCCCCTTGTACTGAGTAAGTCATTGATGTGCTTTAGGTCGAAGGCTGCAAATCTCTGTTTCTGGCCGATTGATGCCAGTCGATAAGGGGCAATCGACCCATTGCAGACATTTACCGGCGCAACAATCAGCCGAATGACGATCACTGTCACTCATGTAGAAAGCCCAGCGCCAGGCTGGGCTTCGGTGAGCCGGTCTCCTCACATCTGCGGAGGCCAGTTATGTGATTCACCTTGGCATTCCTTGCACCAGGCGTAGAGCGCGTCATACATGATCAGACCGTGTGCCAGCATTTCATGGTCGTCGGCAAAGCACCGTGATAACCCTAGTGACATCGCGTACAGCCCAGCCGATTGTGGGGTCATCTCCAGGTGTGAGGTGTCAGCGCCACGCACGATTTTGGCCAGATACTGCAAGGCTGGCTCACTGAGTTGGTACTTTTTCAGGAACGCATCGAAACTGCACAATTCGCCCTCATGAGTCAGCTCAACGCCGGGAATATCGTAGGGTGCAGCGTCTTTCTCCGCTGCAACCCGCAGCACATCGGCGCTGGGCACGTATAGAAACTCGGGCTGTGGATCTATGAAACGGCTGATTAGCCAAGGACAGGCAATACGGTCAATCTTGGGTCGTTCACGGGTAACCCACCTCATAAGACACCTCCTGCCTAGCTCAGTAGGCTGGGTGATCGGGCGAGCCCAATGCCCGCCAGAGATTGCTAATCAACGGGTGTTCTCTAGCGCAGCAGATGCACTGCCAAGCCGACGAGCGCACAGCCCATCAACACCTGGATGACGCCCCGCTTGAAGCGAAACAGGGCAATCGCGGCGGCAATCGCGATCAACGCTGAAGGCCAGTCGAGGTTGCCGCCCAAGCCCTTTGGCCAAAGCACGTGATAGCCGAAGAAGCAAGCCAGATTGAGGATCACTCCAACCACTGCGGCCGTAATGGCGGTGAGTGGCGCAGTGAATTTGAGTTCGTTGTGGGTCGACTCCACCAGCGGGCCACCCGCGAGGATGAACAGGAACGACGGCAGGAACGTAAACCAGGTCACCAAGGCGGCCGCGACAGCGCCAGCCAGAAACACCTGATCGGCCCCGAAAACTTGCGAGACATAGGCTCCGACAAAACCCACGAAGGCCACCACCATGATCAGCGGCCCAGGTGTGGTTTCCCCTAGAGCCAAGCCGTCGATCATCTGAGTTGGGGTTAGCCAACCATAGTGACCGACCGCGCCTTGGTAGACATACGGGAGCACAGCGTAGGCTCCACCAAAGGTCAGCAATGCCGCCTTGGTAAAGAACCAGCCCATTTGGGTCAAGGTGCCTTCCCAACCAAAGACAACCGTCAATATTCCCATCGGTAATGCCCATAACCCGGTGCCTATCAGTGCCAGCATTGCCAGTTTTAACCAACTGAACCGGGCATGTTCCGGGGACGGGGTGTCATCATCAATCAAGGCCGGACCGAAGGACTTTTTCGTAGCGCTATGGCCACCGGTTCTGAACTTCTCGGGCGCCAGACGTCCGCCGACATAACCGATCAATGCGGCTCCCAGCACAATCAACGGGAACGGAACATTGAACGCGAAGATTGCGGTGAATGACGCCGCCGCTATCGCCCACAACCAATTATTTTTCAAAGCCCGAGAGCCGATCCTATGGGCCGCCTGCACCACAATGGCCGTCACGGCGGGCTTGATCCCATAGAAGAGCCCGGCCACCACAGGTACTTCGCCGAACGCGATATACATCCACGACAGAGCGATCAGGATGAACAATGAGGGCAGCACAAACAGTGCCCCCGCAATCACTCCACCCCAGGTTCTATGCATCAGCCAACCGATGTAGGTTGCCAACTGCTGGGCCTCCGGCCCAGGCAGCAACATGCAGTAGTTGAGGGCATGCAGGAATCGGCGCTCGGATATCCAGCGCCGCCGCTCTACCAACTCCTGGTGCATGATCGAAATTTGTCCCGCTGGCCCACCGAAGCTAATAAAGCCGAGCTTCAGCCAAAACCAAAACGCCTCACGCAAACTGATCGCTTCCGGCCTCGACAGATCCTCTTCAACCATTGATGCCAAAGCCTTATTCATTAGGCTGTTCCTCTTTCACAAACCCGGCGAGCAGGCCGTCGAAGATGGCGCTCGCAGCAGCCAGCAAATGGTCGTCGTGGCTAATGGTTTCACGTAGCCCTGCGAGCACGCGCTCGATGCCGGCAGCCTCCACCGGTTGAAAGCCTCCGACATCGAGGTAATGCACCAAAGCCGCAATGCGGTTCAGGCCGGACTCTTGAAGCTCAAAGCTGGCTTGCAAAGTTTCGAAGCTCACGCGGTTGCCGACATGGCTGAAAGCGGCGTCATCGAAGTCGAAGCCCAAGGCATCGGCCGGACAGTCCTGTGGCGTGTCCAGCCAGAGGATTTGAGCGTTAGGGTCAATGAAGCGGCGGATTAACCAAGCACAGGCCAGGCGGTCAACCCAAGGACGCTTACGAGTTGCCCAAACACGCCCCTGATAATCGCTACGGTTGAGTGCCGTTATGGGTTGATTGCGGCTGTGTGGCTCGTCTGAAGACAGGGCTCTGCTGACGGCGATCTCAAGCTCCTGCAAGGCTGCGTCAATCTGCTGCTTCGGCTTACCTGGGAAGTAATCGATGTTGGTCAGCTGGTCGTAGGTTTTGCGCAGTTTGCGAATCTGTTTCGTGATGGCCAAAGCGTTTTCAGGGTTGAGTTGCCCACGACATTCTTCGATCTCTGTGTGTAGCTTGCTGTAGTCATCGCTACGGTCGAACAACTCGACAAAACGCTCACCGTTAGGATCTATGACAGGCAGGATAAATGCGGTGCCATTGATGGCCAGGATGTCGCGCTCGACTGCTGCGAGCGCCTCACGACAGACACCAGTATCAGGCAGCAGATAGGCGCCATCACGCAGAACCGCGGCGCCAGCAGCTTTCAGAGCACGCCAGGCTCGCATGCGTTCGGTGGCATTAGCGGTTGGTAAACCAAGAATCAGAGTTAACCAGTTTTTCATGTAGAGTTAGCTACTTATTATGTAGTAATAAGTACATTACTCTTGATTTTTGCGATTGGAAAGCTGCCCTTCGGAACCAGGCCGGCAACACTGATTGCTCAGGTTGAACGCGGGTGTTTTGAGGGTTGAACCAGCGCCTTCGAGCGACCCTGCGGTCGCTCGAAGGCGCTCTTGTTACTTCAGGTTGCCGCTGAGGAATTGCTGCAGGCGCTCACTTTTGGGGTTGCCCAATACGTCCTCGGGCGCACCCTGCTCTTCGACCCGCCCCTGGTGCAGGAACAGCACCTGGTTCGACACTTTGCGCGCAAAGCTCATTTCGTGGGTCACCATGATCATGGTGCGGCCTTCTTCGGCCAGCCCCTGGATCACCTTGAGCACTTCTCCCACCAGTTCCGGGTCCAGGGCCGAAGTCGGCTCGTCGAACAGCATGATCTCCGGTTCCATGCTCAGGGCACGGGCAATGGCGACCCGTTGCTGCTGACCACCCGAGAGAAACGCCGGGTATTGATCTGCAACCCGTGCCGGCAAACCGACCTTGTCCAGGTAGCGCCGGGCGCGATCCTCTGCGTCCTTCTTGCTGACGCCCAGCACCCGGCGTGGGGCCATGGTGATGTTGTCGAGCACGGTCATGTGGCTCCACAGGTTGAAGTGCTGGAACACCATCGCCAGGCGAGTGCGGATGCGTTGCAGTTCATTGGCGTCGGCCACGCGCATGCCGTGGTGGTCATGGACCATTTGAATCGGCTGGTTGTCCAGGCTCATGGCGCCGTCGTTGGGCGTTTCCAGGAAGTTGATGCAACGCAGAAAGGTGCTCTTGCCCGAACCACTGGCGCCAATCAGGCTGATCACATCGCCGGTCTTGGCGTTCAGCGAAACGCCCTTGAGGACTTCATGGTTGCCATAACTTTTGTGCAGGTTTTCAACGGTCAGTTTGTACATGAACAAGCATCCTGAATTAGTGAGCCGGGCCGAGGAAAGACAGCCAGCGGCGTTCAGCCAGGCGGAACAGGCCGACCAGAGAGAAAGTGACTGCCAGGTAGATCAACGCGGCGATGCCGAAGGACTGGAAAGTCAGGAAGGTCGCCGAGTTGGCATCCCGAGCGACTTTCAGGATGTCCGGGATGGTCGCGGTGAAGGCCACGGTGGTCGAGTGCAGCATCAGAATCACTTCGTTGCTGTAGTAAGGCAGCGAGCGACGCAGGGCGGACGGCATGATCACGTAGGTGTACAGCTTCCAGCCGGTCAGGCCGTAGGCTTTAGCTGCTTCGACTTCACCGTGGTTCATGCTGCGAATGGCCCCGGCGAAGATCTCCGTGGTGTAGGCGCAAGTGTTCAGGGCGAAGGCCAGGATGGTGCAGTTCATCGCATCGCGAAAGAACGCATCCAGTACTGGCTGAGCACGCACCGCAGCCAGGCTGTAAATGCCGGTGTAACAAATCAGCAGCTGAATATAGAGAGGCGTACCCCGAAACAGATAGGTGTAGAACTGCACCGGCCAGCGCACCCAGACATTGGTCGAGACCCGGGCAATCGACAGCGGGATCGACATCACGAAGCCGAAGAAGATCGAGGCACTGAGCAGCCAGAGGGTCATGGCCAGCCCGGTGATGTGATTGCCGTCCTGGAACAGGAAAGGTTTCCAGTATTCCTGCAGTAGCTCGATCATCGCACGGCCTCCCGGGTGCCTGCGGCGTAGAAGATTTCCATCCGGCGCAAGACGTAGTTCGAAACGGTGGTTATCACCAGATAGATCAAGGCGGCCAGAATCAGGAAGAAGAACAGCTGATAGGAGCTCTTGCCCGCGTCCTGGGCTACCTTGACCAGATCGGCCAGGCCAATGATCGACACCAGCGCGGTGGCCTTGAGGATCACCATCCAGTTATTACCGATGCCCGGCAGGGCAAAACGCATCATTTGCGGGAACACTACTAAGCGAAAGCGCTGAGCGCGGGTCAGGCCGTAGGCGGTAGCCGCTTCCATCTGCCCTCGCGGTACGGCAAGGATGGCGCCACGGAAGGTTTCGGTGAAATAAGCCCCGTAGATGAAGCCCAGGGTAATGACCCCGGCGCTAAAGGGGTTGATTTCGATATAGTCCCAGCCCAGTGCTTCGGTCAGGCTGGTCAGCCAGGTTTGCAGGCTGTAGAAGATCAACAGCATCAGCACCAGGTCCGGCACCCCGCGGATCAGCGTGGTGTAGGCCTGCGCAGGGACGCGCAGCAGTGCCGATTTCGAAAGCTTGGCGCTGGCGCCGATCAGGCCCAGGCCAACGCTCACCAGCAAGCACAGAAAGGATAATTTGACAGTCATCCAGGAGCCTTGCAGCAACAGCGGGCCGAAACCCTTAAGGCTAAAGCCTGACAGCCCAAGAATCTGCAATAGGTTTTCTAGCATTGAGTAGCCCTACGTCAATCAAAAAAGTGCCCATCCGCAAATGGGCGCAGGGTCATTATTTGCCGCTGTAGAGATTCAGATCGCCAAAGTGCTTCTGTTGGACGGCCGCATAGGTGCCATTGTCGTGCAGTGCCTGGATACCTTTGTTCAGCAAGGCCTGGAGCTCGGCGTTGCCTTTGGTCAGACCTACGGCGGTTTTGGCTGGCAGCAGGGGGCTTTCGACCGGCTCGCTGACTTGGAAGTCGGCGCCTGGTGGCGACTTCAGGAAGCCCAGTTCGGCTTGCAGCATGTCCTGGATTGAGGCATCGAGGCGTCCGGAGATCAGGTCAGCGTACACCTGGTCCTGGTTGGCGTAGGCCTGGGTCTCTACCCCGGCCTTGTCCAGCACGGCCTTGGCGTAGGCTTCCTGGATGGTGCCTTGCTCGTAGCCGACTTTCTTGCCCTTGAGGGAGGCCGGATCGGTGCCGATGGCCACGCCTTTCTTGAATACCAGCGCGGTCGGGCCAGAGAACAGCTCGTTTGAGAAATCGATAACTTTCTCACGCGCTGGCGTGGCGGTCATGGAAGAGATCACGCCGTCGAACTTGTTGGCCTTGAGGCCGGGAATCATGCCGTCGAAGTCACTTTCGACCCATTTGCACTTGACCTTCAGCTCAGCGCAGATCGCGTTGCCCAAGTCGATATCGAAGCCCACCAGGCTGCCATCGGCGGCCTTGGATTCGAACGGCGCATAAGAGGGGTCGACGCCAAAACGCAACTCCTTGTACTCCTTGGCCAGCGCAGAACCGGCAGCCATGCACAAAGCCAATGCAGAAAGGGTGAGAAATGCTTTTTTCATTGTTTTATTCCCAAGGACCATCGAAAGCGCTTGTGCCGCAAGAGCGCGTGTACTGCGTGGCGAAATGTCTTATGCACACGCAGATACTTGTACAGACAAGCATATGCAATCACCTGGCCAATTCGCGGATTGGGCGTTTGATAAAGCGCGTAAAGCGCTCTAGGACGGGCTTTTCAGGCAGGTGAGCGCAGGGGGTGAGGCAGCCTGCCAGGCTGTTACCGAAGCAGGTTTTTACACCCGGCTGGGGTATGCGGTAACAAAGTGTGAGATTAAGGGCGCCGACTTTTGGATACGTGGACGACGTGATTATTTTGCCACTTGGCATTCTGCTTGCCATTCGGCTGATGCCAATAGCAGTGCTGCAGGAGTGTCAGCTCAAAGCGGCTGAGCGGGAGGCTAGAAATTTGAAGCGCCCAGTGAATAAGCTTGCTGCGGTGCTCATCGTACTGACTTGGTCCATTGCCGCTATTGGTGTGTGGCGAGCGTGGGGTGATTGACAAAGGATCGATAGAAGTGGGCGGGAGTGAAGCTGTTGTCCAGTTTCGTGAATGATTGCAGCGGCACTTCTGCCATTGGATCAAAGCCAATATAGGAGAGCAATGGTACACAACCAGCCGATGCTGAGGGTGATAGTCAGGTAGATAACCACGAGCATCAGAGAGTGATTCCACATGACACTAACCTCCCATAACCACCGTTTTAGGCGCTTTAGGGGCGTCTAATAAACCGAATAAACATAGGTTAAGCCGTACCACAGCATCCGGGCTGCTCCTGGAGCGGCGGGCACTTCACCGTTCCAAACGAACAGAACACACAGCAGTCACCTGGGTTCGGGCGTAGCAGCGTTTTACAACTGCCACACTCGTAGAAGAACTGGCAGGCGTCCGTGGGCATGGTTTCCTGCTTGGCGAAACCGCAATGTGGGCAGGTCAACACGGATTCGAGGATGACGGCACTCACGGTTGCCTCACTTGTGCACGGTGACGTCAAGCGCCAACAGTGCCAGTGGCCCGATACAACACACCGACGCACTAATAGCGGCCAATGCGCCCGCGACCAGCGAACCTTTGCCGATTTGTTGAACCATCGTCTTCTCCATTGAATCGATCTAACCTAGAGTCACTTTACATTCCGTACCTAGGTACAGAATCAAGGGGCGTGTGATGGCGACAGGAATGAGTATCGGCAAGTTGGCGCAAGCTGCCGGGGTGAACATCGAGACTATTCGCTATTACCAGCGACGTGGCTTGCTGGATGAGCCGCCAAAGCCGCTCAGCGGTTATCGGCGCTGTTACCGGAGCAGGTCAAACGGTTGCGCTTTATCAAGCGGGCACAGGCGCTGGGATTCACGCCGGATGAGGCGGGCGCACTGCTGACACTGGATGCGGCCTGCAGTTGTAGCGAGACTCGGGCACTGGCCGTGCGCAAGCTGGCCCTGATCGAGCAAAAGATGGCCGACCTTGCAGCAATGCAGCAATGCAGCAGGTGCTGGGCGGACTGGTGCGGCAATGCGATGCAGGCGGCGGGGTCGCATGCCCTATCATCGATGCGCTGAACGGGGAGTGATGCCGGGTTGCAGGGCACCCTGCATAGGCGTCAGGCCAGCAACCCGTACAATGTAATAGTAAGGTTGCTTGCTAGCGGTCAGGAAAGACTGCTTCAGCCGATTGTTGCCTGTCGCGACTGACGGAAATCGACCCAACGCGAACATCCATCGATGACTGCTTTCGGTAACAGTGCCCATTCAAGTATCAATGTCTGGATAAGTACATTGGGGCCGATTCGCGAACAGCTTTCTTTCTGAGCTACGGCAATATCGGTTCGTGGCAATCTGCCAGTACCGATGTATGCAGAACATCGGCGCTGGCTTCGGCGCTACTTGACCTCCTCAACCTCATAATTCACATAGCCGAACTCGTTGCTGCGAGCCGCCATGTATTTGCCGTTTTGCTCGAATACTGTGGCCTCGAAGGGTGTGCCGCCGAGTGTTGTCACTAGATGCCCGTCCTTGATTTCATATTTGGCCGGCACGCCAAACTGGCCGTCATGCAGCATGTTCAGGTATTCACCTTGCGTAGGCGGCTTGCCATCGACGCTGGTGACCAGGCGTTGGCCTTCGGTGCCATAGACGATCTCGAATGTCTGGCCGGTGACGGTATTGCGCACCTTGATGGTTTTGCCCACCACGTAGGCTTGCAACTGCTCGTTAGTGAGCGCTTTGGCACCTTCGGTTTTCAGCTGATCGATGGTTTTGCCAGCAGCGACAAGCTTGCTGTCCTCAACTGTCGGCGTGTACCAGATCGGCGAAGTCCACGCACGTTCCTGGACGGTGGCCGAGACGTCGGCCGGCGGCGGTACTTGCAGCTTGGCCGCGTCATAGGTGCTCCAGCGCGGGGTCGGAATCTGTAGCACGCGAGCGTAGTAGAACGCGTGCCGGGCCGGATCGAAATCCGGATCGACCCAGACTTTTTTCAGCTCGGTGGCACCAATGGTATTGGTGTAAGTCGCCTTGGAAACATCGACCGTGGAGCCCACCGGTGGGATTTTGCCGGTGGCCTGGTCCAGTTGGCGATCACCGGACCAGGCGACGTCGTAGATCTTCTCGAAGGTTTGGCCGTTTTTGGTCCAGCCCTTGATGATCTGGATTCGGTCGAGGTTGCCATCGTCAACATCCTTGACCGCCCACACCACGAAGGACGGCGTCTGTTTACCCTGTTTTGCCGGCAAGTCGCCGCCCATGGGAACGCCCTTGGCGTAGGCGGCATGCACCCAGTCTTTTTCATTCCACAAACTGCTGTCGAAACCCCAGCCACCAAACATGCGCACGGGGATGCGCACTCCGCTGGTGCCATAGACTTCTTTACGCTTCATGGCATCGAAGATCGATTCACGGGTGTTTTCTTCGGCCCAGACACCGGCCAAACCGGACGTGCTGGTTTGCAAGGCCAACAAGCCCGAGTTCTGTTTGCCGGAAAGACGCGCCGCCGGGGTGCTGTCGGTAAAGCCGTGGGAGCCGAAGTTGTCGCTCTGCGAATAAGGAATCACCCCATTGTGCGAGTCGCTGGCGGCGACCACGCCCATTTTGTAAGGGTTGTATCCACGGGCTTGCTGCAAAGCCATACCGTTTTGCCAGGCTTGCCTGATGTAACTGCCATTGATTTTCGACGTGCTGTTGTCGATGCCGAGCAGGAAACTCATGACTTCATAATTGGCAAATTCGTCTGTCGGCGACAGTTCGGGGTGGGTTTCCGAGGTGCCCTTTACCTGGTGAATTTCGGTAAGGGATTCATTGCGCATCCGCGTCTCGGCCCAGGCGGCATCGATGGGGCGGCCACGGTCATCTACGTCCACCGGAAACATCAGGCCGTTGCTGAGGTTGGCATTGTGGGAGATCGCCAGCACCTCGTTGCCTTTTTTGCGTTGATCGTCCATCCAGCCCCACAAATCTTCCGGTTTGTCCGAATCGAGGGCTGTGAAAGGCAGGTCCGGCACCTTCTTCGAGTCGCGGAAAAACACATTGCGGTGCATGTTTTGATTGTTGGGGGCTGAGGTCCATTCATAGGCAACAAACGTGGTGAACTTGCCGGGCTTGTAGTACTTGTCGGCGATGGCGATGTTCTGCTGCCAGATACTGCCGGCAACCTTCGGATCAATCAGCTCCTTGATCGGGTGGCTCAAGCTGCCGGCGATCCATTTGAACACCCGGTTGAAATCTTCCGGGGTTTTGACAATCAGCTTTTGCGCGATGGGCAGCTTGCTGAAGTCTGACTTCGGATCGTTGGCCAGGGCGATCACGCCCACGTATTCCGAGTGATCGGTCACGCCATGGAAATCCAGCGGGCGACCCTTGAGTTGCACTTCAAACCCCATTGGATGCTTGATCGGCATCCCAAGTGAGTATTGGTACGTCTGCTCGGGATCGACCTGGTGATTGCCGATCAGGTAGGCATCAATCGACCAGGAGCTGTGCGAGTGCGTCTGGCCAAAGTAAACCTCGCGATCCGGGTTGCCCTCTGCCAATGCCAGCGTGCTGACCGTTAACATGGCGTAGCCGAACAGTGTTGGCGCGGTGAAGTGTGTAGGGGTTTTCATATTCCACGTCTCCGGAATACGGCAATGACAGGGTGCAACTCAGGACAAGAAACTCGAGACTCTTTGGAAAAACCAGAAGGCAGCCAGCGTACCCAACCCGTAAGAAGCAATCGGTCGGGCATACAGGACTGCGGGCCGTGGCAGTCGACAACGCAGCAACAGTGCGCGCAGGCTCAACACGACGGCGACGAACATCAACTGGCCGATCTCGACGCCGACATTGAAGGTGAACAGCGCCAGCGGCAGGTCGCGCTGCGGCAATCCGATTTGCGCCAGCGCACCGGCAAAACCGAAGCCATGCAACAAGCCAAAACAGAACGCCACCACCCATGGCCACTGGAGGGTGAAACTGGTTTCGTCACGGTTCTTGCGGGCGATTTCCACTGCCAGCAACAGGATGCTTAGCGCAATCGTCGCTTCCACAGGAGGGCCGGGCAGCCGCACCGCACCCAGTGTAGCGAGTGCCAGAGTGACGGAATGGGCGAGGGTGAATGCGGTGATGGTCTTCACCAGCATCCAGCCATTACCCACCAGCAGCAGGAGACCGAAGACGAACAGCAGGTGATCGAAGCCCCCCAGGATGTGTTGGATGCCATGAGCCAGAAATGCACCGGCCACCGAGAACGCTCCCGGCGTGGCAGCGATCTCTATCCAGGGCTGCGCAGGGTGGACGAGGGTGGTCGTCAGGCTGCCGTCCAGGCGCGAGACACGCACCAGCACATCGGTGATGCTCGCTTGCAGGCCGATGAATTCAATACGTTGCCCGACCAGTCCTGCGGGACCGGCTTCAATGACCCGACGCTCGATCAGTGAGTCGTTCAGCTCGCTTTCCACGGGCTCAACGACGGTACGCACACCTTCGGCAAACCGGAGCGCAATCGGCAATCGCATGCCTGAAAGCACCGGCGTGCGCCACAGTACGTCATAGCGCCCGGCAGCCGTTTCGTTGAGTTCCAGGTAAGCGGGGCGCGACTCATGGGCGATGGCCGTTAGCCCCACGAACCAGAGCACCAACAGTAGCCATACCGTGCACCGCATCACGGCCGCTCCGTGTGTGTGGCGGCAATCACACCAGCGGAAGCAGGTATCATCAGCACGACCTCATAGCGTGCTTTCAGTGCATCGAAATTCGCGCGTTTCGATGTGCTGCGTTGTTCGGACATCCAATCGGACTTGACCTGCTGGGCCACGGTTTCGAAGGGCGGAGGAGGTGATTTGGCCAGCGCATCAATCCACACCAGATGCCAGCCAAAACCCGACTCCACAGGCCCCACCCAGCTACCAGGCGTGTGCTTGAACAATGAAATGGCGAATGTTGAACCAAAGACCCGCGCCACCTGATCCCGGGATTGTTCTGAGTAGGCGTTTTTAAACATAAAGGCATCGCCTTCACCACTGTTCTTGTCAGACAGCCCACTGAGTGCGGACTGAGCCTGCGCTTGCGCATCCGCACCACGTTTGTCCAAGGCGAAAAACAAATGATGGAAGGTCAAAAGTGGCGGCGGGGCATATTGGTCCTGATGCTCGTTGTACCAGGCCTCAAGTACACCGGGTGCCGGCTCGCGAAGTGACGCTACATCCTCGGCAAGAAAATCCATTTTTTGCGCCAGTCGGCGGCGAATAATAGTGTCGTCTTTATCCAGGCCAAGTTTCAGTGCTTCGCGATAGAGGATTTCCTCTTTCACATATTCCTCAATCAGGCCCTGCAACTGTTGCTCCGATGCGGGTCGTTGCCATCGCGCCAGCCAGGAAATCGCGATCCGCTGAACAACTTCAGGGGTGATTTCGATGCGTTGCGGATCTTGATCAAGGGTTGAACGGTGTAAACCTCCGTACAGCACAAAGAGTGCAAAGCCGGCGATCAGAAAGTGCAGTAACGGCTGGCGAATGCATCGCTGGATTAACGAAAGTCGAGATTCTTTCGCTTCGCAGACGCTTAAGTTCATGACTTATTGCCCCACGCTATACTGCGAATAGTTTTCGCGGCCGAGTGGAGTATTGCTGCTATACCGGAACTTTCCACCAAGGCTAATCACGATAAGCACTAAGGCTTAGTAGCAATCGGATTAACCATTTCCCCAGGGCCGTCCAGTCTTGCACCTATACAGCCCGGGACGGAGCGCCCATGTGATGAAAGGACTGCTTGTTTTCGCCGCGATCATCGAGGCAGCCACTGGTGTGGCGCTGATACTTGTCCCGTCGCTGATCGGGCAACTTCTGCTTGGCATTGAACTGACGGGCGTCATCGTCCCCGTGGCCGGCATCGCCCTCATCGCATTGGCCATCGCCTGCTGGCCAGGACCAGCAATGCTCGGGATGTTGATCTATAACGCAGCCGTTACGCTTTATCTCGCCTACGTTGGCATCTCGGGGGAATCGAGTGGGGTTTTGTTGTGGCCGGTGGTCGTATTGCACGGGATCATGACGGTACTTTTGATTCGAGCAATGACAAGCCAGACGAGGAACTCACAGACGTAGTCAACGCCTGGCTATATGCGTTTTCAGACGCCGGCAAATCCTGCGGTTTTAAGGGGCATGGTCATCTACTCCTTGTCGGTTGCAGTACTCCTGATGATTCGAAGCCAGGGCAACAGTTCAGTGACTGCTTTTGGTTGTGGATTCAACCGGTCGATGCAACAGATTGGCTAAATCGTTCAGCGGGTGTTTCGTAGTTTAGTGTTTTCCGAGGGTGTCGATCCTGCTGTAACGGGGCGTCCGGCCTACCATCCAGCGGTCTTGCTGAAGATCTACATTTACGGCTATCTCAATCGGATTCAGTCCAGCCGCTGGCTAGAACGCGAGGCCGAGCGCAACGGCGAGTTGATGTGGCTGACGGGGCGTTTACCCGCCGAAGAGGCGCGGGCTACTCGCTGCGCACGCTCTCAGTGCCAGGTGTTCGTATGTACGGGGCGCTGTATGCGCAGCACCAACCGGTCGATCTGCGGCACCAGCAGATTGGCGGCTAGCACGGCGAAGCAGAGACCATCGGCATAAAGCCCGAATTCGCGAATCAATTCAGTCACCGCTCCAATGGCCACGCCGAAGAGGATGCGACCGGCGCGTGTATCGGGACTGGTGACCGGATCGGTGGCGATGAAGAAGGCGGTGAAGAGATAGCCACCGAGACTGAGGCTGTACAGGCTTTCCTGTAGGCTATGACCGGCTGCCAGGCACAGCAATACTGTGCTCGCGAGCATCGCCAGCGGAATCTCGATTCGGATCACCCGCAGGACTGCCAGTAGCAAACCGCCGGCAATGTAGCCGTACCCCGACAGATTGGGGGTGATCAGTGTGAACTGGTTCTTGGCCAACTGAGTGGCGCCGGCGAACGCATCGAGGTTAAGGCGTGGCGCCAGCTGCAACTGTTGTAGAAGAACCGCCTTGGCGTCCAGGGTGAGAGTCCAGGGGGCATAGTTCGAAGGCGCTGGGTACAATTGCTGGTAGAAGCAGATAGCGATGATCCCCAGGCCAACCATGGCGGGGTTGAGGCGGTTGCGACCCAGGCCTCCACTGCCGTGTTTACACAGTGCGAGCGCGGCAAAACTGGCCAGGGCGATCATCCACAGCGGCACCAGCAGCGGCAATGCCCGAGCCAGTATCAGGCCTAGCACCAGCCAGCTCAGGTCGCTCAAACCCTCGCGGACATTACGTCCGCGCAGGCGCAGCAGGCCGGCTTCGAAGCCCAGGGCGAGCAGCACGCACCAGAAGGTCTGCAACCAGACCACGATGCCAAATTGCCAGGCGTACAGGGCGGTGCCCGGCAGGAGACACAGGCTGACCAGCAGCATCATTGTGCGCAGTTGTCGGTGCGCGGTAGGACGGAGTATCAGGCTCATGCACGTAGCTCCGTCTTGCTCTGGCGGAAACGTTCGCGCAGCGGCAGATTGCTCGGGCAGGTGCTGCTGCAGCTGCCGCATTCGATACAGGCATCCAATCGCAGTTCCTGCAGGCTGGCCTTGTCAAGGCGTTCGGCAGCAGCGTAGAGATCCAGCGGTCTGAGCGACATCGGGCAGACATCCACACAGCGCGTACAGCGAATGCAACTGCCTGCGGGCTGAGGTGCCGGCAAGTAGCGCTCGGCGCCGAATATCAGGCAACTACTGGTCTTGCTGATGACGGCAGTGGGGTCCGGTAACGGCTGTCCCATCATCGGCCCGCCGACCTGGGTCAACTGGCCTTCGGGGGCCGCGCCAGCAACTGCGCGCAGTGCGCTGACCGGGTAACCCACCGGCACCAGGACATTCCCGGGGCGCTCGCAGTCCCCGGTCAGCGTCAGCACGCGTCTTACCAGTGGTTCGCCGTGGAAGATGGCCCGGCCCAGTGCGTAGAGCGTCGCGACATTCAGCGCCAGTACGCCGATATCGGCGGGCAGGGTTCCTGGCGCCAGGTTGCGGCCACTAAGGCTCTTGATCATCAATGGCTGCCCCCCTGCCGGGTAACGCGCCGGTAGCGGACATATCTCGACCCGGGTGCGCGCCTGGCGAGCGGCGGCGCGTAACGCGGCCATCGCCTGAGGTTTGTTGGTTTCGATACCGAAGCGGGTCAGCGTTATTCCCATCAGTGCGGCGACATAGTCGGCGGCCTCGATCAGCGCCTCGGCACGTTCGCGCATGAGACGGTCATCGCAGGTAAGGAAGGGCTCGCATTCGGCACCGTTGATCAGCAGAAGATCGGGTTGCTGGGCGCCGGCCAGCTTGAGGGCCGTCGGGAAACCCGCCCCACCAAGGCCGACTATGCCCATCTGCAATGCTCGTTCGACCAGCGCCTCGGGCGTTTGCGGTAGCCCCAGCACTGGGCGTTCGATCCACTCATCCAGACCATCTGCGTTCAGAATGACGGCCATGACCGGCTCGGCCGAGTCGGCCGCGAAGGCGAGATCAATCCGTTCCACGATGCCGGAGGTGCTGGCATGCACCCAAGGGGTGTTGTCATCGCCAATACCGATCACCTCGCCCTTGCGCACATGCTGTCCCGGCTGCACGCAAGGCTGGACAGACCGGCGACCCCGCTCGAGCGGAATCGCCAGCTGTATGTTTTCGACCGCGACCGGGGCAACCGGCGTGGCGTTGGATAATTCTTTGTAGCCCCTGAGCTCGATCCCTCCGTGCCAACTACGCTGTGAGGGTGAGGCGATGGCCAGCAGGCTGCGCCAGAAGGGTTTCTGTTGCGGCTGACGCTGGGCGCGGACGCGGCTCTGCATGCGTTCGACGCTCTGCAACGAATGGCTAGACATTTTCTGTCCTCCAATTTTTTGGCAAAAAACACCCCTATGCGCTAATGCACATAATGTTTTTTTTGCTTCCGGGACGTGGAGCGGAAAGGGAGGGGGACAATTGATCACCCGCGGAACTCAGAGTGCCGAATGGAGGTTTTGTTCATTTTTTGATCAGGCTTGCTGATGGACGGTTGGTCATCCCGTGCGGGAGCGTGGGAGCGGTCAGGCAGTGATCGGGGCGGGTAGCGCCAACGTGCGGGGCGTGCCGGGCGCTATTTCCGGCAATGCAGCTTTAATCTCTTGTAAGCAGTGGTGCCCGCAGTTTGGGTAAAAAAGCGCGCCGCGAAGGGGCAGCCGGGATCAGAGAGGTGTTGATTGATGCGCGTAAGCCTGCTGGTGATGCTGTTGACGTTGCTGTATGGCTGTGGCGAACGGATCGAGCGCGTTTCCGGACCGACCATGGGGAGCACTTATTCGATCCAGTACGTACCCGCCGCGCAGACGCCCGACTCGCAGCGAGTAAAGGCCGAAGTCGAGACGATACTCGGAGAGCTCGACCAGCAGTTTTCCAACTGGCGCGGCGACTCCGTGGTTTCCCGCTTCAACGATCTGCCGGCCGGCGCCTGTCAGGCGTTGCCGGAAGATATGCATCGCTTGCTGGCGTACGGTGAGTTTCTGTTCCGCGAGAGTGGCGGGGCTTTCGACCTGACGGTGCAGCCACTGATGAACCTCTGGGGCTTCGGTCCGCAGTCACGGGGGGAGCACTTGCCGGATGCTGGCGCGCTGGCACGGGAGCGGGCACGGGTAGGGCATCAGCACTTGCGCCTGGATGGCGAAAAGCTGTGCAAGGATGTGGCGGCGCAACTGGATTTCGACAGCATGGTCGCCGGCTATGCGGTGGATCGGGTCGGCGATAGGCTTTCGGCCATGGGTATCCAGGCCTATCTGGTCGAGATCACCGGCGAACTCAAGGCGGTCGGCCGCAAGCCGGATGGCTCGCCCTGGCGCATCGCCCTGGAGGTGCCGAGCGGCGCAAGCGAGCAGCAAGTGGAGCGCGCCATTGCACTGGATGGCTACAGCGTTTCCACCTCCGGCGATTATCGAAACTATTTCGAGGAAGGTGGCCAGCGCTATTCGCACACCTTCGATCCACGCGTCGGCAGGCCGGTGAATCACGCGCTGGCGGCAGTGACGGTGGTCGACCCTTCGGGGCTGCATGCCGATGGCTTGTCTACGCTGTTGATGGTGCTCGGCCCGGAGGAAGGCTATGCCTTCGCCGAGCGGCATGACCTCGCTGCCTATTTCATCATGCGCCAGGGGCAGGGTTTCGTTGCCCGTGCGACGCCGCGATTCGAGTCGTTGTTTCCCGAGCAGGGCAAGACGAAGCAGTAGTTGAAGGAAGCCTCGCCTACCGGTCGACCAAGCGTTAATGCGCGGCGCGTCACGGAGCGACCAGGATGGTGTCCACTTGAATAGGTGGACACCATCTCTTAGCTTGGCGGGGTCAGTCCAGACGGGATGCCTGGACGGTTACGTTATTCGCCAATGTCGTCTAGACACATAACCTCGGAGCCAACCTAAAAACTAGAGCGTTATCGACCAAGCACGCTCTCGAACCAATAGCAGTCTTGAAACTGGGCAATAAACTCAAGCAGCTCTCGATTGATCTGTTCAACTATCCCGCTCTCAGCCAATGAATAGGCATCTTCGAAATAGCCGCCCTCGGAAAACACTAGACTACGAAACACCCGCTGAACGATTTAGCCAATCTGTTGCATCGACCGGTTGAATCCACAGCCGATTGCTGCCTGCTACGAAGCGCAGCTATCGGCCCAAGATCCAAAACGCGGTCAGCACAACGACTTCTGGTAATAGAGCCGGGTATGTCCCGGTGGATAATCTGCCAGGCGTCCGAATTCGGAGTAACCAAGTTTTCGATAAAACCCGGGTGCCTGAAAGCTGAAAGTCTCCAGCCAGATACCAATGCAGTGCTTTTTCTGCGCGACTTCTTCGGCCATGCGCATTAGCCGTTCTCCGATACCCTGGCCACGCATCGACTCGGGAACGCTGACAAGATCGATGAGCAGCCATCGATAAGAGACCTTGCCGTACAGTCCGCCAATGACTTCGTTACTGTCAGGGTCTAGTAGCAACAGAGCAAATGTTTCATGTGCGTCGTCTCCACCGTTGACCAGGTTATGGGCCAGCAACGGGGTTAAAATTCCCAGCCGCTCTGCTTCGGTAGCATTTTCAGAAAACTGGATTTCTACAGACATGGCGCTCTCCCTGAGCGGTGAGTAACTGGGTCGACAAGGCATCCCATTCCTGTCACCCCATGGTGTGATCAGTGAATACATCAAGTTGTCGGTTTTTCCGATGGCCTGAATGGCCGCCTCTGGCTGTGTATTCAACCTGTCGAGCTTCTGCTGCGCGTCATGTGCATGAGGGCCGATCGGCCGTTTCCCAAAGAAGGTCGCTCCTCAATGGCATAAGGCACAAACCCAAGCTTGGGGTAGAGCAGCAGCCCTGCCGTGTTTTCGTTGAAACAGAAAATCTGCACCTCGTTGGCTCCGTAACGCTCGAATGCCAAGCCGGTCATGGTCTCTACGATAAACGTGGCCACTCCTCTGGCCTGTGGTTCAGTTTCATTGCTCGTCTCTAAGCTCCATGAATCAGTACTTTAGCTGAGTCCCAAGGCTAGTGGCGTTGATGGAAGGGGGATCGGTCTGGAAGAACGTGACGCTGGTGGAACGGCAGCGGCAGTGCTCAGGCGGTCTGCATCAGGCTGCGCAATTGGAGAATCGCCTGCGCAATCGGGGAGGTTGGCGGGCATTGCAATCGCTAGTTTAGGGCCCATCCAACAACAAGACCTCGCTAAAGGAAGGCTTATGCAATACAGGCTCGCCATCTCCCACTGTGTGCCCTGCGCTTTTGAGTCGACTAAGGGAAACCTTTAGCCGGGTTGAAGTTTTCCCCTCAACGGATGCTGTTCATCTCGATATCGGCGCGGCGCCTGCTGGCTTACCTTGGGTAGACAAGAGGCGTGTCGTCGTGGCGGACTGTTCCATCGAGCCCGCATGGCGTTTTACCCCATAACAACAATAGGCCTGACAATGCTCGAACCGATCGTCCTTTATATCCCTCATGCAATCTGCCTTCCTGCGCAAGAAGGCTCGGTGTTCGGCTGCCGGCATTTTTAGTTTTTGGTTTGAATCTGCTCCTATAAATACAGTGCCCAGCACATACAGATGTGGAGAAGTTAGATGTATCAGGTAAAGCAATCTTGCCGTGGGCTCGGTATTGCCGGCGTGTTGGGAATTATCTGTTCGCCATTGGCAGCCTATGCCGATGTTATTGATGACAGTCACTTGAAAGTGGATACGCGCAACTTCTACTTGCACCGTAACTACACCAATACCAATGCGCCGTTTTCGCAAGTGCATAGTTGGTCTCAGGGTTTCGATGCGCAGTTTACTTCCGGTTACACCGATACGGCACTGGCAATCGGTCTTGATGTGGATGCGCAATACGCCGTGCGCCTGGATTCGTCGGGCAACGACGGTTCGCTGCCCTTCAGCGTCCACGACCAGCAGACGGCCGATGACTACAGTCGTGCCGGTGCAACCTTCAAGATGCGCTACAGCAAGACCGAGTTGAAGGTCGGTGACCTTCGCCCACAACTGCCGGTGGCGTACGATGACACCAGTCGGCAATTGGATACCGTCTACCAGGGGGCTGTGGTCGAGTCCAAGGAAGTCGATGGGTTGACGATGACCGGTGGCCGGTTCTGGTCTGCCGTGACGCGGGAATCTTCCAACCACGAGAAGCTGTACAAGTTTGGCTCCACCGATAATCTCGACAGTGACGGCCTGGACTTTGGCGGCGCAACTTACGACATTACCAAAAACCTGCAAGCCAGTTATTTCTACGGCGTGTTGCACGATATTTATCAGCAACACTATTTTGGCCTGATGCATATGGCTGATTTGGGTAATGGCTACAAACTTAAAACCGACTTGCGCTACTTCAATAACAATGAAGATGGCAATGCGTTGAACGGTGAAATCGACAACCGTTCTTACGGTGCATTGTTCTCCTTGCTCAAAGGCGCCCACATGTTTGGCCTCAGTTACCAGCGCATGCTCGGTGACAGCGTGTTCCCGACGATGAACGGTTTTATCCCGCAACCTTACCTGGTGCACTGGTCGTCCCTGGGGTTTGTCCGCCCGGATGAAAAGTCCTGGGGCGCGCGCTACAGCTATGACTTTGCCGGGATGGGCATGCCGGGGCTGAAGCTCTACACCCGCTACATCAAGGGTACCAACTGGAACCGTGGCAACAACCTGAGCGACAACCAGGAAAGCGAACGTTTTCTGGGGCTCAGCTACGTGGTGCAGAGCGGGGCGCTGCAAGGCCTGGGGCTGGACCTGCGCAACATCGACGTGAAACAGAAGTACGGCTACGACTACAACGAATTCCGTGTCGCCACGACCTACACCTGGAAGTTCTGGTAAGCCCAGTCCATCCGGGGTTTGACCCCATAACAATAAGAGGCCTGACCATGTTCGAACCCTTTGTCCTTTACATCTGCCCCGCAACTTCCCAGTCGGTGTGCTGTGCACCGTCACCCGGCGCGCTGCGCGCATGAGCGGATTCCAAGAGGAGCAAACACTAGTGAATATCCAGGTCGATAACGCGGTCCTGCAGCAGCAGAAGAAGAAAACCTACATTTACGAGTGGTACGTGGTCGGCCTGTGCATGATCGCCTACATCTTTTCATTTGTGGATCGGCAGATCCTGGCGCTGATGATCGAGCCGATCAAAGCCGACCTGCAGATCAGCGACACTCAGTTCAGCTTGCTGCACGGGCTGGCCTTTTCGTTGTTCTACGCCTTCATGGGCATGCCCATCGCCTACCTGGCCGACCGCTTCTCCCGGCCGAAGATCATCGCCGTCGGCGTCGTGTTCTGGAGCCTGGCGACTGCCGCCTGCGGCATGAGCAAGAACTTCCTGCACATGTTCCTCGCCCGCATTGGCGTCGGCGTCGGCGAAGCGGCCCTGTCGCCCTCGGCCTACTCGATGTTCAGCGACATGTTCCCCAAGGAAAAACTCGGCCGCGCCGTGGGCATCTACTCGATCGGCTCATTCGTCGGTGGTGGCCTGGCGTTTCTGGTGGGCGGCTATGTGATCGCGATGCTCAAGGACATGAACACCATCGAGGTCGCCGTTCTCGGTGCGATGAAGGCCTGGCAGCTGGCGTTCTTTATTGTCGGCCTGCCCGGTCTCGTGGTCGGCCTGTTGATCTGGCTCACCGTGCGCGACCCGGCGCGCAAAGGCCTGCAGGTCGATGCGCAGGGTCGGGTGAAGAAGGTCGCGATGAGCGATGGCTTGCGCTTCCTCGGCCGCCACCGTGCCACCTTCACCTGCCATTACCTGGGCTTTTCGTTCTACGCCATGGCCCTGTTCTGCTTGATGAGCTGGAGCCCGGCGCTGTACATCCGCAAGTTCGGCCTGTCGCCAATGGAGGCGGGCTATATGCTCGGCACCGTGCTGTTGGTGGCCAACACCGCCGGGGTGCTGTGCGGTGGATGGCTCACCGACTATCTGGGCAAGAAAGGTCATCAGGACGCTGCCATGCGCACTGGCGTCATTGGTGCCCTCGGCATGGCGGTGCCGGCCGTGCTGTTCCCGCAAGTCGATCAACTGTGGCTGTCGGTGACGCTGTTGGTGCCAGCGATGTTCTTCGCCTCATTCCCGATGCCGGCGTCCACGGCGGCGATGCAGATTCTCGCGCCGAATCAGGTGCGTGCGCAGGTCTCGGCCGTGTTCCTGCTGATCAGCAATCTGCTGGGCCTGGGCCTGGGCACCACGCTGGTGGCGCTGTTGACCGACCGTTACTTCGGATCGCCCGCGGCGGTAGGTTCGTCGATGTCGTTGGTGATCTGTGGCGCGTCGGCGTTGACGGTGCTGCTGCTATGGCGTGGTTGCCGTCATTTCCGCGAAAGCTATGCCCGTGAGCACCCGACCCGGGCTTGATTGGTCATAGTCCACGATCGGCGCCTCGGCCTCGCTCCCTTTGAAGGGCGCGGGGCCGAGGTGCTCCAAGTCAGGAGAACCCTTGATGTTGAATGACGTACACCTGCTGGAACGACACAGCCTGCTCAGCTCGGCCGATTACCGCGAGATCAAGGACAAGGTCAGCCAATACCTGTGCCCGCACAGCTTCAACGTACTGCGTGACGAGCCGATCTACACCCGGCTCAACGGCGTATTCTTCGGCGATTCGGCGCTGCTCGACCTGCGCTATGGCGCACCGGTGGAGATCACCATCGGCGACATTGCCGATCAGTACCTGTTTCGCATCACCTTGCAGGGGCATTGCGAAGTGGCCCACGGGCGGCGCAGCGCGGCGATGCAGTCGGGCTACCTGAGCGTTTCCTCGCCGTTCGCGCAAAGCCGCATCGTCACCGATGGGCAATGCCGCAACCTGATCCTGCGGGTCGACCGTGATGCCCTGGAGACACAGCTGCAACGCCTGCTCGGTCGCAGCCTGCGGCAGTCGGTGATCTTTGATGTCAGCGTCGACCACCTGGGCGCCGGCGTCGTCAGCCTCTATCACACCCTGGACTACATTTGCCGGCTGTACGGCAGCGGCGTCGACGGTTCGCGTCTCGCCAGCGGCCTGTCCGAATACCTGATGCAACTGCTGCTCACACAGTTGCCGCACAACTACTCGGCGGATCTGTTGATCGACTCGCGCGCGCCGCTGCCGCACCACGTGAAAAAGGCCCGTGACTACATTGAGGAACACCTCGACGAGTCGATCAGCCTGACAACCTTGAGCGAACTGTGTGGCGTCTCGGTGCGCACCTTGCAGAACGGCTTCAACCAGTTTCTCCAGCAAGCGCCGGTCGAGTACATCCGCGACCGGCGCCTGGCAGTGATCCACGAGTCGCTGAAGCAGGGCAGGGCCGGAGAAACCGTCACCGATATCCTGTTGCGTCATGGCATCAACAGTTTCGGGCATTTTTCCAGCGCCTACCGGCAACGCTATGGTTGCCTGCCTTCGGACACCCTGCGGCGGCAGAAGCATTGAGACTCCTGCGCAATCCGTCATTCGGCTGCGCAATCGGATGAGTCTGTGGCGGTGCGGCTCGATAGGATCGAGTCTCTAACAAAAAGGAGTATCTGCATGAATGTTACCGTGCTGGGTGGTGGTCACGGCTGTTACGCCGCTGCTGTCGAAATGGCTGAAAAGGGGCATCAAACCCGCCTGTGGCGTCGAAACTGCGCAGCGCTCAAGGAGCTGCTGGCCATCGGCAGCCTGACCATCAAGGACTACAAGGGCACTCGCAAATTGTCCGTCGGAAAGCAGGGCGACAAGCTGTCGTTCACCGACGACCTGGCCGAAGCCCTGGGCGATGCGCAACTGGTGATCATCCCGCTGCCGTCGACCTCCCACGAAGACCTGGCCAAACACGTGGCGCCGCATCTGCACGACGGTCAGGTGGTGTTCCTGCCGCCGGGCACCTTCGGCAGCTTCGTGTTCGCCAAGGCCATGGCCGATGCGGGCAACCGGAGCAAGGTCGCCTTCGCTGAAACCGGTACGCTGCCATATCTGGTACGCAAGCATGGCGCCAGCGACCTGGTGATCAGCGGCTACGCCACCCGCCTGCCGACTGGCGTATTCCCCAGCAACCTGTCTGAGCATGCTTTCGCGGTGCTGCGTGAAGCCTACCCGAGCGTCGAACCGATTGAAGACGCCCTGAGCGGTGCGCTGATGAACGCAGGCCCCATCATCCATCCGCCGCTGATCATGATGAACGCCGGTCCCCTGGAGCATTTCGAGGCCTGGGACATTCACAACGAAGGCACCCAACCGTCGATTCGTCGCGTGACCAACCAGCTGGATGCCGAGCGCATGGTCGTGCGCGAAGCACTGACCTACGGCGCGCCGCACTTCCCGCTGGCCGACCACTACAACACCAGCGAAGGCGACGAGTGGATGTACGGTCGCGGTGCCCACGGCAAGCTGACCGACAGCGGTGACTGGCGCGAAGACATCGACCTGCAAAAACACCGCTACATGCTCGAAGACACCCGTCTGGGTCTGTCCTTCCTGGTTTCCGTCGGCCGCTGGGCCGGTGTGCCGACCCCGGTGGCGCAGGGCCTGCTGAGCATTGCCTCGGTCGTCGCTGCACGGGATCTCTACGCCGAAGGCCGCACCCTGGAAAACCTCGGTCTGGCTACGCTGAGTCGGGCGCAGATGACCGAGCTACTGACCAAGGGCTACAACTGATGAACGCCGCGCTGCCCCAAGTCAGCGTGGTCGGCGCCGGCCGGATGGGCGAGGGCATTGCCCTGGCGTTCATCCATGCGGGCCTGCCGGTGACCCTCATCGATATCAAGGATCGCGCCGAGGAAGAGCGGCACGGCTACTTCGAGCGAGTGCGCAACAACATCTGCAGCGAACTGCAGATGCTGGTACGCCTTGGCGTGCTTCAGCTGGAACAGGCGGACATCGCGATAGCCCGGTTGACGCTGCAATCCCGGTCCCAGGCCACAGAGGCATTGCGCCGGTGCGACCTGGTGTTCGAAGCGGTGCCGGAGGTCATCGCGGTCAAGCAGCAGACTTTCGCCTGGGTCAGCGAGCATGTCCCGGCGTCGACCATCATTGCATCGACCACTTCGACTTTCCTGGTCACCGAGTTGAGCGAAATGGTCAGTGAGCCGCAACGCTTCGTGAACGCGCACTGGCTCAATCCCGCGTACCTGATGCCGCTGGTGGAAGTCAGCCGCAGCGAAGCGACCTGCCCGCAGGTGGTCGAGCGGCTGCTGCAACTGCTCAAGCGGATCGGCAAGGTGCCCGTGGTGTGCAATCCGGTGGCCGGCTACATCGTGCCGCGCATTCAGGCATTGGTCATGAACGAAGCGGCACGGATGGTGGAAGAGGGCGTGGCCAGCGCAGAAGATATCGACACCGCAGTGCGCGTCGGCTTCGGGTTGCGCTTCTCGGTGCTGGGCCTGCTTGAATTCATCGACTGGGGCGGCGGTGACATTTTGTACTACGCCTCGCGCTACCTGAGTGGAGCGCTGTCACCGCGCTTCGAATCGCCACAGGTGATCGCCGACAACATGCAAAACGGCCGCAATGGCTTGCGAGATGGCCAGGGTTTCTACGACTACCGAGACATGGACGTGGACGCCTACAAGCAGCAGCGTCTTGGCGACTTTGTCCGCAAGCTGGAGTTGTCGGGATTGACGCCAGCGTTCGATGGCGCCTTGAAGCAAGCTTGAGCCTCAGGGCCCGGATGCCGGGCCCTGACTACACGAGGTTTCAGCGGGGGCCTTCGCCCGCTCGATAGCCTAGAAGTGGATTGCCCATAGTGGACGTTGACGGGTTGCAGGCTTTGCCGTTGTCCGAATGGCTGTTTCTGGCCGATACGTGCCTGTCGTGAAGGGTAGCAATCACCATCAAGCGATTGCGTCAACATCGCCACTTGGACTTTGCCGTCCTTGCCGGCGCGCGCCACCAACACGCGCCGATCAAAGTCCCCAACAAGCGTCTTGGCACCGAAAGCTGCCGACCATCAAGGGCTGCTACCGACCTGGAGCAGTCGGCGAACAGAATAATGGCAAATTAGCGGCTATGCTTGGTCTGCTGTCGAAACTGATCAGGCAGTCCGGCAGGCTGCGCGGAAATGACCCGCAACGTGCCCTATGTCACCCGACTATTCTGCGTGAAGCATCCAGTTCAGGGGCGCAAATCCGCAACGACACTCGGGAAGACATGGAGCAAACCCTGCACCTGCAGGCGCAGGGTTTGGACTAGATCTGTTGGGATCACTCAGGATCGAATCGACTTTCGCTACGGTGCGGCTGGGCACTGCGAAAACGGGGATATGCTCACCCCAGACATGCTGGCCAAGGTCTGCACGCTCGCCAGAGGCACAGAACGAGGCTGAGGAAATTGAAAGGAACAGAACATCTGGCAAAAGTGATTGCCGACGTTCAATTCTACAATGGAGAGCGAGGAGAATCGTTACCTGAAACGATGATGTCAAATACAACAAATGAAAATGATTTCGTTTTATCGCCGAAATGTTAAGAGACTGCTTCCGAGAGTAAAAAATTTCACCATGAAATTAGCATCGCCAAATGCATTGCTTAGTGTCGAATAGTTGGTTGGCGTGACACTTAAGACGTATAGCTTCGGTAGCTATTGCTTGTCTCGGGAGCTTCGCTCACGAAAACCAGCGTGAATCCAGAACAGAGAAAAAATTTGGCTAATGCTACGTGCGGTGTGTTCTCAGGTTCAGGTGTCGGCACAAAAGGTTAATTGGTTTCCGAATACCGCTTCTATTGGTCAATTTAGAAGGATTATGTTTGGAGATTGTGGAATGGATTCTTTCAGGAATAAAAGCGCCGCAAAGCAAGCCATACCCACCAGTTCAAATAAGCCGCGCTCGACCAAATGGCACCGCATGTACTTTTTTCTTGCGGGATTCGACGTGCTGGTTGTTGTGCTGAGCGTGCTATTGAATCACCTGATCGTCGATACCTATCACCGCTCCATCAAGGCAAACCAGTCGTGGGTCCAACAGTTGTCGAGCTATTCAACGCTGGGCAGCCTGGCTTCCACAGTCAATGCGCCGGGCAATAATGTGTTCGATACACATAATGTTGAAGCCGAATCGCGGAACATGAATGAAGCCTTGCGCGCCTTCAACGAGCATTTGGCAATGGCCAAAAAACAGTTGGAAGTACGGATCGCCAATGAGGCTGAACACAGTGCAGATATACAAGCCTTTACCCTTGCATTGAAGGATGAGGTGGGTGCAATTGATGCCGCGATGGTCGAAATGGTGAACGAGGCCTTGCTGATCTTTTCCTACTTCAGGGAGGGGCAGTCGGATAATGCCGGCAAACGCATGGCAACGATGGACAGGAAGTTTGCCCTGTTGCTCGCCTCACTCAGTACCGTGCGGGATCGCGTTGGCCTGATTCAAAGCAAGCTCCTGGAGGAGGAGCTTGAGTCGGTCGAAGAACTGCGCCGGGTCGAATACGCGATCATGGTGTTCGTGCTACTGATGGTCAGTGCGGCCGTTATCTACGGGGGCAAGATCAGGCGCGAAATGGAGTCGCAAGCAGCCGAAAGGGAAGGTTATCTGGCAGTGCTGCGCGAAAGCGAGAAGCAGGCCCGCCAGCAAGCATCGCTGCTGGACAAGGCCCAGGACGCCATTGTCGTTCACGGGATGGATAACCGCATCCTGTACTGGAACAAAAGTGCCGAGCGTCTCTACGGTCTGTCAAAGGAAGAGGCACTCGGCAAATCGGCACAAGAGTTGATCTACCAGGGTAGCGCCGCTTTCAATGCGGCCACTAACAGCCTGATAGAAACGGGTGACTGGGCGGACGAAGTTACACTTCGACGCCGGGATGGCTGCACCATCACGCTCGAAAGTCATCGAACCCTGGTGCGAGACGATGATGGCCAGCCGCAATCCGTTCTGTCGATCAATACTGACATCACCCACCGTAAGACCGCTGAGCAAGAGGTCCAGCGTTTGGCCTTCTACGATCAGTTGACCGGGCTGGCCAACAGGCGGCTCATGTTGGACCGGTTACAGCATCTGCTGGCGGGCAGCTCCCGTAGCCTGCATACGAGCGCGATAATTCTCATTGACCTGGATAACTTCAAGGCACTGAACGACACGCTGGGGCATGACAGAGGCGACATGTTGCTGCAGCAAGTTGCTCTGCGCCTTTCCGGCTGCATACGCGAGAGCGACACCGTGGCTCGCCTGGGCGGAGACGAATTCGTCGTCCTGCTGGATGGCCTTAATGAGAATCCTCCAGAAGCAGCTATCCAGGCCAAGGCTATTGGCGAAAAGATTCTCAACTCTCTGAACATTTCCTACCAGTTGGATGGATATGAGCACCACAGCACCCCCAGCCTCGGCATTGCGCTGTTCCAGGGGCAGCTGAGCACAGTGGACGATATTATGAAGCGCGCTGACCTGGCGATGTATCGCGCCAAGGCGGCGGGCCGCAATACCATGCGCTTCTTCGATCCGGAAATGCAGGCGGTTGCCACGGCACGCGCCAGACTGGAAGTAGACTTGCGCCAAGGCTTGCAGGACAACGAATTCCTTCTTCATTACCAGCCGCAGGTGAATAGTGAGGGCCGTATCATTGGCGCAGAGGCACTGATGAGATGGCAGAATCCTGAGCGCGGAGTCGTGTTTCCAGGCGAGTTCATTCCATTGGCAGAGGATACGGGGTTGATTCTGCCGTTAGGCCGTTGGGCGCTGCAGGCAGCCTGCACTCAGCTGGTTGCCTGGGCAAAGCATTCGGAAACCGCCCGACTGGGTATGGCTGTGAATGTCAGCGCCCGCCAGTTTCACCATCCGGACTTCGTCGAGGAGGTACTGCAAGTACTGAGATACACGGGGGCCGATCCGAAGAAATTGAAACTGGAACTGACCGAAGGCCTGCTGATAGAGGATATGGAAGGTACTGTCGCCAAAATGATCGAGTTGAAAGAGATCGGCATAGGCCTTTCGCTGGATGATTTCGGAACCGGCTACTCGTCACTGTCATACCTGAAGAGCCTTCCGCTGGATCAACTCAAGATCGACCAGTCCTTCATCAGAGATGTGCTGGTTGATCCCAACGACGCCGCCATCGCCTGCGCGATTGTGAGCCTGAGCCAGATATTGGGGCTTTCGGTGATTGCAGAAGGTGTGGAGACAGAAGCTCAGCGCACCTTTCTGGTCAAGCATGGCTGCCAGACCTACCAGGGCTTCCTGTTTTCCCCGCCACTGCCAGCCGAACAATTTGAGGAGTATGTTCACGAAAGATTAATGGCGAGCACTGATTTCCCACGGACCAAGACTAAATCGCCATAACTTCGTAGGTGCCTGGGAACGTCCGCTTTCGGCTGTGGATTCAACCCAATGCGGACGATGAGAGGTCGACTCAAATGTGGCTCGCACCCGCAACTGCCGGAGGTAGCCTCGAACAGCTAGTAGGAGCGAGCCTTCTTGCCCACCTGAGGGTTTGCAGAACCACACATCATGGTCCTGCAAATCGCTCACAGGTGTATCCAGCCTTGAAGTGCCGTCATCAGGACTTGTACCAACTGACCACCTTCGGGCGTAGCCCAGCTTCCTGCGAGCTCCGCGATCAACTGATTGGTAGTGGTCAGCGTCACACCGCCCTTTTCCATCCGGCGCAGGGCGATATCATCCGCCATTACGCTAGGGGAACCGCCGCCATCAGCAACCACCTGTACTTCATAACCATCGCGCACCAGGCTCAGCGCCGGATAGACCGTGCAGACGTCATTGGTGACCCCGGCGATGATCAGTTTCTTGCGCCCCGTAGCCTTGACCGCTGAGGCGAAGTTCTCATCGTCCATGGCGTTGACGATAAACAACATCTCAGGCTATGAGCTCGTAAGGGGCTGTCTTCTAATACAATGGGAATCTAACGCTTGTTAGGTGCCAGATCATTTTGTGGCCTTGTTTTTTGTTGAAAGTCGGACTTCGACCCGAAGCAGTCTTCGCTAACGATTCAACTCACAGGCCTGGACAGCCGTTCGGGCAGGTCCGGCGGCATGATGGGTCAGCCCGTAAAGAAGTACTTGCCTTTGATTTTCCTGGGATTGACGAAGACGAAGTCTGGAAAGATTTTTCCTCGGACGTACCAAACAAAAGCCAGGATAACGATACTTATAGCTAATGCGATAGTGGTTGTTGCCGGACTCGATGTAAACCCCTCAAGCGATCTTGGGAATTGGGGAAGCGCAAGGAGTATGTACGCGTTGTAGGCGCCGACGCGATGGTTGTAGAAGCCCCATACCAAAAACAAGGGAATCAAGGTCATTGAAACACCCATAACCCATTTGGCCGTTGGCCCCATCCTGGCGCCGATATCCAATCCCAGAAAGAATGCAATCAAAGCCTGGGCGAGCATTATCGTAATGAGAATATTGACCTTGCGATCGTGCTCGTCACAACGAATTGGATCTGCATACGAGGCTATAAAGTAGGCAAGATGACTGTCTTTTACACCCCGCCCGGAGAGTTGTGAAAACACTTCCGACTTTGCAGTGCCGGCGGCGAGTAGCTCGCGAACTTTTTCCTGAACTTCTTTCTTGCTCAAAGTTGAATGTGAAGTACTTTCTCTTTGCGTCAACTTGACAGATTTCTTAGCAGGAAACACCAGGACAGCTACGGCCCCGATAAAGGCTAGCGTGCCCAAGAAAACGCCGAAGTAAAAAACCCCACCTAGTGAGTAAGTACCTGGCTTCACGCTACCCGGCTTTGCAGGGTCGACAAGAATTTCGATCACTTTTCCTTCCCTGAGTGTTGCAACTGATCTTTCGACCGACTCCAGGCTGGTCCTACAGGGCCGCTGCGATATTTCGAGCGGATAAGTGTATTGCTGTCCGTTCAACTCAAAGGTCACGTTAACCAGAGGGCAATAGGTTATACCCTTACTGCGCATATCCTCAGAAATGGAGACAGTGGCGACAGTGGCATTCAACTTCTGCCAAGTCTTCGTCTCGTCCACCTCCTTGTACGAGGAAAGAGACACGAGAAGGCAGAGCAAGGCAAAGAAAAATAAAACAACGAACAGGGCCGTCCTTAGCAAGAAGGTCTTCATAAGGCTCCTTGGCCAACGTGAAATGGAGGTCAGTTGGGAGATGACACCTTGGCGGCAAGTCCCCCTGCGCGCGGTGTAATGATGCACTGAGGTTAGTCCGTAGATACTCAAATGCAATGCAACTTCCCGCGCTTCCGCTCCTGGCCGATTGTTGACTGTCACGAAGGGCTGCAACCGACCCATGGAGGTCAACCCAGAAAGGCAAGAAACGGCCAGGTCGCCGTCGTGAATCACGATGGCAAATTAGTAGCTATGCTTGGTCAGGTACCTGTACGCGTTGGAGGGGAACACCGTCCAGCAGGCTCGTGAAAACGTGATCACCTCGCTTCAGGCGTCATCACAAATTGCCCTTGTGCCACGGAGTCGTCACTAACATGAACAAAAAAGAAGCTAAAACCAAAGTAGAGACCTGATCTCGTCCGGAGTACCTAGATCGGAAGTATTCACTCAGCTATCAGGCCAGGGGTCAAGGACAGGCTGCTTGCCAGCTTGATCGCTTCCACTGCTGACCCCTACCTCTGCGATATACATGAGCGAAAGGTTAATGCCGTTATTACACTCATGTTTATCCAGGCTGCACTCGCTCTGCTAATCGACTTTATTATAGGTTCAACTATTGGGCCTAATGCTAGATGGGTAATTGGCGGTTGGGGCGCACTTATCCCGCTCTTGTTTGCCTGGGGGTTCTACAATCATCTGGCAGGAGCTTACAATGCATACATTGTTCTATTTATGGGTTCGGCAGCGGGGCAATTGGAAGGGTTGACTTCAGGCTCCATCACAATGTTTGTCGGTTCGGCCATAGGCATCGGAATGTTTGCTTATGTATGCTACGTTCGCCAGAAGATATTTCCAGATTGGGCTTTTTTTTACACTGAGAAAAGTCAAGGGGCGATATGTGTTTTCTAGTTGAAGAAAGCGTTAAAGATAAGTGGGTTAAGTGGCACGAAATTAATAGTGGGAGGAAATGAGCCCTGCGCGACTCTTCCTCTTGAGTTTGGCCCCCTGCTCGATGTATCCAGCGTATTTGCCAATCACACCCAGCGCATTGCGGGTGTTGTCAATTATAATATATTTATATACATGCTGGGCCCGTAGCGCAGCCTAGCCATAATATTATTGGAAGGCATGAAGCGAAAAATATTGCGACGCCGCATATTGCGTAGATGATACATGTAATTAGTTCAAGTTTTAATTACGCCAGAAAAATAGATGCCGTAACTAGGTAGGAAGCAAGTGAAACGAAAATAGCTACACTGATTGGATGCTTCTGAATTATTAGATGAAAAATTAGCTCTAGGGTGGTAAAGGCTAAAACAGAAACCATGATTGCAAAGGCTATGTAGAATGGCGCCTGGTTGCTCTTTAGTGTTTTGGCAAATCATGAATACATGAAATGACGAAATTAATAAGGTGGCTATTATCAGCGCTGTGAGTGCTAGGACGTATGGCGTAATTGGGTAATACACGTGCAACTCCTAACTCCTATTAGGCGACATCGCTGTCGCGTTTAAACGCGACGGTAGTGCCCTATAACGTTCCTTGTCGTCCTGTAAGCCATTGTCTAGCCTGGAAGGAGTCGCAGTTAACGCAACATAACCCAGAGAGAAACGCGACTTGGATGACGCCAAGCTCATCTGCGGTAAAGATTCAGCGCAGAAGGTCGAAGCTACCTATTTGCGACTAGTCTGTCCACCGGCTGCTATTGGCCGATAGCTGCCTGTCACGGCCCATCAGGTATTAATGAAGTGAAGTTAATAATGTAGTGATTTTTAGTTAACCAACGCCTCTTGCTCACTTCGTATAGTCCAGCCACACGCCGGCTGATCTCCCTTCGAAGGCGCATGAAAACAAAAGGTGGAGTTGACGATGAACACTTACAAAATTGCAGCGATTCCCGGTGACGGTATCGGCACCGAGGTGATCGCCTCAGGCGTTGAAGTGCTCAAGGCGCTGGCCGAGCGCCTGGGTACTTTTGCCCTGGACTTCAAGCACTTCGACTGGAACTCTGACAACTTCCTCAAGAGCGGCTACTACATTCCCGAAGGTGGACTGGAAGAGCTCAAGACCTTCGACTCCATCTTCTTCGGCGCCGTGGGTGCACTCAATGTGCCTGACCACGTTTCCCTGTGGGGCCTGCGCCTGCCGATCTGCCAAGGCTTCGACCAGTACGCCAACGTACGTCCGGCTCGCGTGTTGCCGGGTGTGAAAAGCCCGCTGCACAACGGTCACGAGATCGACTGGGTGGTGATCCGCGAAAACTCCGAAGGCGAGTATTCCGGAAACGGGGGCAGGGTGCACCGCGGCCTGCCGGAAGAGGTGGCCACCGAGGTGTCGGTGTTTACCCGTGTCGGTGTCGAGCGCATCCATCGCTTCGCCTTTGAGCTGGCGCGCACCCGGCCACGCAAGCACTTGACCATGGTCACCAAGTCCAATGCCCAGCGCCATGGCATGGTGCTATGGGACGAGGTTTTCTACGAAGTGGCGAAGGATTTCCCGGACGTCAGGATCGACAAGGAACTGGTAGACGCCGTGACCACCCGCATGGTGCTCAAGCCGTCCACCCTGGACGTGATCGTGGCCACCAACCTGCACGCCGACATCCTCTCCGACCTGGCCGCGGCGCTGTCCGGCAGCCTGGGCATCGCGCCTACCGCCAACCTCAACCCGAGAAAGCAGTTCCCGTCGATGTTCGAGCCAATTCACGGTTCTGCCTTCGACATCACCGGCAAAGGCGTGGCCAACCCCATCGCGACCCTCTGGACCGCCGCCATGATGCTCGAACACCTGGGCGAGACGCAGGCATCACGTCAATTGATGTCGGCCATCGAAGCGGTGACCGAGGCAGGCGTGCATACCCCTGACCTGGGTGGCACGGCCACCACCCGCGAGGTGACCGATGCGGTCATTGCGCTGATCAGGCGCTAACCATTTCCTTCTTGTGATATAGCGCCACAGGGGCCGGCTTCTCGTATCGAGCTCTTGGGCATTTCCTGACAACAATAAAAAATCAGGGTCCGCCATGAAACGCATACTCGGCAAACTCTACGTACAAGTTCTCATCGCAGTGGTACTCGGCGCCATCGTCGGAGTGCTGTTTCCCGAAACCGGGACAGCGCTCAAACCCGTCGGCGACGGCTTTATCAAACTGATCAAGATGCTCCTCGCCCCGGTGATCTTCCTGACCGTGGTCAGCGGCATCGCACGGATGGAAAACATGAAGGAGCTGGGGCGTGTGGGCGTGCGCGCCTTGCTCTACTTCGAAGTAGTGTCCACCCTGGCCCTGGCCATCGGCCTGATCGTGGTGGATGTGTTCAAGCCCGGTGCCGGCATGAACATTGACCCAAAGACCCTGGATACCTCCAGCATCGCGACTTATACCACCCAGACGCCGCACCACTCGTTCATGGATTTCATCCTGAGCATCATTCCGGACACGATTGTCGATGCCTTCGCTAAAGGAAACGTGCTGCAGATCCTGCTGTTCTCGATCCTGCTGGGCGTAGCACTCGCCAACGCCGGTCCCCGCGCCAGGATCTTCATCGACGTGATGGACAGCCTCATGCGCGGCATGTTCAACATCGTCAACATGGTGATGCGCCTGGCGCCCATCGGTGCATTCGGTGCCATTGCCTTCACCATCGGTAAATACGGTTTCGGCTCGATGCTCTCGCTGGGCAAGCTGATGGCCTGTGTCTACCTGACCTGCGTGGTGTTCGTGATCTTCGTGCTCGGGCCGATCTGCCGCTACAGCGGGTTCAGCCTGTGGAGGTTCCTGCGCTTCATCAAGGAAGAGCTGTTCACTGTTCTGGGCACCAGTTCCTCGGAGTCGGTGCTGCCACAGATGATCAACAAGATGGAACGGGCAGGGTGCTCCAAGCCCGTTGCCGGCATGATGATTCCCGCCGGCCTGAGCTTCAACCCGGACGGCCAGGCCATCTACTACACCATTGCCGCTATCTTCATCGCCCAGGCGACCAACACGCCGTTGACTTTGACTGACCAACTGATTGTCCTGGCGGTGTTGATGTTCACCTCCAAGGGCTCTGCGGGGGTGAGCGGTTCCGGGTTCATCATCCTCGCCGCGACGCTGGCGTCTCTGGGCAACATTCCGGTATCAGGCATGGTCCTGCTGCTGGGGGTCGATCGATTCATGTCAGAGGCCCGGGCCATCACCAACACTATCGGCAACGGTGTAGGCTGCCTGGCCATTGCCAAGTGGGTGGGGGCGCTGGATACAGCCAAGCTGAAACAGGCAATGGATGGTGAAGAGGAGACCGTGGAAGAAGCTGTGGTCGCCAAGGCCCCGAGCTTCACGTTGCAGCCTGAAAATGCCCACCCACTGGGTAATGTGAAGGCCGTCACCCCAGGCTGATCGAAAGAGTGTTACCTGGCTGCCGATTCCCCAGTGGAGTCGGCAGTTTTTTTTTAGCCGCGGTCTTCGATGTTATCGATCTGCTTGAAGCGTTCGATCAGAAAGTCGATCAGGCTGCGTACCCGTGCCGACAGGTGCAGCTGCTGCGGATAAACCGCATACACGTCTGCGCGGGTAGGGGTATGGTTCTCCATCACCAGGCGCAGCCGCCCACTGCGCACATAGCGGGCGATGTCCCACTCGGCGCGCAGTAGCAGGCCGTAACCCTCCAGCGCCCAATTCAGGGCGACCTCGCCGTCGTTACAGCCCAGGGCTCCGCGGACCTTGATGTTCTCGGTCCGGCCACCGTTGTTGAAGCTCCATACGCCGTAGGGGGATTCGTTCTGACGAATGAAAATGCAGTTGTGGTCCTGCAGGTCGGCGAGTTTCTCCGGGGTCCCGTGCTTGTCCAGATAAATCGGCGAAGCGCAGAGCAAGCGCCGGTTTGAAGCGATCTTGCGGGCATGCAACGCCGCGTCCGGTAGTGTGCCAAAGCGAATACCCAGGTCGAAGCCGTGGGTGGCGAGGTCCAACGGGTGGTCGCTGATCTCCAGCTGGATTTCTACCTCCGGATAGCGTGAATAGAAAGCCGCCAGCGCAGGGCCGATATGCCGACGGCCGAACCCCAACGACGCGTTCACCCGGATTAACCCCTTGGGCGTGGCGCGGCTGCTGCTGACCAACTGCTCCATTTCGTCAACCTGCGCAAGAATGCGCGCGACATGGGCGTAGTACAGCTCCCCCTCGGGGGTGAGGCTCATGGAGCGGGTAGTGCGGTTGACAAGCCGGACCCCCAGCCGCGCCTCCAGTGTGGCCAGGCGCTTACTGACGGCAGGTGGCGTCACGCCAAGCTCCCTGGCAGTCGCGACCAGGCTTCCCTGTTTGGCCAACAGGTGAAAAAAACCCAAGTCCTGGGTGTTGTTCATTCATGACTCCAGGTTAATTGTCTGGTGATTTCTGGCGAGCTTTCGATTTCTGTTCACCACATATACTCCAGCCCGCCCTGGGCGAACAGTCCTGCGAGTGGGTGGGGGGCTGGGTCAGCAGAAGCTGTAGGCGGGGCTGGCGGGGGATTGAACAGGGCTGACCTGCCATGTCCTGGCCGCCGACCTCATGGGGCGGCGGCCAATTGGCTTCTCCTGGTTATTGCGATACGTTCAGGTAATCGCGAGCCCAGGCCACATAGGTCTCGGCGCCTGCATAGTGGGCCGTCAGTCGCGACGCATCGAGATGTTCCCTGACGCTCAAGCCGCGCTGCTCGCGCAGGCGCTCGTAGGTGGCCTTTACCGCCGCGAAATAGGGCGCGTGGCCGTCGACCACGATGCGTACGCCCAACTCTGCCAGCAGCTGGTCGTCGTCCAATGCCGGATTGCCATAGGTCACCAGCATCAGTGGTACGCAGACGTTTTCGGCGATGGCATGCAGCAGATCGTTGTCTTTGACTCCCACCAGGCAAATGGCATCAGCCCCCGCGTCTTCATAGGCGCGCACGCGCGCGACGACTTCGGCCAGTTGCTGCACACCGGCATGGGTGCGGGCGATGATTGCCAGCGACGGATCCTGCCGCGCGCGCAGGGCTGCGCGTAGCTTGCCCGTGCCTTCCTCAATGCTGATCAGGTCCGAGGGGTTGCAGCCGAACCGGGCGGGCAGCACGGTATCTTCCAGGGTCAGTGCGGCGACGCCGGCGCGCTCCAGTTCGACCACGGTGCGCATGGTGTTCAGGGCGTTGCCGTACCCGTGATCGGCATCGGCAATCACCGGCAGGCGCGCCACCCGGCCGATGCGCGTGGCTTGTTCGGCGAACTCGCTGAGGGTGATCAGGGAAATATCCGGGGCTCCCAATACTTGCAGGGAGGCGACCGAGCCGCCGAGGATACCGACCTCGAAACCCAGATCGGCGGCCATGCGTGCCGACAAGGGGTCGAAGACTGACGCCGTGTGATGACAGGACGTGTCAGCGAGCAAGGCATGAAAGGCGTTTCGCAGTTCGTGATGACTGGCGTTATGCATGATGGCGTCTGATTTTGTGATGGAGGGTTGCAGCCCTGGTGTCGGGGGGTGCTTGCCACGAGGCACAGGGCACTCGACGAGCACTCCTGGGGCTGTGTTGGGAAAGGGTGCTGCCCGGTTAGCCGGGCAGCGATGCTCCGTCAGCGCTGCGTGGACGCCGGCATTGCAGGGTGTCGCGCCAGGGTGGCAGGTTAATGCGGGAAACCTGGCCACCCCACCGGATCATTTGATGAAGCGTACCTGGGCGTTGATCTTCTCGATGATCGACCCCTTGCGCTCGTTGAAGCGCACCTTGTTCTGTTCGAACAGGTTGTTGCCCTTGGTGTCGATGGAAATGATCAGCGGGCCGAACTCACGCACGCGGTTCACCCACAGGGTTTCCGGCATGCCCAGATCCTGCCACTCGGCGCGCTCGATCTCTTCCACCTTGGTGGCGGCCAACACCGCACAGCCACCGGGGAACACCGCATGCACCGCTTTGTTTTCCAGGCAGCCAGCCGTGGTCTCAGGTCCCATGCCACCTTTGCCGATGATCAATTTGACCCCGGTTTCTTCAATGAACTGCTTCTCGAACTTTTCCATGCGCATGCTGGTGGTCGGCCCGATGGACACCATCTCGAAGCTGCCATCCTCTTTCTGGCGCACGATGGGGCCGGCATGGAAAATCGCGCCACCGCGCAGGTCCACCGGCAGCTCGCGCTTGAGTTCGATCAGGCGGCGGTGCGCTACGTCACGACAGGTCACCAACCGGCCAGTGAGATACACCACGTCGCCGACGTTCAGATCCGCCAGATCCTCGTCCTTGATAGGGGTATTAAGGACTTTAATCACAGTATTACTCCTTCATGGGAGAGGATGTCGTAGGAAAGGTCTGCATTGATACGGATCTTGCCGCGACGATGCGCCCAGCAACCGGTGGAGACGGCCACGCCAATGGTGGAAGGGTGACGCGCCGATGACTCGATGTTGACCCCCATCACACTGCTGTTGCCGGTCAGGCCCTGTGGGCCGATGCCCACCTCGTTCAAACCATCCTCCAGCAACCGCTCCATCAACGCCGCGCTTTCGTTTGGATGGCTGGAATCCACCGGGCGCAGAATTGCCCGCTTGGACAAACGGGCGGCCGTCTCGACCGACGTCGAGACGCCCACGCCCACCAGCAGCGGCGGGCAGGCGTTGACCCCGCGCGACGTAATCACGTCGAAGACAAACTCGGTCACGCCTTCATAACCCTGGCCAGGCATCAACACCTTCGCCGAGCCGGGCAGCGTGCAACCGCCACCGGCCATGTACACGTCGATCAAGGCATGGTCGGCATCCGGAATGATTTCCCAGTCCAGCCACGGAATCTTCGAGCCGGTGTTTGTGCCGGTGTTCTTCTCGATAAAGGTCTCCACCGCGTTATGACGCAGCGGTCCTTTGATGGTGGCCTCGCGAGTGGCGTTCTCCAGGATGCTCTCCAGTTCGCCCAACAGCGGGAACCGGGAACCGGCGCTGATGAAGTACTGGATCACCCCGGTGTCCTGGCAGCTGGGGCGATCCAGCTTGTCGGCGTAGTCCTGGTTTTCGGCCATCGAGTCATAGACCGCGATGGCCAGCGGGTTGGTTTCCGCGGCGCGCAACTGGGCGGTCTTTTTCTTCACGTCGGTGGGCAGGCGCTTGCCGATATAGGCCGTGAATTTGGCCATCACATCGGTCAGCGAATCAACGGCTGAGTCTTTATCCACTTTCATTTTCCTCACTGCATCTCAAGGCATGGTTTTTTGTTTTGGCGCTTTTGGTTGCTGCGAAAGGGTTCCGGCAGGATGCAAGGGGTAAACCCTTGTAAAAAATATGGTTTAGGCGCTGAGGTAAAAATTAGCAGTTCAGTTGAAATGATTGAATGGGGGTCTGGTTACTACACTGTTTACTTAAAGTTAATTATTGGGGGTGTGAATAGGGGAGTGGGGGCAGGCAAGTGAGAGTCTCGCCCACTCAAAAGTGGGCCTTGGCTCAACCCATGCGTCAGTCCTGATGCTCTTTTTTTGAACTCGGGCTGAAAGCACTTATCCAAAAAAATGTGGGATTGTTTCCCACGTAACGATGCCGGCTGGCTCTGAGGGATCGTGCGGATACCGCAGTAGCTCGTTAATGCTGCAGATTTATCGCCGTGCCGGTTGGCCGGCTGCTCCAATGGGCGGCCGGGAACTCACTGGACATTGCGTTCGATACGGAGATGAGTACGCAACTCCATGCGGAGGTGCATCATGCTGCTCAAGAAATGTTTGTTGGCTCTGGCCATCGGCGGAGTCCTGTCGGCATCGACTGTCCTGGTGCCCGATTACATCGGTAGTTTCTCCAGCGTGTATGCCAAAGATGGCGGCGGTGGTCACGGCGGTGGCGGTGGCTCCGGAGGCGGTGGTCACGGTGGTCATGGTGGCGACGGCGGTGGTGGTCATGGTGGCGGCGACCATGGAGAGGGTGGCGATCATGGTGCTGCAGGCCATGACGGTGACGGTCATGGAGGCCCGGGGCGCGGCGACGCTGACCATGGTGGTGTTGCCGGGAACAGAGGCCCAGGCAATGCGCACGACAACGACAACGACAACGACAACGCGAATGACAATGACAATGACAACGATGCCGCAGATGCAGCCAGGGACGCTGCCAAAGCTGATGCCAATGCCGCCAGAGACGCGGCCAGGGCTACTGCAGATGCAGCCCGGGACGCCGCCAGAGCTGAGGCGGATGCAGCTCGGGATGCCGCAAAAGCTGCTGGCGTAGCGGGCGAAGACGCAGACGCAGCCAGAGACGCTGCCCGGGCCGCTGCAGATGCAGCGAGGGACGCGGCCAAGGCCGACGCAGATGCCGCCAGGGATGCTGCCCGGGCTACCGCGGATGCCGCGAGGGACGCCGCCAAAGCCGAGGCGAAGTCAGCCAGAGAGGCCGCCAAAGTTGAGGCGAAGGACGCCAGAGAGGATGTGGCGGACGCCCCGGACGAACCGGATTTCGACACGGTTGAGGTAGAGAACTAAGCCTGCAGGTTCGGCAATGAACACGGCAGGCATACCGTAGAAAACGTCCCGGGAGCTTGAGGGACGTATCGGCAAAGAGTCGCAAGCCCTGAAACGTCGTGGGGTTTGCGACTTTTTTTCGGCTATCGAGCCTGAGGGCACATTTCTACAGACCCGCTCACAAACGCCTGACTCGCCTTCACGAGTGATGAGAAGGGGGAGGCTCGGCTCGGCCAGGTTGTTCAGGTATGAGATAGACTCGAGCCAGTTCGGCACAAGACACAGGAGAGGTGATGAATGGAATCATTTAGCGTACGCGAGCTGAAAAAGGCTGACGCTCAAGCGTTGCTGGCTTTCGAAATCCAGAACCGTGAATGGTTCGAATCCCATATTGATGCGCGCGCCCCTTCTTTTTACTCGTTGCAGGGTGTCGCCGATCATATCGAAAGCTATTTATCCGATTTCGTCATCGGTGCCTGGCACCCGTTTGTCATCGAGGATTCCAGCCAGAGAATCGTCGGTCGAGCCAATCTGAAAAGCATCGACTCTTCGACGGGATCTGCGCAGGTGGGTTACCGGATCGATCAGCGCGCGTGCGGCCAGGGGCTGGCAACACTGGCGCTGAGGCGCCTGATCCAGGAGGCACGGATGCGCTGGGGGCTTGCGCAATTGGTTGCGTATGCCTTCAAGGAAAACGCGGGCTCCAGAAAAGTACTGGATCGGTGTGGATTCAAGCTTCAGCAGCCCTCCTGTAACGACAAGACCGGGAATGAAGACCGATTTGTCCTGTCGATCAGATAACTGCTTTCAACCGTTCTGAAGGCTTGTAGCAGGTCGCGCCTGCTACTCCTGATCTTCAGCCACCTCTTTCCAGCTGTCATCCGGATCAAAGCGCTTCATCGCTAGTGCCAGTTTTTCACCACCGGGCCCCAGGTCTTTCTCGAATACCTGTCCTTCATGACTGATCATGAAACTCATCACGCCGGTGTCGTTGTACTTCGCCGGCCAGGCGATCAGCGCAAAGCCCCGGCTCATCTTGTCACCGATGAGGTAGCTGTAGGCACCACCCGGTGCCGAAGGACCCTGGCCATGAAGGATGCGGAAGCGGTAACCATGCCACTCTTCGTCGGCAATGGCTTTGCCGAACGAAGGCCCCAACGGGCTGATCTGGCCGCTGTCGTCTTCCTCCCAATAAAGTCCGTCATGCTTGCCGGGGGTGCTGAAGATTTTCTGCGCATACTCGAGTGCACCATCATCGTCCCGATCCACCGACGCATAGTCCATCTGGGCATCGTGATAGGCCAGCACCGATTGCACCGCGGCGAGTTCATTGCGGCCGATTTGACGTGCACGGATCTCGGCACTGCCGGCCTTCATGTCGAAGCGCCAACCGTTCTCGTTCTTTGTCAGGGGGATAGGCAGTGTCCAGTTCTCACTGCCGACCGCCAGGATAGCCTTGCGGTCACTGGTGTTTTCAAAGTGGTGTTGTTCGCGATATTGCTGCAAGAACGCATCGACATCTTTGCGCTGCACGCCTTCGCGGGGGATGTAACTGTGCCAGTCACTGCCCAGCAGCTCGGTCAGGCGTGCCTGGTCGGCGTGTTCGGTGCCCAGTGCTTCGACAAAGGCTTCTGCGGCCTTTTCTGGCGTTGGAAAGGCCTGCTGTGCCGTCGCCATGCACGACCACAACAAGCCGGCGGCTATAACCAGGACATAAGGGAGCAAGCCCGTGAGTCCCTTCAATCGAGGATGGTTTTTCAACGACGGCCCCCCCTTTGACGCGCTGGTGGATTGGACGGCCGGCTGACCTGGTGACCGGCCGATCGCGAGGCACTGGGGCGTTGGGCGGATGCCTGGCTGGCCCGGCCACGATTGGCCTGGACGTTGGCCTGGGACGGTGAACGTGCGCCGGCGAACGCATTGTTACGGGCACTGCCGGTACTGGCGGCCGGCCGTTTATTCGTCGCTTGCCGCGTCTGCGCGGAGCCTTCTCTACGCTGATTCAACTGGGAACTCTGGTTCCTGGGTTGCTGATTGGCCTGCTGGGTCTCCCTCCTGGGCTGCTGATTCTCCCGGGTGTTTCTGGCCGTGCCCTGGCTTCTGTCAGCCGCCTTTGGCCTGTCTGCACCGGCCTGCAGCCGATCGCCGCCTGCGGTTGCGGACTGGAGTTTGCGCGTTTGATCACGGGCTTCGCGGTTGCTGGTGGCAGGGCGTTCGATACCGTGCTTGTCCATTGAGGTGCGAGCATTTTCACGGGCCTGGGCGCGTTGGGCATTGTCCCCGCGATAGGCTTCACGCTGATTGGCACCGTTGAGTTGGCGGCCGTACTGTGCGCGGCTCGCACTGTCTCGATAGGGCACGCCATTGCGATGCACCGGGTTGTGTTGCCATTTGTTGTTGGTGATCCGGTTGTTGCCGTTGATGTTGTTGTAGCGATTGACGTCGATGTCGACGTCGTTATTGCCCCAGTCACATTCACCCCACAACGATCCAATGATCGCCACACCGGCACCAAACGCGAGTCCGGCCATCAGGGCCTGACCAGGGTAATAGGCCGGTGGCGGAGGATAGTACGCGGGCGGCGACGCCGGGTAGGGCCAGGTGCCGTAGGTGGTTGTCGGGTTATACGTGGGGACGTACACCACCTGCGGATCGGCAGGCTGAATGATGATGGTGGAGTTGCTGGCCGGGGCCGATTCAGGGGCTGGAGCCGGTGCCGCAGTCGTGGTCGCCGGTGCCGGCGGCGCGATATTCTGGATCGTCACGTTCTGATATTGGTTGCTCTGCAGATTGCCGGCTGCCTGTGCCTGGCGACGCAAGCGCTGCGCGCTTTCCATGACACCGTCGGGCTGCGCCAGGAAGGCATCGCCCAGGCGTTGGACCCAGACGGGGTCCTGCCCCAGCAGTGCCAGAACCTGCGGGAAGGCGACCAGTGCCTGCACGCTCGGATCCCAGGGCTGGTTCGCCACCTGTTTGACCGCATCGTCACCCTTGGCGTCCGGGTGCGCTTTGGACCAGCTGACCGCCTCGCCGACTTCCCCGGGGTAGGTGGTGGCCATCAGTACCTGTGCAAACAGTGGGTCCGGGTACAGCGCAATGGGCGCCAGCATCTGATCCAGCTGTTCCTGGGTAAACACCGGATCCTTGGCCACCGGGGCGGCGGGCGTTGCAGTGGTCGCGCTTGCCGGTGCGGGGGCTGCGGCGGGTGCCGTGGCCGGTGCGGCGGCGGTCCCATCCGTACCCAGTGCCAGGCACGAAGATCCGCTCAAAAACAGTACGGCCGACAACGCGTAAAGTAATGGATTGTGCATTGCACCCTCCATGGGGTCAGGCAGGCTTGAAATGAGTGGATCAATCCCTGGCAGGTGAAGCCGACTTTGCAAGCCACAGAGCCCGGCCTCGACACCGCTTTCTAATGGTAGCAGTTGATTCAAAGGATCAAGGCTGCCTGAAAAATTGCGCCTCGATCACTGGGCGCTGGCATCGCTTTCGTGCTCTTCGGCGAATGCCATGAACACCTTCAGGTCCAGTACATCCAGCTTGATCTGGGCGATGAACGCCGAGAAGGCCAGGTTGGCGGCCAGCAGACGCAGGTCGCTGGCCCAGGCTGGAAGATAGACCGGCCCCTTGAGCCAGCCGGATTCGAACAGGGGCGCCAGGCGCACGGTGTCACCCAGGCTGAGGCGCCCTGCAAACAAATGCCCGACCAGTTCCGGCCGGTTATCGCGAATTGCGATACGCAGCAGGGTGTGGACGCCGAGCAGCCCGGTCAGGTAAGCGGCATCCTTGGTGAACGCCGAACCGCCCCGCAGGTCGGCGCCGCGGAACACCCGTTGGGTTGAGCGGAAAGATTCCTCTTCTGTCTGCCCGGCCGCCAGAAAACCTTCGAACACCTGGATGAAATCGGCACCCTCCAGTGCCTGCTGGACGGCGAGCACGCGCAGGGCCAGGCGCCGCAGGCGGTTGATGTCCATGCTGCCGGTGAACAATTCGGCCAGGGTGGCAATGCCTTCCTGGGTCTGGGTCGTGCGGGGCGCCCCCAGGCCCAGGCTTGTGAGGTTGGGCTGGCGCGCGCCGTTTTGTGCCGTGGCGACATGCACGAAGGCCTCGTGTTGCAACAGCTGATGCTTGTCCAGTTCCGAGAACAGCGCGCTGGCCCGCAGGCGAATGCGGCTCGATCCGGCGATGGCCTTGGCGGCCAGGTTCGGATCGAGCACGACCGTGATCTGCCCGACGCCGAAGAAACGGTCCAGTTCCGGTTGTATCCAGGTGGCGAACGCCTTGGCCGGGATCTCGGCCGGGCAGGGTGGAATCCGCGCACCGCCCAGCAGGGCGTCGGTGGTCTTGAGGAAGAACCGGGCCGCGTCGAGCATGCTCAGTTGCAAGCGCGTGTAATAGAAGTCCGGACGCCGGTACAGCGCTGACGAGTATTGGGTAAAGGCGGGAGTGCCAATGGCCCCCAGCATGTGTCCGGCCGTGGCATAGCTACGGGCGGTCATGGCCAGGTAATTCCCGGCCGGATGCCCCACATCGCAATGGCTGATAAAGGTTTCCAGCGCGGCGATGTCGGCGCTGTGGTCGCGGGGTTGCAACTCGACCTTGGGTAACTCGGCACGCCCGCCGCGCCATTTCGCCAGGAAGTCTTCCTCGACGCCGTCCGGCCAGGACAGGGCATCCAGCACGCGGATCTTGCGGGTCAGGCCGGGCAGGGCGGCATCGAGTTCGGACAGGGCGGCGGCGCTCATGGAGATCTCCTTGAGGGACGAAGTGGCGTTACAAAAGCTTAGTCGTCTCGCGCGGTTGTGTGTCGATCCGGGACTACTCCATGACCGCTGCCGGCTCTTCATGTGCCAGGGCTTTTGGGGTCTTGATAATCAGCAACAACGGCATGACCGCCAGTGACAGCAGCATCAGCAGCTTGAAGTCATCCACGTAGGCGATCCAGCTGGCCTGCACGTTGACCAGCGCGTCCAGGGTGGCGCGGCCGGAGGCGACCATCGGGTCCAGGTAGCTCTTGATCGACCCTGCGTCGAAGGCCCGGTTGAAGGGCGTGATGTAGGCGCCGATCTGTTCGTGGTTGGCCTGGATGTTCTGGGTGAGCAGCACGGTCACGATGGAGATCCCGACGCTGGAACCGACATTTCGCGACAGGCTGTAAAGCCCGGTGCCTTCGGCGCGCAAGGAGGCGGGCAGGGTCGCGAAGGCAACCGTGGTCAGTGGCACAAACAGCATGCCCAGGCTGGTGCCCTGGATGAAGCCGACCCAGATGACGGTCTGCATCGACACGTCAGGCGTCCAGCCGGTCATCAGCCCCATCGACAGCGCCGACAAGCCCAGGCCCGACAGCAATAAAAGACGGGTATCGACTTTGCCCAACAGTCGGCCGGCGAGGAACATGGTCAGCATCGTGCCCAGGCCACGCGGGCCCATCACCATGCCGGCGGTCAGCACCGGATAGCCCATCAGGGTTTGCAGGTAAGGGGTCATCAGCGCCAGTGAGGCCAGGTAGGTGATGCCGACGATAAAAATAAAGACGACGCTGATCGCAAAGTTACGATCCTTGAACAGCTTCGGGCTGATAAAGGGATTGTCGGTGGTGAAGGTGTGGACCAGGAACACGTACAGGGCGACAGCGGCCACGATCGCTTCGACGAGGATTTCACCGGAAGCGAACCAGCCCAGTTGTTCGCCCCGGTCCAGAAACAGTTGCAGGGCCATGATCGCCACGCTCAGCGAGCCGAAGCCGAGCCAGTCCAGGCGGGTCGAGGTGTCGGTGGTGGTTTCGCTGACGTAATAGACGATCCCGGCCAGCGCCAGCAAACCGATGGGCAAATTGATGAAGAACACCCAGCGCCAGCTGAAATTCTCGGTCAGCCAGCCGCCGAGCATCGGCCCCAGCACGGGGCCGACCATGACCGAGACGCCGAACAGAGCCATGGCGGAACCGCGTTCCTTGAGGCTGTAGATGTCCAGCAGAATGCCCTGGGACAGAGGCACCAGCGCCGCGCCCGCCAAGCCCTGCAGCAGGCGGGCGAGGATGATTTCTTCCAGCGATTGCGCCAGGCCGCAAAGGATCGACGAGATCACAAAGCCGACAATCGCCCACAGCAGCACGCGTTTGCGCCCAAAGCGCCTGGCCAGAAAGGCGGACGGCGGGGTCATGATTGCCGCGGCGACGATGTAGGACGTCAGCACCCAGTTGATCTGGTCCGAACTGGCCGAGATGCTGCCTTGCATGTAGGGCAGGGCGACATTGGCGATGGTGGTGTCGAGCGCTTGCATGATCACCGCCAGCACGACGCAAGCGGTGATCATCCCGCGATGGGCCACCGCTTCGCTCGGTGCCGGGTTATTCATGGGCCAGAGTCGGGGTAGGGGCCTTGCTCGCCAGCAGCCCCGAGAACAGGTGCGGCAGGCCACGGGCCGAGCCGGTATCGATTTCTGCCTGCACACTCATGCCGGTGCGCAGCGGCGGTTTTTCCCCGGCATCATCGATGCTGATGCGCACGGGAATCCGTTGCACGACCTTGACCCAGTTGCCCGTGGTGTTTTGCGCGGGCAGCAACGAGAAGCTCGAACCCGACGCCGGGCTGATGCTGTCGACGGTGCCGTGCCACTGCACGCCGGGGTAGCTGTCGACGCTGATATCGACGGACTGACCGGGTTTCATGTGGGTCAGTTCGGTTTCCTTCGGGGACGCCGCGACCCACAGGTGGTCGGCCGACACCAGGCTGATGCCCGACTGTGGTGGTTGCAAGTAGGAGCCGACTTGCAGCGAATCAACGTTGGTCACGACACCGTCAAACGCAGCCCTGACCACCGAGTTGTCCAGGTTGCGCTGGGCTTCGTCGACAGCGGCTTGGGCGATCAGGTACGTGGATTGTTGTTCGACGGGGGTTTCGATATTTCCGCCCAGTTGCGCCAGCACCATTTGCGCGGTGGCCCTGGCCACGGTGATTTTTTGCCGGGTGCTGTCCAGTGCATGCTTGGCATCGTCGTAGTTGGTTCTGGACACCGCAGAAACGCTGAGCAGGGTTTGCTGGCGCTGGAAGCTGGCCTGGTAGTAGGCGAGGTCGATTTGTGCCTGGTCGATTTCGGCCAGCGCTTGCTTGTAATTGGCCTGGAGATTGAGGATCTGGTTGCGCACGTTGCTCAGTTGCGCCCTGGCGCTGGCCAACGCAATCTCGAAGGGCTCCGGCTTCAGGGTGAACAGGACTTGGCCCTTGACCACCCGTTGGTTGTCTTTGACATCAACCGAGGCCACCAGGCCCGAGACATCGGTGGAGACACCGACATGATCGGCTTGAATGTAGGCATTGTCGGTGGAAATGATCTGCCCGCCCGTGACATACAGATAGCCGCCGACCACCAGCGCGATGGGTAGCAGGGCAAAGAGCGTGGTGCGCACGAGTTGCCGTCTCTCAGTCATGACGATGCTCCTGCTCTTCAACGGGAAGACTGCAAGCTTCGATCAGGTTGGACCTCATCCGCTTCATCATCTGCAGCAGCAGTTGTTCCTCCTCGGCAGAGAATCCGCGCGTGGCTTCCTGGCGAGTCACTCGGCCCATGTCACGCATGAGTTGCAGCAGCGGATGAGCCTGCTCCGTCAAAAACAGCAGGGACAGGCGTCGATCCGTGGGGTGACGACGTCGCTCGACCAAACCGCGCTCGGCCATCTTGTCCAGCAGACGCACGAGGGTGATCGACTCCAGTTCCAGTAAATCCGCGAGCCCCTTTTGATGGATGCCCTCATGGGTCGACAGCATGGCCAGCACTTGCCACTGCGAACGAGTGAGGCCGACGTGCCGCGCGCGTTGTTCAAACCGCTTGCGCATCAGCCGGGCGCTGTCATGCAGGGCAAAACCAAGGGTCAATGTGTCGGTCATGGTGAAATCTGCTGCGGATGAGTTAGCTCATCATAGTTGAGCTTGTAATTAGGTGGCTATCTATATTTGCGAAATAATTCAGGTGAATCGATTCTCTCGACGGGGCATGGCGGGTTGGCTGTGAGCGGCGCCTTTCAATACCCCGTGAACGTGCTTTTCGAGGTGCCTTACGAGCGGTAAACCCGACCTCAGAGCAGGCTCCACGACACCCCGACGTACATTGCCATGCCCTCGCCAGGGGTGGATCGCGCCGCGTCCAGCCCTTTGTCGTCGAAGCCCGGCGTGACCGTGGCGGCATAGTGTTTGTCGGTCAGGTTGCGCATGTCCAGCCAGGTCTGCCAGTCGCCCTTGGGCGCGTTGTAGCCCAGCGTGGCGCCGAATATGGCGTAGGGATCGGCGTAGTAACTGTTGGCGTAATCGACCGCCACCTTGGACACCCATTGCGTGTTGAGCGCGGCGAAAAAGCCTTGTGGCCAGTCGTAGCGCAGTTCGCCCTGGTAATAGTGCATCGGCAGGCCCGGCAGGCGGTTGTCGCCGAAGCGCTCATCGTCGCGGTAGTGGAAGTCACTGAAGGTATAGCTCTGGCGCAGGCTCAATTGGCCGACATCCTCCGGCGACCAGAGGGGGCTCAGCAGGCTGGCTTCCACGCCCTGGTGCACGGTGGGGCTGGCATTGAGCTCGTAGGGCGTGGTGGCGTTGGCGTCCGGCAACACCGACAGCAGTTCGTGGCGCACCTGGGCGTAGTACCAGGCCAGGCTCCACTGCCCCAGCGTGCTGTCCCCGCGACCGCCGATTTCCAGGGTGGTGGCGGTCTGGTTTTGCAGCGTGACCGGTTCGCGCTGGGCACCCGTGGCGACACCGCTGCCTGCGGGGAACCGGATGTTCGAGCTATAGATCAGCGACCACGGGTGCGGTGCCTCGACCGAGCGGCTGAGATTGCCGAACAGTTGCAGGTCCGGTGTCAGTTGGTAGCGCAGGCCCACGCGCGGGGCGTAGTCCCAGTCGTGCAGGCTGGTCTTGCCACCACTTTGCGGGTAGGTGACATCGCTTTCACGGCGGGTGTAGATCGCGGCGAGGCCGGTGGTCAGCCACAGGTCGTCGGCGATCTCCAGGTCATTGCCGACATGCAGGACCGTGTCCGAGCCCTGATAGGTGAAGTTGCGAATCAGCGTGCCCGGTGCGTAACCGGCGGTGTTGCCGGTGGGGATGCGCACGAACTCGCTGGCGCCGGCATTGGGCAGGTGCTTGGTCACTTGCAGGCCCAGGGTGCTTTGGCTTTGCAGACCCCAGAGCGTGTCGCGACGCTTGTAGTCGAACGTGCCGCTGACGTCCGTGTACGCCACCTTCAGGCGGTTGGGACCCTCGCTCAAGTCCATGGGATAGTCGTGGTAGACCAGGCCGGTCTGGATGCTCGAATCGTCATCGATGTAGTAGGTGGTCTTGTTGCCGATAAAGGTGCTGCCCGGCTCGTCGCGGCGGTCGTCCCGCGCCACGTAGGCCGGGTTGGCCGCCCGTGGGTCATGCTCGATGGAGTGCTTGGTCACGCGCCCCGCGAGGTCGTTGTCGGTCTGGCGGTGGCGCAGGTAGAAGCGTGTTTCCAGGTTCGGGTTGAAGTGGTAACCGAAGTTGGCGATTACCCCCTGGCTCTCGCTGGCCGTGTGGTCCTGGTAGCCGTCGGCGTTTGCGTCGGTCATGGCCACGTAGTAATCGAAGGCCCCCAGCACCTGTCCGGAGCTGACCTGGCGCTGCTGATAGCCGTGACTGCCCGTTGCGTAGCGTACCTGTAACTTCGGTGAGTCGTAGCCGGTATGGCTGACGTAATCGATGGCCCCGCCCAGGGCCAGGGCGCCCCGGTCGAAACCGTTGGCGCCGCGCAGCACTTCCACATGGTCGAGCCACAGCGGTTCCAGCAATTCATAGGGTGTGCCGCCGGGGCCGGTCAGAGGCAGACCGTCGAGCATGGCGTACAGCCCCGAGGCGTGGGCACCCGGTGCGCGGTTGATCCCCGATCCGCGGATCGAGATCTTCACCCCTTCGTTGCCCGCCGACTGGGCATAGATCCCCGGCTGGTACGCCAGCACATCCTGGTTGCTGGCCACGCGGCCCTGCAACGGGCGGCGCATGTCGACCACGTTGGTGCCGCCGGGCACCTGGGCCAGCCGGGCCCTGGCATCCTCGATCCCCTGGTCTTCGTCGCTCTGGTCCTCAGCCCCGATCAGCACTTGTCCCAGCTCCAGGCCCTGAGCCTCGGTCATGGCCGGACAAACAAGGGCCAGGCCCAGCAGCGCAGCGGGCAAGGATTTAGGCGAAGGCATTGGGAAAACTCCAGACGTCAGGAACGGGCAATGAACAGAGCGACGCAAGAAGGAACGAAGGGAGCACATGGCAATTTTGTTATTTTGCCCGCCAAGGGTTGGCGGCTATCGGTTCAGCAGAGGTGCCAGCGCGCAGCGATCTCGGCGATCTCGCCATCCTTGAAGCCATTGTCGTAGTCGCAGTCTGGTTGGCCCGCCCGATGGGCACGGGCAATAGACTTTCAGTGCCATCCGGGTCAGTCGAGTGGCAGCGATATCGTTAATCTCGTTCCTTTGTCCGGTGCGCTGTCGATCGTGAATTCCCCGCCTAGCATGCTGATGCGTTCCTTCATTCCCACCAACCCGAACGAGTTCAATTTTTTGCGATCCGTCATGCCTACGCCATTGTCTTTGATCCGCAGGTAGAGCCGGCGACCCTCCCTGGAGAGTTCGATATGCACCTGTGTCGCTTGCGCGTGCCGGGCAATATTCGACAGCGATTCCTGCACTATGCGGAACAGCGTCGTGGCGGATTTTTCATTCAGGTCGCAACGGAAATTTTCGTCTTTCGCCGACATCGTGCAATCGATCGCGCTGCGCTGCCGGAACTCTTCAAGTTGCCACTCGATCGCTGCCTGCAATCCCAGATCGAGTACGGGTGGCCGAAGATCATTGATGATACTGCGGACACTGCGGATGGCTGTATCGAGGTGATTCAGAGCATCGCTGGCCTTTTCGTTGAGCTTGGGGTGCATGGTACTGGTGCGCGCCTGCAACATGGAGACATCAATTCGCAACGCCAGCAGACTCTGTCCCAGCTCGTCATGGATGTCGCGCGCGATCCGTTTTCGCTCTTCTTCCTTGATGTGCTCCTGATAGGAGGCCAGTTCACGCAGCTGCAGCTTCGATTGCAGCAATTCCTCGGCCTGCATCGTCAGTTTGCGCTGCAGGTAGAACAGGTCGACAAACACCCGGATCTTGGCGCGAAGAACCTCGGCCACAATTGGCGAGAAGATGTAATCCACTGCGCCGGACGTATAACCGCGGAAACGCTCGGAATCCGTTTCGGCCTCCGCTGTGACGAAGATAATGGGCGTGTGGGCCGACTTCGGGCGGCCGTGAATGAGTGCAGCGGTCTCAAAACCGTCCATCACTGGCATTTTCACGTCGAGCAGAATGACGGCGAAGTCGCGCTGCAATAGCAGGCGCAGCGCCTCGCGTCCGGAAGTCGCCGTGGCAATATCGAGGCCCATGTCGGCAATCACCGCAGCGAGCGCCGTAAGCTTGGCGGGATTGTCATCCACCAGCAACACGGATGCTGGCACGCCATCAGGCGGGAGCGGGTGCCGCACCTGGGCTCTCTCTTTGAATACCGGAGGTTCCTGCTGCATATTTATGCCACTTCGGTTTGCGCTAGCGCCTCTTGGCGTTACGGCAACACCGGTAAAATCGAGCCGGCCTTGCGCACCTTGCCACCTTTGCTGTCGCGCAATCAGCGCGGTACAGCGTCATCGATAGAGCCATTTGCGCATCAGTGACAGCAGCTGGTCGGTATCCACCGGCTTGCTGACATAGTCCGATGCTCCTGCCTCGATGCACTTTTCACGGTCACCCATCATCGCCTTGGCCGTCAGCGCAATCATGGGCAGGGTTTCAAATCTCTTGAATGTACGGATCTGGCGCATGGTTTCAAAGCCATCCATCTCGGGCATCATGATGTCCATCAGCACGATGTCGGTATCGGGCTGCTGCTGCAGCAGTTCTATGGCGGTTCGGCCGTTTTCGGCCGTGGCCACCAGCATTTTGTTGCACTCAAGCACACTGGTCAGGGCAAAAATATTGCGCACGTCATCGTCGACCACCAGGGCCTTTTTACCCTCGAGGCTGTCCGAACCCTCATAGAGTTTTTCCAGCATCCTGCGCTGGGTCTGCGGCAGCCTGGCGACGACGCGGTGTAGAAACAGCGAGGTTTCGTCGAGTATGCGCTCGGGGGACTGAACTGCCTTGATGACGCCCTTGCCGAGCAGTGTCCTGAAACGCTCGTGTTCCGGCTTGGTCAGTGTCGCTGCACCATAGGCGACGATCGGCAATTCACGCAGAGCGTGGTCTTGCTGCAATGCCTCGAGAAAGCTGATGCCGGATGCGTCGGGCAGTTTGAGATTGATTGCCATGCAGTCGTAGCGTTTCTTTGCCAGTTTCTTCAAGGCTTCCACGTCGCTGGCGGTCGTTTCGATCTTCAGGTCGGTGTTGCCGAGTAGGTCGAGGATGCGGGTGCGGCTCCCGTCGTTGCCGTCGACGAGCAGCAGGCTTCTGGTCTTGCGCCGAGCGAATGCCACGATGCCGACCAGCGCATTTTGAATCTCGTCGGCTGTGACCGGCTTGAGCAGATAGTCGAAAGCACCATAGCGCAGCCCGCGTGTGTGGTCGTCAGCGGTCGAGATGATCTGGACCGGGATGTGACGCGTGGCGAAATTGCGCTTCAACTGCTCGAGCAGCGACCAGCCATCGATGTCCGTCAGGCCCGGGTCCAGGGTGATCGCGGCGGGTTTGAAGCGCTCGACAAGCTCCAGTGCATCCGCGCCACGGGTCGTGACGATAGCCCTGAACCCCTTCTGGTGCGCGGCCTCGAGCAGAATGCTGGCGAACCGGGCGTCGCCCTCGAGCATCAGCAGCACCTGGTCCCCGGGTTGGACAGACTCACGGTCGTCCGGTATCTGTGCAGACTGGCTTGACATGAGGTCGCGCTTGACTTGGCCAGGTACTGCCTCTGTCGCGGATTCGTCTAGCGTCTGACGCTGGGCGTCCGGTGTACGCAAGGGCACGTACAGCGCGAAAGTACTGCCCTTGCCGATCTCACCGGGGATCAGCCGCAGCTCACCGCCCAGCCGGTGTGCGAGCTCGCGGCTGATCGACAAGCCGAGGCCGGTGCCACCGTATTTTCGTGAGGTTCCGGTATCTGCTTGCTGGAACGCTTCGAAGATAAGCTTCTGCTTGCCGGCAGATACGCCAATGCCGGTGTCGGTGACCACGAAGGCGACCACCGCATCGGCGCGATTGAGTTCGCTGTGATCCACGCTCCACCCGGACACAGCGGGTTCGATGCTGATCTTTACGCTGCCTTGCTCAGTGAACTTGAAGGCGTTGGACAGCAGGTTCTTGACCACCTGCAGCAGGCGCTTTTCGTCGGTCCAGATGAAAGGGGGCAGGGTAGGTGCCAGTTCAATCGTGAAGGTGAGGCCCCGGCTTTCGGCGACTGGCCGGAAGGTGCGTTCGATCTGGTCGTGCAGATCGGCGAACAGCGCTTCATTCAGATCCAGTGTGACCGTACCCGACTCGATCTTGGACAGATAGAGTATCTCGTCGATCAGCTCCAGCAGGTCTTTGCCCGCGCTACGGATGGTCTTGGCATATTCGACCTGCCTGGGCGTGAGATTGTGTTCCGCGTTGTCGCTGAGCTGCCGGGCCAGGATCAGCAAGCTGTTCAATGGCGTTCTGAGCTCATGGGACATGCTGGAGAGGAATTCGGACTTGTACTTCGAAGTCAGCATCAGCTGCTCCGCCTTCTCCTCCAGCGACAGCTTGGTGATTTCGACTTCGCGGTTCTTGCGCTCGACTTCGGCTTTCTGCTCCGCCAGCAGTCCAGCCTTGTCCCCCAGTTCCTCGTTGGTCTGTCTCAATTCTTCTTGTTGCTTTTGCAACTCCTGCGCCAGCGATTGCGATTGCTTTAGCAGTTCTTCGGTACGCATATTGGCTTCGATCGTGTTGAGTACGATACCAATCGATTCAGCAAGCTGATCAAGGAAGGTTTGATGAATGATGCTGTAGCGCGTGAACGAAGCCATTTCGACGACGGCCTTGACCTTGTTCTCGAACAGGATTGGCAACACGATGATATTCAGCGGGGCGGCCGCACCCAGTCCCGATGAAATCGCGACGTAATTGGCGGGTACATCGGTCAGCAGGATGCGCCGCTTCTCGTAGGCGCATTGCCCGACCAGGCCCTCGCCGAGCCGCCACTCATCGTTGACATTGATGTTTCCCTTATACGCATAAGCGGACAGCAGTTTGAGTTTCGCAGGATCGGGCGGGCTCTCGTTCATCATGTAGAACACACCATGCTGGGCGTTGATCAGCGGAGCCAGTTCAGACAGCACCATCTTGGAGACTGCCGCCAGATCGCGCTGGCCCTGCAGCAGACGGTTGAATTTTGCGAGATTGCTCTTGAGCCAATCCTGCTCCGCGTTTTGCCGCGTGGTTTCCCGCAGGTTGCGGATCATCTCGTTGACGTTGTCCTTCAACTCCGCCACTTCACCCTTTGCTTCCACCTCCACGTAACGGGTCAGATCGCCCTTGGTCACGGCAGTCGCCACGTCGGCAATTGCGCGCACCTGATTGGTCAGGTTGGCCGCCAGACCGTTCACGTTGTCGGTCAGATCGCGCCAGGTGCCGGCAGCACCCGGCACGTTGGCCTGGCCCCCCAGCTTGCCCTCGACCCCCACTTCACGCGCCACCGAGGTCACCTGATCGGAGAACAGCGCCAGTGTATCGGTCATACCGTTGATGGTGTCGGCCAGTTCGGCGATCTCGCCCTTGGCTTCCAGCGTCAGTTTCTTCTTCATGTCGCCGTTGGCGACTGCGGTCACCACTTTCGCGATGCCTCGCACCTGGCTGGTCAGGTTGGCCGCCATGAAGTTCACGTTTTCGGTCAAATCCCTCCAGGTGCCGGACACGCCTTGCACCTGTGCCTGTCCCCCGAGCTTGCCTTCGGTGCCGACTTCGCGCGCCACCCGCGTCACTTCGGCGGCAAAGCTATTGAGCTGGTCCACCATGGTGTTGATGGTGTTCTTCAACTCCATGATTTCGCCCTTGGCTTCCACGGTAATCTTGCGCCCCAGGTCGCCTTTGGCCACCGCCGTCGTCACGTCGGCGATGTTGCGGACCTGATTGGTCAAGTTGGCGGCCATGCTGTTGACCGAGTCGGTCAAGTCTTTCCAGGTTCCACCGACGCCCGTCACCTTGGCCTGGCCACCGAGCTTGCCGTCAGTCCCCACTTCGCGAGCCATGCGCGTCACTTCGTCGGCAAAGGTCGAGAGCTGGTCCACCATTGTGTTGATGGTTTCCTTGAGTTGGAGAATTTCACCTTTCGCTTCGGCTGTGATCTTGCGTGACAGGTCGCCGTTGGCCACCGCCGTCGTCACGTCGGCAATGTTGCGCACCTGGGTGGTCAGGTTGGCCGCCATGCCGTTGACCGAATTGGTCAAGTCCTTCCAGGTACCGGACACGCCGGTCACTTCGGCCTGTCCGCCCAGTTTGCCTTCGGTACCGACTTCCAGCGCGACGCGTGTCACCTCCGAGGCGAAGCTGGAGAGCTGGTCGACCATCGTGTTGATCGTGTTTTTCAGTTCGAGAATCTCGCCCTTGGCTTCAACGGTGATTTTCTTGCCGAGGTCGCCGCGCGCCACCGCCGTCGTCACCTGTGCGAGGTTGCGCACCTGGGTGGTCAGGTTGGCCGCCATGCCGTTGACCGATTCGGTCAGGTCGCGCCAGGTGCCTGATACGCCGCGCACTTCCGCCTGACCGCCCAACTTGCCTTCGGTACCGACTTCCAGCGCCACGCGGGTCACTTCCGCTGCGAAGCTCGAGAGCTGGCCGACCATCGTGTTGATGGTGTTTTTCAGCTCGAGAATCTCACCCCTGACTTCGACGGTAATCGTCTTGCCCAGATCGCCTTTGGCCACCGCGGTTGTCACGTAAGCGATGTTGCGCATCTGGGTGGTCAGATTGGCGGCCATGTCGTTGACGGAGTCGGTCAGGTCTTTCCAGGTGCCGGACACCCCTTTGACATTGGCCTGCCCACCGAGAATCCCTTCAGTGCCGACTTCGCGCGCCACGCGGGTCACCTCGGAAGCGAAGGAGCCCAGTCGCGTCACCATGGTGTTCACGATCCTGGCGGATTTGAGGAACTGGCCCCGCAGTTTCAGGCCATCGAGTACCGGTGGTACCTGCTGGCTCAGATTACCCTCGGCAACCGAACCGATAACGCGAATCATCTCGCTCATCGGGCTGATGAGGTCGCTGGTCAGCGCATTGCTCGAGTTGACGATCTTTTGCCATGAGCCTTTCATCATCGGCAATTGGATACGCTCATCGACCTTGCCCTGCTTGCCGATCAGTCGCGCCACGCGTTCGAATTCGGTAGCGGTGTCGGCCGCCATGTCGATGATCTCGTTGAGCGTGTCGGCGATCTTGCCCGGCATGCCGGTCCAGTCTTCCGGCATTCGCGTGGTGAAGTCACCATTGCGCAACGCCTTCAGCGCTGTCAGCAACGTCTTCATGTCGAAATCTTCGATCGGTGTCGTCACTGTGGCCATGTCTATGTCCAGTCAAGATGGATGCCACGCGCAAGGCGTCATGCAGGAGCCGGCATTGCAGTATTGACCATGCTGAAAGCTGAGCGTTGGCTTACGAAATATTAGCAAGGTTGGCGCAATGCCCCGGATTCTGGGGGAATTAGTCGGGAACAGGCCGTTCCAACCGACTGCACCCGCAGTCCGAAGTAGTGAGCACTAACGGCTGAGGCAAAAAGTGCAAGTGTGCTCTGTGCCTGCTAACGTCAAACGCTGCAGCAGATTCCATGGCTTGCTGGCCACTGGTGAATGGAAAATACAGATGGTTGACCACAAAATCAGAGTCTTGCTGGTGGATGATCACAGCATCGTGCGTAGCGGCGTGCGACGCATGCTGGAGACTGCCGGCGAGATCGACGTTACGGGCGAAGCAGAGACGGCACAAGAGGCAATGCTCCTGGTCCGGGAGCAGGATTTCGACGTAGCGCTGGTAGATATTCAGCTGCCTGACAAGACCGGCCTCCAACTCCTCAAGCTCATGCGTGCAGAGAAGCCCAAACTCGCCGTTCTGATGTTGAGTATGCATTCGGTCGAGGCCTATGCGTTACGCGCAATCAAGCACGGCGCAGCGGGATACCTCACCAAAGATATTTCCGCAACCACCCTGGTTACGGCAGTTCGCAAGGTGGCCTCAGGCGGCAAGCACGTCAGTCCTGAGCTGGCAGAAAAACTGGTCAACGCTATCGGCAGAGGCGACGGGGCACCCCACGAAGCGCTATCCGACCGGGAGCTTGAAGTACTAAAGCTCCTTGCTTCAGGCGAGAGAATTGTCCGCATCGCTGAGATATTGCACTTGAGCCCGAGTACCGTCACGACGTACCGGGCACGTATCCTGGAAAAAACAGGGATGGACAGCAACGCGAAACTGGCCCGCTATGCACTCGAAAACGGCTTGTTAACTTAGAACACCCTGCCATCCGACGCAGCCGAGTCACTCGATCGTTCTTGGCATCCTCCACTCTCTGCGGCACATGCGCAGCTTCGCCCGATCCAGCCTGCTTGTAGTGGAATCACTACAAGCTCTTGGCCGATATCGCCACAAAGAAGTCCTGCTAACGTCGATAGTGGGGTTCGTTCCAATCAAGCATATTTACCTCTCGGAAAATTTTCGTCCGCTCAATGGAGTTGTCTTAGTCAACGTCTTGTACCGCCATGTCAAAAAAGCGAGGTGAAATCATGCAGGTCACCAACACAGAACCATTGACTGCATTGATGCCAGCCAGAGATTCAGGCCCTTTGCGCCTGTTTGTCGTTGAGGATTCGAACGTCGTGCCAGCGCTGCGACGCACGGTGTCGCCGCAGATCGCGGGCCTGTCACTTGCCGGGGCGTTCACCGCGCATCGACTGCCATCGCCGCCATCCGGCGTGAACCACCCGATGTCGTCTTGCTGGACGTCAACCTTGGCGACGGTAATGGCATGGAAGTATTGCGTGTGGTCGCAGCCGAGTATCCGCTGACAAAAGTCATAGTGGTCAGCGATTGTGCCGATCCGACACATTGGAAGTACTTCACAAAAGCGGGAGCCTACGCCTTCTACGACAAGAATCATGAACTTGCCATCATGCGACGCATGTTGGAGCGTTTAGCCAAGTCCCTGTTACCAGAAGATTTTTCCTGCTGGCAATCATTCCCAAATGGGAGCAGTACCCCATGGAACCAATCAGCAAAGAACACGACTTTCTAGCCGTGCTGCGGCACGTCATGTCACATGGCGTCATCACTTTGCTGGCAGTGGCCATAACGTTTGCCACGCCGGATGCCGCACGGTTCATCCTCTATGTATGGTGGCCACGCGTGGAGTTGGACTCGAATCAGCTGCTTGCGACAGAAATCGTGCTGGCCTCAACCTTGATGGTTCTGTTCCATCTGTGCAAACGCGCATGGGACACCACTGGGAGTATGACTTCGCCGCCGCCGACCTGGTCCAGCGGGATGCGACCACTGGCAACGAGACCGGGCGTGCTCCGCTAGGACTCCCCGTCCATGGCAGCCGCTTGAACCTGCTCGCCTGCTTCAGGATATGGATATGCATAAGAGCAAATTGCACGAGTCAGAAAAGACTCCGGAATCGATATTCGTAAGTTGAGCGCGGAGTGCGCGCTGCATTCATGTTGAACCAATGTTCTAACTGGAGGACATCATAATGATAGGTTATTGGTTGTGTGCGTTGCTGTGGGGTGTGGTGTTGCTGGAGGAGATCCAACTCATGCCCCTTCAAGAATGGAAAGACGAGGGTCTGAAAAAGGTTCTGTTGCTGCGCCGGACTAGAACCCGGACCGGCTACTTTATTGCGTTGATCGCGGGCGCCATGTGCCTTTATAGCGAAATCCTGGTGGCGCCGGTCGATCAGGGCATTTTCAATCCGGAGCTAATACTTGCCCTGTGTGGTGTTCTTTGGGGTGCTTATCTTTCCGTAGTCTGCATGAAGGGGAAGCGATAGATGCCTATCTCCATGACTACTGCGGGTAATTGATATTTCACTATCCTCGGCCGGCAGGGAAACTCCGCCGGTCAGGCGCTCAACTCAGCACTTGAACAGCCGCAGCCTCGCTGGCAGCGGCTTCATCCGAGGTTAGCGGACGAGTTCCAGGCGGGCGGCAATATTGATTGGGATGAGCGAAAGGATCTGAGGCGACGGAGCATAATGCCCGTGCTGTCGAGACGGATTCAACAAACTGGATTTGGTGTAGGCGGGATCTTGGTTAAACCGGCGCTGGCAGCACCTTGGGTGCTGCCAGCGAGGCTTGAGGCTGAACACTTCTGTCAGCCGGGGGACAGGCTACGCAGATCAGCTGTTGGCGTGATCGGTCGCTTTGGCTTTGCTTTCAGCGACAGCGGCTTCAGCCTTCTGTTTCTGTGCAACCTGGAAGGCTTTCATCGAGACTGTCCGGGCCGACTCCATGCGTGCGAAGGTCCGGTCACCACCACCTGTGGCCATCGCCAGAGAAGAAGCGGTCAGAGTGGCGACTACGAAGAGAACTTTCATGGATTTCATTTGGGTATCCTCAATTGAAATTTGTTAACAGTTAAAGCGGGATTCATTTGCTAGAGCAGAACTTCCTTGTTCAACCTGGATTCACCAGCCAGCCAGGGCGGCGTTGCCTGGTGTCCTGGTGCCTTGCTCCATACGCGCTTCGGTGTCTTTGTTTTTTGCCCAGGCAGTGAGCAGTACCATCATCGCGAAC
>NZ_JBFUHS010000029.1:0-61860 GCF_056402255.1 Pseudomonas sp. P4_B4
CGCGATGGTGCAGGGCTCGAGATTTGCCAGGTGCTGCATGAGCGTTACCCGATTGAATTTTTTTCGGTACAGCTCGTGACCACGATCATCCTGTGCATGTAGATGAAAGGTGTGTTTTCCCAAGTCGATGGCGGCAATAGCTACTTTGTTCATGGCAACGATCTCCGATGAGCCCCCTGCGAAAGCTTAGTGGGCGATCACAGGGGGCAGCGGGGGTAGCCATTTCATTAGGGGATCCGTGTCAGACACAAATCCAATGTGGGAGCGGGCTTGCTCCGGGCGGCGTTCCGACGAAGAGGCCCGAGAGAGCGCTACATGATCAGAGCCGGCCGTATTCCTGAGCCGTGCGATCCAGCGCTTTCAGGGTCTTGCTGATCAGCTCATCAATCTCTTCACGACTGGCAATCAACGCCGGCGCCATGATCATCCGGCCCAAGGTCGAGCGAATGATCACCCCTTCCTCGAAACCAATCGTCCGGCAGCGCCAGGCGATGTCGTTCTCCTTGGCGAAACGCTTGCGAGTGGATTTGTCTTCGGCCAGTTGCAGCGCCGCGACCATGCCGGTGCCCTGGATGTCACCCACCAGCGGGTGCTTGCCGAACACTTCGCGCAGGCACTGTTGCAGGTACGGACCGATGTCGTCCTTGACCCGCGTCACCACGCCTTCGTCACGCAGGGCCTTGAGGTTGGCAATCGCCACCGCCGCCGCCACCGGGTGCCCGGAATAGGTCAGGCCGTGGGCAAACACGCCGCCCTGCTCCACCAGCACCGAGGCCATTTTCTTCGACAGGATCAAGCCGCCCATGGGGATGTAGCCCGAGGTCAGGCCCTTGGCGATGGACAGGGTGTCCGGCTCGAAACCGAAGTACTCGTGGGCAAACCATTCGCCGGTACGACCGAAGCCGCCGATCACTTCATCGGCGCACAGCAGCACATCGTACTTGCGGCAGATGCGCTGGATTTCCGGCCAGTAGCTTTCGGGCGGGAAGATCATTCCGCCGGCGCCCTGGAACGGTTCGGCGATAAAGCCCGCGACCTTGTCTGCACCCAGCTCGAGGATCTTCGCTTCCAGTTGCTGCGCCGCGTGCAGGCCGAATTCGGCCGGCGTCAGGTTGCCCTCGTGGGCGAAGAAGTACGGCTCGTCGATGTGTTCGATGTCCGGAATCATGCCGCCCATTTCGTGCATGAACTTCATGCCGCCCAGCGCCGTCGCGGCCAGGGTCGAACCGTGGTAACCGTTCCAGCGGCCGATCATGATTTTCTTCTCGGGCTTGCCGAGCACCTGCCAGTAGCGACGCACCGTGCGGATCAACACCTCGTTGGCTTCGGAACCGGAGTTGGTGTAGATCGCGTGGCTGTAGTGAGCCGGCAGCAGGCTGAACAGCAGCTCGGACAGCTCGATCACCTGCGGGTGGGTGGTGTGGAAAAACATGTTGTAGTACGGCAGCAGTTCCAGTTGCTGGCTCGCCGCGGCGGCCAGGTCCTTGCGCCCGTAACCTAGGTTGGTGCACCACAACCCGGACATGCCATCGAGGTAACGCCGGCCATCGTTGTCCCACAGGTGCAGGCGCTCGCCACGGACCATCACCCGTGGCCCTTCGTCGTTGAGGGCTTTCTGATCGACGAACGCATGGATGTGGTGCGCAGCGTCGGCGGCCTGGTAGTCGCGGGTATCACGTGGTGTGGTCATCGCCAGTTCTCCGTTTTGTTATCAGCGCAATTGAAACCAGGTGGTCTTCAACTGGGTGTATTTATCGAATGAATGCAGGGACAGGTCGCGGCCGAAACCCGACTGTTTGCCACCGCCGAAAGGAACGGTCACGTCCAGCGCATCGACGCTGTTGACCGACACCGTACCGGCCCGCAATTGTCGCGCCACACGGTGGGCGCGGTTGAGGTCATCGGTCCACAGCGAAGCCGCCAGACCGTAGACGCTGTCGTTGGCCAACTGCAAGGCGTGAGCCTCGTCGTCGAATGCCGTAATCGCCAACACCGGGCCGAACACTTCATCGCGAAACAGCGGCATGTCCGGCGTCACGCCGGTGAAAATCGTCGGCTGGATGAAATTGTCCGAGCCATTGAAGATCGATTGCCGACCGCCACAAACCTTGGTCGCGCCTTGCTGTTCGGCCTGCTGGATGAACTTCATGATGCGCGCAGTCTGACGGCTGTCGACGATGGCCCCGACGGCGCTCGACGGGTCCAGCGGATCCCCCGGCAACCAGCGCTCGGCCTGGGCCTTGAGGCGTTCGACGAACTCGTCATGAATCGAGCGTTGCACCAGCAGCCGCGAGTTGGCCGAGCAGACTTCGCCCTGATTGAAGAAGATGCCGAACGCGGCTTTCTCGGCGGCCAGATCCAGGTCCTGACAATCGGCGAACACCAGGTTCGCGCTCTTGCCGCCGCACTCCAGCCACACTTGCTTGAGGTTCGACTGGGCCGAGTACTGCATGAAATATTTGCCGACTTCGGTGGAGCCGGTGAACACCAGGCAATCGACGTCCGGGTGCAGGCCGAGGGCCTTGCCGGTCTGTTCGCCGAGGCCCGGCAGTACGTTGAGTACGCCTGGCGGAATCCCCGCCTCCAGCGCCAGCTCAGCCAGGCGCAGGGCGGAAAACGGCGACTGCTCGGCCGGTTTGAGGATCACCGAGTTACCGGCGGCCAGGGCCGGGGCGAGTTTCCACGCCGCCATGTCCAGAGGGAAATTCCACGGCACCACGGCTGCCACCACGCCCAAGGCTTCACGAGTAATGGTTGCCAGCACGTTCTGCGCACTCGGCGCGACCTGATCGTAGAGTTTGTCGAGGCTTTCGGCGTACCAGCGGAACACTCCCGCGGCACCCGGCACGTCTATGTTGTAGGCATCGGCGACGGGCTTGCCCATGTTCAGCGAATCGAGCAGCGCCAGCTCTTCACGGTTTTCGAGGATCAAGTCGGCCAGGCGCAACAGCACTTGCTTGCGTTCGGTCGGCGAGCGCGCAGCCCAGGTGCCAGCCTCGAAGACCTTCCGTGCATTGTGCACCGCCACGTTCACGTCTTCTTCACCGCAGGCCGCCACGTTGGCCAGGCATTGCCCGGTGGCAGGGTTTATCGCGGCGAAAGTCTGCCCCGATTGCGCCGCGCGGCGCTGGCCGTCGATCACGGCCTGGTCGGGAAACCGCAGGGAAGCGGCCTTGCGTTGCCAATACTCAAGCTCGAACACGTTCAGATGCTCCAGAGGACATTCTTGTGTATTGGATAGTCGCTCAGGCCCGAGCGGTGGAAAACCAGTAAAAATGTGTTCGCAGGCCAAGAAAAAACTACGTAGCCAATCTCCCTTCTGGCGCAGCATGTGGTTATTGTTCAAACACAATAAATCGCTACCCGAGCGGATAGGGGTGGCGCGCAAATTGCCAGGATGCCTGATCCGTTCTCCCCCGAGGTTTGCTGTGGCTGCCTACAATCTGCGTCAACTGAAATACTTCATCACCACCGTCGAGTGTGGCAGCGTCGCCGAGGCCTCGCGCAAGCTGTACATCGCCCAGCCTTCGATCTCCACGGCCATCAAAGGGCTGGAAGACAGCTTCGGCGTGCAACTACTGATTCGTCACCATGCACAGGGCGTGTCATTGACCCCCAGCGGTGCACGTTTCTACCGCAAGGCCCAGGAACTGCTGCGCATGGCCAAGGAGTTCGAGCAGAACGCCCTGGCCGACAACGACGTGGTGTCCGGGCAGATCGATATCGGCTGTTTCGAAACCGTCGCGCCGCTGTATCTGCCGCAATTGATCGCCGGGTTTTCGGCGTTGTACCCGGGGGTGGAAATCCGCATCCGCGACGGCGAGCAACAAGAGTTGGTGCAGGGCCTGACCTCCGGCGCCTTCGATCTGGCGATCCTTTACGAGCACGATCTGGACGGCACCATCGAGACCGAACCGCTGATGCCGGCGCAACGACCTTACGCGCTGCTGCCGGCGGATCACCGCTTTGCCCAGCAGGCGCAGGTGTCGCTGCGGGATCTGTGCCTGGAGCCAATGATTCTTCTGGACGTGCAGCCGAGCCGGACCTACTTCGTCAGCCTGTTCGAAGAGCTGGGCCTGACCCCACGCATCGCCTTCAGCTCGCCATCGATCGAGATGGTGCGCGGCATGGTTGGCCAGGGGTTCGGGTTTTCGATACTGGTGACCAAGCCGCACTCGGAGTGCACCTACGACGGGCAGAAAGTGGTGTGCGTGGACATCGCCGAAGACGTCACCGGATCCGGCCTGGTGGCGGCATGGCTCAAGCGCGGGCAACTGACCAAACCGGCGCAGTTGTTTGCGGACTATTGCCGCGAACAACTGACCGCCAAATCCGAAAATCCACAGTAACCCCTGTGGCGAGGGAGCAAGCTCCCTCGCCACAGGTTGGGTGTTGCCTTGGCGATTATTTACGGGGCTTGATCCGCGCAGTCGCCTCCGCCACCAGCGGATCATCCGGCCAGTAATGCTTCGGATAACGCCCCTTCAAATCCTTCTTCACCTCGGCATAGGTGCTGCGCCAGAAGTTGGCCAGGTCCTGAGTCACCTGCACCGGCCGCCGCGCCGGGGACAACAGATGCAGCTTGACCACCTGCCGGCCCCCGGCGATGCGCGGGGTCTCGGCCAGGCCGAACAACTCCTGCAAACGCACCGCCAGAATCGGCGGCTGTTCGCTGTAGTCCAGACGAATCGAAGAGCCCGACGGTACGCTAAAATGATGCGGCGCCAGCTCGTCCAGCCGCTGCGGCAGCGGCCATGGCAACAGGTTATGGACAATGCTCGACAGGTCCAGGTTGGCAAAGTGACTGAGCCGCGAAACCTTGCCCAGATACGGCATCAGCCAGTGCTCCAGACTCTTGAGCAATGCCGTGTCGCTGACATCCGGCCACTCACTCTCGCCCTTGCCGGCGAGGTCCAGTTGCCGCAACAAGTCGACCCGCGCCTGCCACTGACGCAGCTCCGGGGTCCACGGCAACAGCTCCAGGCCTTTGCGCCGCACCAAGTTCACCAGTGCCTGGCTGCGGGCGGTTTCGTCGAGGCCCGTCAGTGGCTCGCGGCTGAGGATCAGTTCGCCAACCTTGCGCTGACGCTCGGCCCGCAGCACGCCCTCGCGTTCATCCCAATCCAGTTGATCGACGCAGCGCACCTGCTCGGCCAGCACGGAATCGAAGAGCGCCGGATCGAAGTCCGTCGCCAGATAAATCCGCTCCTCACGCTGGCCCTGGCGACTGCCCAGATCGGCGATCACCAGCCACGCTTGCTTCATCAGGCTGTCGGCCTCGGCGAACAGTGCGGCACGTCCGTTGGCCAAGCGATACTCCGCACCACCGGCGCGCCGTTGTTGGGCGACCCGGTCGGGATAGGCCAGCGCCAGTAATGCACCGAGCCAGCGCGGATGATCCGGATCGCTGACCGGCTCCGAGGCTTTACCCCGCAGGTAACCACGATACTGCCGCGCCAGTTGCCGTGCGCGCTGCACGCCCCCCTGGGCACCGCGTGTGGCGCGTTCTTCGCCAGACAGCAGTACCAGTCGGCTGTGCAAGTCCGCCCCGGCACCGCGCAAGATATCGCGCTCGCCGAGCAGTGCCGCGACATCGCAGGCCATATCTGCCAGTCCCAGCGCCTGACCGCGCAACAGCAAATGCGCGATACGCGGATGCGCCGGCAGTTCGGCCATGGCCTGACCGTGGCGGGTCAATGCGTCCCCCTCCAGCGCCCCCAGGCGTTCGAGCAGGTCCTGAGCCTGTGCATAAGCGGCGGCCGGCGGCACGTCGAGCCACACCAGTTGCCCGGGCGTCACGCCCCAACGCCCCAGTTGCAAGGCCAGCCCGGCGAGGTCCGCCGAAAGAATTTCCGCACTGCCGTAGGCCGCCAGTTGCTCGTGCTGATCCTGCGACCACAAGCGATAACACACGCCCGGTTCCAGGCGCCCGGCCCGGCCCGCGCGCTGGGTGGCGCTGGCCTTGGAAATGCGTTGGGTGTCGAGACGGGTCATGCCGCTGCCGGGGTCGAAACGCGGCACCCGCGCCAACCCGGCATCGATCACCACGCGCACGCCGTTGATGGTCAAACTGGTTTCGGCGATGTTGGTGGCCAGCACCACTTTGCGTTTGCCCGCCGGTGCCGGATCGATCGCCGCCCGTTGCGCGGCGAGGTCCAGTTCACCGTGCAACGGACACAACAGAACCTGAGTGTTTTCGCCCAATGCATCGGCCAGTTGCTGATGCACGCGGCGGATTTCAGCCTGCCCCGGCAGGAACACCAGCACGCTGCCGGTCTCGTCGTTCAAGGCTTCAAGGATGGTCTGCACCAGACGCGGCTCGATGAATTCACCGGACTGGAACGGTCGGCCCCAGCGCATCGCCACCGGGTACATGCGCCCTTCGCTGCGCAGGATCGGCGCATCGTCAAGCAACCCGGCCAAGCGTTCGCCTTCGAGCGTGGCGGACATCAAGAGGATTTTCAGCGGCTGATCGTCACGGAACAGTTCCCGACCATTGAGGCTCAGGGCCAGCGCCAGATCAGCGTCGAGGCTGCGTTCGTGAAATTCATCGAAGATCAACAGGCCAACGCCCTCGAGCGCCGGGTCGTCCTGCAAACGCCGGGTGAGGATGCCTTCGGTGACCACTTCGATGCGGGTGTTGGGGCCCACCTTGCTGTCGAGCCGAATGCGATAACCCACGGTTTCGCCGACCTTCTCCCCCAGCTCGCTGGCCAGGCGTTCCGCCGCTGCACGCGCGGCCAACCGGCGGGGTTCGAGCATCAGGATGGTCTGCCCGGCCAGCCACGGTTCGTTGAGCAAGGCCAAAGGCACGCGGGTGGTTTTACCGGCGCCGGGCGGCGCTTCGAGCACGGCTTCGTGGCGTGTAGCGAGGGCTTCACGCAGGGCGGGTAAAACTTCATCGATCGGCAAAGAAATCATGCTGGCTCCCCAGGGCGTGCCCACAGTAAATTGCGAGTCGCGTTGAAGCTGTGGGCGTGCCAGGCAAGGCGCGGGACGCAGGTAAGGGTCGTTTCCTTACCAAGTTCCGCAACGCAGCATGGCGCGTCCACAGCTTCAGCCCGGAGGGCCGAACCCCGATTACATCTGTCAGCCGTTACGCGTTGTTGAACTGAAAAAAACAACGTCCATCCTCAACTTTTTCTGTAGGGGTGAGACGCGGCCGCAATTTACTGTGGGCACGCCCTGCCGGGCCGAGTATAACGGCGAACTGTTTGGCGTAGTCTGGGCTCTAACCAGTAACGTTATTGGCGTTCTACTCAGGAGATTTCATATGCGTGCTCCCTTTCGCCTGATTGGCGGTGTTCTGGTCGCAACCTTGCTGACTCAAGTGACCGCCTGCGGGTCGATTTTCTACCCGGATCGACGTGGCCAGATCGAAGGCAAGATCGACCCGGCCATCGCCGCGCTCGACGCCGTGGGCCTGCTGTTCTACATCATCCCCGGCCTGATCGCGTTTGCTGTGGACTTCGCCACTGGCGCGATTTACTTCGAGCCGGGCAAGACCGCCCAAGTCGACCCGCAAAAACTCAAGGACGCCATCGGTCCCGACGGCAAGGTCGATAACCGCAAGTTGCAGACTATTCTGGAAAGCGAGCTGGGCCGCAGCTTCCCGCTGGACGATCCACGCCTGATCCAGAGCAAAGGCAGCGCCCAGCAACTGGCGATGTTCGGCCTGCAACCAGCCGCGTAATCCCTACACGCGAAAGGACTCTCCAAGGAACGATGGCCTCTATGACCTCCAGCTCCGAACACGCCCGCCTGCTGCGGCTGGCGACCCGTGCCTCGGTGGCGGTGGCGTGCATCCTGATCGTCGCCAAAGCCATCGCCTGGTGGCTGAGCGGCTCGGTGAGCATGCTCGCCGGGCTCACCGACTCGACACTCGACGGTGTCACGTCACTGCTCAACCTGCTGGCGGTGCATTACGCCCTGCGCCCCGCCGACAATGATCATCGCTACGGACACGGCAAGGCCGAGTCGTTGGCGGGTATGGCCCAGGCGTTGTTCATTGGCGGCAGTGCGGTGCTGATTGCGTTGCAGGCCTTTGATCGGCTGAAACATCCCGAACCGGTCGGCGCGCCGTGGATCAGCATCGGTGTGATTGTGTTCTCGCTCGTCCTGACCCTGGCCTTGCTGATGCTGCAACATCGGGTGATCAAGGCCACGGGCTCCAACGCCGTGCGTGCCGACTCGCTGCATTACCGTTCGGACATGTTGCTCAACGGCAGCATTCTGCTGGCGCTGATACTGGCCGGATTTGGCTGGGATCAGGTCGACGCCTGGTTTGGTCTGGGCATCGCCGCTTATATCTTTTGGAGCGCGGTGCAGATCGCCCGAGAGAGTTTTGCAGTGTTGATGGATGAAGAACTGCCACCGGAGGTCAGCCAGCACATGCTGGAGCTGGCGTGCAGCGTACCCGGCGTGTTGGGTGCCCATGACTTGCGTACGCGGATCTCCGGCAACCAGTGGTTTGTGCAGTTGCATCTGGAGTTGCCGGGGGAACTGACACTGTCAGTCGCCCACGGCATCAGCGATCAGGCTGCCGCCGCCATTCACAGCGCCTACCCGCGCGCCGAAGTGCTGGTGCACGCCGACCCGCGGGAAGTGGTGAAAGCCGCCCGGGGTCAGTAAGTCACCTGATAACCGCGACTGCTCAGGCAGTTGCCCTGGGCCTGTCGGTAGGCTTGCACCACCGACGGGTCTAGCTGGTAGGTGGCGGTTCGTGGATCGAAACCACTCTGCTGCACCGCGTATTGATAACACTCGTAACCATCCCGACTGACCTGCTCCGGCGACTGATCGTTGGCCGGATACGCCTCCACGTCATAACCATTGCTGGCGGCTGGTGGTTGCGACTGCGGTTGACCAACCGGCGGCTCGACCACAACGTAGTCCTGAGTGCTTTCCTGATAGGCGTAATACGAACCGGCCGCCAGAAACAGCAGCGCCCCGCCGATCCACACTTGCTGTGCGTAATCAGGCAGGTATCTGACGCGAATTCCGCGCGGTGGCTCCACCACTTCATAGCGCGGACCGAGCGGGCGATACCAGTAACCGCCGGAATAGTAGTAATCCATGCCACGGTAAGGCACGCGGAAGTTGCGTTCGGGGAAGCGGTCGATCACTTGGCCGGGGCGATACCTGGGGCCTGGCCCCCAGCTGTTACCGTATCCACTCGGGCGCCCCTGCATGTGATTGTCATAGGACGGTGCGACTGTGTAGCCATTCCAGCGCTGGTTGTAATCGTTGCGACGCGGCTGGCCCTGGTAGTAACCGCGCTGCGGCTGCTGAGTCTGGCGCACGGTGTCGGGCCGGGGTTGGATTGGCATGTCAGTGGCCGGCAACTGCGGCGGAGGTGGCGGCGAGCGAACCCGGCTGTTGAAATCCGGCGCAGGACGGTTCTGCCACTGGCCATTGTTCTGATGCTGATTCTGGCCGTTGTGCTCGTTCTGGCGGTTGTCGTTGTTCTGCGCACGGGGCTGATTCTGTTGCTGGCCGTTTTGCGGGTGTGGCTGGTTGCTGCCACCATGGCCCTGGTTATCGCCCTGATGCCCACCCTGGCCGTGGTCCCAGTCATCATGGCCACGGTTTTGCGGCTCATCGGCCATCGTTTGCGCGGTGACACTGACACACAGCAAACCAACGCCGGCCAAACGCCAGATGCGCGACTTCATGCTTTTCCTCATTGCGGGTTAGGGCCTGTACATAAGACTGGGAAAGCAGTGGCCGGTTCTGCAACAGGTTATCAGTCACGCAACTTATTTATTGAGGGGCGGGGGGCAAATTCCGCACAAGAAAAAGGGGAGACCCGTCGGCCTCCCCTTAGAGAACTTCGTCCTGGCTCGACACTTGTGGCGTCGGCTCACCTCACGCCGTCTTCTGGACAGTGTGTAGCTCGGGGGCCGGCACATCCCCGGTGGGGGTGGCGACCGCGGCGGGCCTGATTCGGCGAGCCGCACTGGACTGTTTGTCCGAGCAGTGATTCTGGTGATAAGAATAGGCTGGGAGCCCCGGCAGAGGATTGCTAATATTGCTTAATTAAACATCACTTGCGCAATTTTTAACCCCTGATACATAATCCTACGCAATAGTTACGACAAAGGACCGTTTGATGAGCAAGCTCGACCGTTATGACCTGAGTATTCTGGCGGAATTGCAGCGCGACGCACGCATCTCCAACCAGGAGCTGGCCGAGCGCATCGGCCTGTCCCCTTCACCGTGCTCGCGGCGGGTCAAGCAATTGGAAGACGACGGCTACATTTCCCGCCAGGTTGCCCTGCTCGACCGCAAGATGCTCGGCCTGAGCCTGACCGCTTACGTGCTGATCGGCATGGACCGTCACACGCCGGAGCGTTTCGAGAATTTCGAAGCGGCCATCCGTACCCTGCCCCAAGTGCTCGAATGCAGCCTGGTGACCGGGATGGATGCCGACTATCAACTCAAGGTCGTGGTGCCGGACATGGATCACTACCAGAAACTGCTGCTGGGGCATCTGACGCGGATTGAAGGCGTGACCAGTGTGCGTTCGAGTTTTGTGCTGAATCAGGTGTTGAATAGCACCGAACTGCCTTTGACTCATCTGCGTAGCTGATTGTGGCGAGGGGGCTCGTCGGGACGCCGCACCGCCCCGTTCGGCTGCGCAGCAGTCGCAAACTCAGCAAATGCGGCGTGTCAGGTGTAACCTGCTTGCAGATTTTAGGGCTGCTGCGCACCCCAACGGGGGCAAGCCCCCTCGCCACAGGTGCGACACACCGACGCAGGTCAATACAGCGCGAAGCCAGTGAGGCGTATACTCCCCGCGCCCTTTTAGCCACGCCCGCGCTGGAGATGTTCGATGGATCCTGCCGTTTTCGAAGAATGGATGATGACCGGACTGGTCAGCATCCTGATCATTTTCATGGGTTTCATCGTCTGGGATCTGGCGAAGAAGTCCAAGGCCGGGCGCTTTGGCTCGTTCATTCTGTTCTTCGTGCTGGGCCTGGGCGTGGCGGCGTTCATCATCAAGAGCGTGGTGATCGGCCTGATCGAATCCGGCGCCTTATAAGCGCGCCGGCACTTCTTTCCACTGTCCCTGATCGAGCCCTTCGATCGTCCAGTCACCGATTCTGACTCGCACCAGGCGCAATGTCGGCAACCCGACCGCCGCGGTCATGCGCCGCACCTGCCGGTTGCGCCCTTCGCGAATCACCAACTCCAGCCAACTGGTCGGCACGCTTTTACGAAAGCGCACCGGCGGATTGCGTGGCCACAGCTCAGGCTCGTCCAGTTGCCGCGCCTCGGCGGGCAAGGTCATGCCGTCATTCAATTCGACTCCATCACGCAAGCGCTGCAATTGCTCGGCGTCCGGCTCGCCCTCGACCTGCACCCAATAGGTCTTGGCCAGCTTGTGTTTCGGGTCGGCTATCCGCGCCTGAAGCTGGCCGTCGTTGGTCAGCAGCAACAAGCCTTCGCTGTCGCGGTCCAGCCGACCGGCCGGATAGATTCCCGGTACATCGATGTAATCCTTGAGCGTTGCCCGCCCTTCCCCGTCGCTGAATTGCGTCAGCACATCGAAGGGTTTGTTGAACAGGATCAGTTTCGGCTCGGCCGGCGGCGCCTTGGCGACACGACGCGGGGCTGCAGGAGAGGGTTTCGCGCCAGGGCGGCGGGAAACGGGGCGTTGAGGACGGGACATGGCGACGTGAGCATCTAGCGATCAGGGCTGCTAATGCTAGTGCCCTGACCGCCAAATGACCATGACAACCGTTAGCGGAACGGCGGCTCGTCGAAGCTGCGCAGTTTGCGCGAGTGCAGCGAGTTGAGTTCGGTGCGCAACAGATCCACCGCCTCGATACCGATCTTCAAGTGCTGGCTGACCGCGCGCTCATAGAAGGCGTTGGCCGAGCCCGGCAACTTGATTTCGCTGTGCAATGGCTTGTCCGATACGCACAGCAACGTGCCGTACGGCACCCGCAAGCGATAACCCTGGGCGGCGATGGTGCCGCTTTCCATGTCCACCGCCACGGCGCGGGACAGGTTGATCAGCGGCCGCTCCTGCGCCCAGCGCAGCTCCCAGTTACGGTCGTCGTAGGTCAGCACGGTGCCGGTACGCAGGCGTTTCTTCAGTTCGTCACCTTTCTCGCCGGTGACGTTGGCCGCAGCTTGCTGAAGCGCAAGCTGCACTTCGGCCAACGCCGGAATCGGAATGTTCGGCGGCACCACCCGGTCGAGAATCCCGTCGCGACGCATGTAGGCGTGGGCCAGCACGTAGTCGCCAATGGTCTGCGACTGACGCAGGCCGCCGCAGTGACCGATCATCAGCCAGCAATGCGGGCGCAGCACGGCGAGGTGGTCGGTGATGTTCTTGGCGTTGGACGGGCCGACACCGATGTTGACCAGGGTCACGCCGTGGCCATCACTGGCGATCAGGTGATAGGCCGGCATCTGGTAGCGGTGCCAGACCACCCCGGCGGCAATCGCCGAGGCTTCACCGTGATCCATGCTCTTTTCGATGATCACGTTGCCCGGCAGGACCATGCGCACAAAACGCGGATCGCTACGCAATTGTTCCAGACCATGGACGATGAACTGGTCGACGTAGCGGTGATAGTTGGTCAGCAGAATCCAAGGCTGCACATGCCGCCAGTCGCTGCCGGTGTAATGCACCAGTCGGCGCAGGGAGAAATCCACCCGTGCGGCATCGAACAGGGCCAGGGGCAGCGGATCAGTGTTTTCCCAATCGTACAAACCGTCGGCAATGCCGTCGGTCGCCGCCGACAGGTCGGTACTCGGGAACACCCGCGCCAGCACGGCGGCGGTGACGCCGGAACCCGCCAGCTCATCGCCCTGCTCGACCACATACGGATACGGAATGTTCTGCTGGCTGACACCGACTTCCACGGTCACGGTGAAGTCGTGCATCAACGGAACGAGCTGTTCCAGCAGGTATTTACGGAACGCCGACGGATGGGTGACGGTGACGCTGTAGGTGCCCGGCAGCTGGACCTTGGCGTAGGCACGAGTGGTCTGCGGGACTTCGCCCTGACAGAGGTAGGTCAGGCGCAATTCGGGATAGCGGAACATCGAGCGCTGTTCGGCATCGGGTTCGACGCGATTCTTGAGGTAGCGCTTGAGCGCCTGGCTCAGCGCGGTGGTTGCACGATTGTGCAAGAGTGCAAGCCGATCCACGGCTTGCTCGGCGGTTTGAACGACAATAAAAGCTTCGGTCACGATCAGCATCCTGTGTTCTGACTTGCAGACCTTCATCTTGCCTGCATCGTCGCTTCACGGGAACAGTAGTGTGTTGGCAATACATCATTGCGGTATACACAGAACAACTGTGGGAGCGAGCCTGCTCGCGATAGCGGTGTATCAGCCAACACAAATGTTGAATGTTACTCCGTCATCGCGAGCAGGCTCGCTCCTACAGGTTCTTTACAGTGCTTGCGGGGTCGAGCGGGCGACAATGGCTTCCACGTCCAGGCCGCGAGGCAATGCGCCGTACACTCGGCCGCCACCCTCCAGACGGCTGGCGATGAAGGCATCACTGACCAGCGCATTCCCGGCTTCCAGCAACAGCTTGGCCTGCAGGCCCAGCGCGATGTCCTCGGTCAACTGCCGGGCACGGTACTGAATGTCGCTGGTGTCCTTGAAGGCCGCCTGCAACTGGCTGATGTGCGCCGCCAGGCGCTTGTCGCCATGGCCATCGCCCAACTCGCTGAACAGCGCATCGAGCACACCCGGCTCTTTCGACAGGGCACGCAGCACGTCGAGGCACTGCACGTTGCCGGAACCTTCCCACGTCGAATTCACCGGCGCCTCGCGATAAAGCCGCGGCAGGATGCTTTCTTCGACATAACCCGCGCCGCCCATGCATTCGGCCGCTTCGTTGATCATGGCCGGCGCCCGCTTGCAGATCCAGTACTTGCCCACCGCCGTCACCAACCGGGCGAATTTGGCTTCCTGCGAATCGTCCAGATGATCCAGCGCCCGCCCCATGCGCAGGCTCAAGGCAAGGGCTGCTTCGCTTTCCAGCGCCAGATCCGCCAGCACGTTCTGCATCAACGGCTGTTCGCTGAGCAGTTTGCCGCCAACCGAACGGTGAGCACAGTGATGGCTGGCCTGGGTCAGCGCCTGACGCATCAGCGAACTGGAACCGACCATGCAATCGAAACGGGTCATGGCGACCATCTCGATGATCGTCGGAACGCCACGGCCCTCTTCACCGATCATCCACGCCAGTGCGCCACGAAACTCCACTTCGCTGGAGGCGTTGGAGCAATTGCCGAGCTTGTTCTTCAAGCGCTGGATGTAGAACTGATTGCGCGTGTCGTCCGGACGATGGCGCGGCAGCAGGAAACAGGTCAGGCCCTTGTCGGTCTGCGCCAGTGTCAGGAAGGCGTCGCACATCGGCGCCGAGCAAAACCACTTGTGCCCGACCAGTTCATAAGCCTGGCCCGGACCGCTGGCACCGACCGGATACGCCTTGGTGGTATTGGCCCGCACGTCGGTGCCGCCCTGCTTTTCGGTCATGGCCATGCCGATGGTGACTCCGGCCTTGTGAGCCATGCCGACATTGCGCGAGTCGTATTCGGTGGCGAGGATTTTCGGCAGCCACTTTTCCGCCAGGTCCGGTTGCAGGCGCATGGCCGGAACGCTGGCGAAGGTCATGGTCAGCGGGCAGCCACTGCCGGCTTCGGCCTGGCTGTGCAGATACGACATGCTGGCGCGGGCGACATGGGCGCCGTCCTGCGGGTGCGCCCAAGGCAACGAGGTCAAGCCGTGCTCGACCGCCGTGCGCATCAATTGGTGATAGGCCGGATGAAATTCCACCAGGTCGATGCGATGACCGAACCGGTCATGGCTGTTGAACACCGGCTTGTTCTGATTGGCGAGGAACCCGGCTTCCATCAACGGGCCACCGGCCAGCGCGCCGTAGGCGTCGATCCGCGATTCGGCCCAACCGGCCCCGAACCGCCGCGACCATTCCTGCAACGGCAAGTCGATGCGGTACAGGTTGGCGCCGTCCAGTGACGGTGGCTGGTTGGTGACTTCGTGGGTTTCGGCGAACTGATGCAGGTTCATGACAGGGCTCCTTTGGTCGGCCAAGGGACTTCAGTTAAGCACCGCCCCCCGGATGAAAAAAGTGTCATATACGCCTAACTGTCGGCGCTTTCGCCCTATTGCGAGCAGAGCACACGGCGGTAGAGCGCGGCCTGCAAGTCTTCGAATTTCACCGGTTTGCTCAAGTGATCAATCACCGCGCCGATCGAGCAACGCTCACGGTCACCGCCCAGGGCGATCATGAACAGCGGCAGTTCGGTATAACCCGGCAACGCGCGGATCTGGCAGCACACCGACTCATCGCCCTGCAGCGGCAACTGACAATCGACCAGCACTGCGTCAAACACTTCGCGCTGCAAGAGATCGAGCGCAACGTAGGCGCTATCGGCCGTACGCACGCGGAACCCCAGCTTGAGTAACATACCGCGCATCACCAACTGGCTGATGCTGTTGTCATCCACCAACAGCACAGCACAATCCTGAGGCAAGCGCAGGCGCGGAAAATCCCCGGTCATCAACGGCGTCACCGGACGTTCGGCCACCGCCAGCCCAACTTCCACATCCAGCTGAAACCGGCTGCCGCGTCCTGGCTCGGTGCGATGCGTCAGGCGTCCACCCAGCAACTCGATCAACTGTCGGCAAATCGCCAGACCAACACCCAGGCCACCGTATTCACGGGTCATCGAGCCATCGAGCTGGAAGAACCGTTGATACATCGTGGCCTCCCCCAAATCGGTGAAACCAATGCCCGTGTCGATCACCGCAAAGGTCAACGCCAGCCGGTCGGGCTCAATGGCCTTGCCGGTCACCCGCAAGGCCAGGCCACCGATCCGGGTGAACTTGATGGCGTTATCCAGCAGGCATTCCAGGCACTGCGCGATCTTGACGTTGTCGCCGTGCAAACGATCCGGCACACCTGGCGCGACATCGACCTTGAAGTCCAGCGACTTGCTCGATGCGTTGCCCTCGAACTGCGTGCGCAGTGCCTCGACCAGGCCACGCAAGCTGAAGGTGTCGGCCGAGGCCTTGAGCTTGCCGGCCTGCAATTCGGTGAGGGTCAGGATGCCGTTGACCATGCGCATCATGTCCCGTGCCGATCCCGAAGCTGTCTGCTGATACTGCTCGAGCTCCGGGTCCATTTCGACCGTCTGCATCAGTTCCAGCGAACCGATCACACCGTTCATGGGCGTGCGCAGTTCGTGGGTCAGGGTGGCAAGGAACTCGTCCTTGAGCTTGTTGCTGCGAGCCAGTTGCTGGTTGAGGACTTCAAGTTTCTGGCTGGCATCGAACAGGGTTTGTGCCTGCTGCTCGCGCATATCGTTGATGCGGTCGGCCAGCGCCAGGGATAGCAACGCCACTTCGATGGCCGAGCCAATCTGGCTGGAATACATGGTCAGGAACACGTTCGGCAGGTAGCCCAGCACCATCAGCGTATTGACGATGCCGCCGAGCAAAAACGCCGACCAGGCAATGATGAAATACCGCGCCACGCGCAGGCCCCGCAGCCAGGCAAAGATCCCGGCGGCAAAAATCACCACAGTGAATGCCAGCGCCAGGGCCGTGGCCAGGCGCAAGGCCAGGGCGTAGCTGGTCATCAATGACAGGCCGACCACCAGCGCACTAAAGGCAACCAGCGTCAGCAACAAGCGGTCGAGCCAGCGACTGTGGGTAGAAATCTGCAAGAAACTGCGGGCGAACTGACTGCCGAACAGCCCCGCACAGCCGATGAAAAACGGCGTCGCAGCATTAGCCCACCACGGACTGTCCGGCCAGAAATACTGCACGGCCGCACCGTTTACCGACAGCTGATACAAGCCGAACGAGGCGATATAGAAGATGTAGTAGAGGTAACTGGTGTCGCGCACGCTGAGGTAGATGAACAGGTTGTAGACCAGCATCCCCAACAGCACGCCGTAGATCAATCCCAGTACGTAAAGGCGCAAGGGCTGCTCTTCGAGGAAGGCGGTGCTCGACCACAAGGTCACCGGCGCCTGGATCGAGCCTTCGCTTTGCAATCGCAAGAATACGGTTTCGGCCTGGTCAGGTTTGAACGCCAGGTCGAACAAATAGCTGTTCTGACGAATCTCGCGGCTGGCGAACGGCAATGCATCGCCGGTCTGCCTGACCAACTGATAGTTGCCGGCCGCATCGGGCAAATAGAGATCGAGATGATCGAGGGGCGGATAGGCCAGTTCCAGCAGCCAGGTCCGTTGCGCCGCCGGATTGACCGGACGGTAATGCAGGTCGATTTTCAGCCAGAACACTGAACGCGAGTACCCGGCGTTGAGCGTGTCTTTGTGGTGCGGTTTGAAGTTGCCGGCCGCCGCTTGCGCACGGATATCCGCGATGGTCGCCTGACCACCTGCGTCCTCATAGACCTGCAGGGTACGGCCCAAGGGGAGGCTTTGAGTGGACTCATCGAACTCGACGGCGTTTGCCAGGAGGGGCAAACACAACAGCAACATCAGCAAATAGTGCATTGAAGCCCCAGCGTGGCCTGTCCGGTTCTGTCAGGAAGCCCCCCATTCCTTTTGAGCAGACGTAAAACCGGTATTACCTGTTATTGGTTTGGATCCACTCTAGCATAGCCGTTGATAGCCATTAAACACCATTGAAATTTTTCCTAAAAAGGCTCTAGGACGGGCGTCTCAGAGCGACTACCAGAAGGCGTTTTGTGGTTGATGAGTCACCGTGGCGAGGGAGCTTGCTCCCGCTCGAGTGCGAAGCAGTCGTAAATCCAGCCGACTGATGAACCTGACAGTTTGTTGGGGCCGCTTCGCGACCCAACGGGACGGTGCGGCGATCCGACAAGCTCCCTCGCCACAATGCAACAGTCAGGCTGGTTGTCGCTACACCCGAAAAACGTTGTTTGGTGGTAAGCTCGCGCACCATGAATATCTACAGCTCTCGCCCCGTTGTCCTCTGTCTCTCCGGCCACGACCCAAGTGGTGGCGCCGGCTTGCAGGCAGATATCGAAGCCCTGCTCGCTCAGGGTTGCCATGCGGCTCCGGCCGTCACCGCCCTGACCGTGCAAGACACTGTCAATGTCACTGACTTCCGCGTCCTCGACCGTGAGTGGGTACTGGCCCAGGCCAATGCCGTGCTCAACGACTCCGAAGTCGCCGCCGTCAAACTGGGCATGCTCGGTTCCCTGGAAATGGTCGACACCGTGGTCGAACTGCTTTCGGCGCACCCGCATTTGCCGGTGGTCTGCGACCCGGTGCTGCGCGCCGGCGGCGGCGGACGCCTGGGCAAGGACGAGGTCGGCTACGCCATGCGCGAACGCCTGCTGCCCTTGTCGATCATTGCGACCCCCAACCTTCCCGAAGCCCGCATCCTCGCCGAACTGCCCGAAGGCACCGCGGACGAGTGCGCTGAAAAACTCTTGCCGTTCGTCAAACACCTGCTGATCACCGGCGGCCATGGCGACGAAACCGAAATCCACAATCGCCTGTACAGCCGCGACGGCTTGCGCGAAACCTTTACCTGCCAGCGCTTGCCGGGCAGCTATCACGGTTCCGGCTGCACCCTGGCCAGTGCGCTGGCCGGTCGTCTGGCCCAGGGCGAAAATCTCGCCAGTGCCGTACAGACCGCGCTTAACTACACATGGCGCACCCTGCGTGATGCCGAGCAGCTGGGCAAAGGCCAGTTTGTACCGCGCCGTTTGCCACTGGATTTCTGTTCGTAACTTCTATTTGTAATGCGGTGAGGCTTGTCCGATGAAACTACGTGGCCTGTACGCCATTACCGACAGCCATTTGCTGGAGGGTAAGTTGCTCAAGTACGTGGAGGCGGCGCTGGAAGGCGGCGTCACCTTGCTGCAATACCGCGACAAGAGCAGTGACGAGGCCCGCCGCCTGCGTGAGGCCGAAGCCTTGCGCGGGCTGTGCGAACGTTACAAGACGCAGTTGATCATCAACGACGACGCCGAATTGGCGGCACGCCTGAACGTGGGCGTGCACCTGGGCCAGACCGACGGCCCGCTGACTCCGGCCCGTGCACTGCTCGGGCGTCAGGCGATCATCGGTTCGACCTGCCACGCGCAGCTCGAACTGGCCGAACAGGCCGCCAAGGAAGGTGCCAGCTACGTCGCCTTCGGCCGCTTCTTCAATTCGAACACCAAGCCCGGCGCCCCGACCTGCAGCCTCGACCTGCTCGACCAGGCACGCAAGCAATTGCACCTGCCGATCTGTGCGATCGGCGGCATCACCCTGGATAACGCCGCCCCACTGGTGGCCCATGGCGTCGATCTGCTGGCGGTGGTGCATGGCCTGTTCGGTGCCGAGAGCACGGCTGAGGTGACCCGCCGCGCCCGCGCCTTCAACGAATTGTTTTCTATTTAAGCTTTAAATCTGATTTGAGAGCCCGATCATGTCTCGTTCCGAAACGCTGTTTGCCAATGCCCAGAAACACATTCCCGGTGGCGTGAACTCGCCGGTTCGCGCGTTCAAGAGCGTCGGCGGCACGCCGTTGTTCTTCAAGCACGCCGAAGGCGCCTACGTCACCGACGAGGACGACAAGCGTTATGTGGATTACGTCGGTTCCTGGGGCCCGATGATCCTCGGCCACAGCCATCCAGACGTACTGGACGCGGTGCGCAAGCAGCTTGAGCACGGCCTGTCCTACGGCGCCCCGACAGAGATGGAAACCCAGATGGCCGATCTGGTCTGCTCGCTGGTGCCGTCGATGGAAATGGTGCGCATGGTCAGCTCCGGCACCGAAGCGACCATGAGCGCTATCCGCCTGGCCCGTGGCTTCACCGGCCGCGACAGCATCATCAAGTTCGAAGGCTGCTACCACGGTCACTCCGACAGCCTGCTGGTCAAGGCCGGTTCCGGCGCACTGACCCAGGGCGTACCGAGTTCGGCCGGTGTACCGGCGGCATTCGCCAAACACACTCTGACCCTGCCGTTCAACGACATCGACGCGGTAGAAACCATGCTCGCCGAAGTCGGCCAGGACGTGGCCTGCATCATCGTCGAGCCAGTGGCCGGCAACATGAACTGCGTGCCGCCGGCACCGGGTTTCCTCGAAGGTCTGCGGACCCTGTGCGACAAGCACGGCGTGGTGCTGATTTTCGACGAAGTGATGACCGGCTTCCGTGTCGCCCTCGGCGGCGCCCAGGCGTACTACGGCGTGACGCCGGACCTGACCACCTTCGGCAAGATCATCGGTGGCGGCATGCCGGTCGGCTGCTTCGGCGGCAAGCGTGAAATCATGCAGCGCATCGCCCCGCTGGGTCCGGTCTACCAGGCAGGTACGCTGTCCGGTAACCCGCTGGCGATGGCCGCTGGCCTGACCACCCTGCGCCTGATCAGCCGTCCGGGCTTCCACGCCGAGCTGACCGACTACACCACTCGCCTGCTCGACGGCCTGCAACAGCGCGCCGATGCGGCCGGCATTCCGTTCGTGACCACCCAGGCCGGCGGCATGTTCGGCCTGTACTTCAGCGGTGCCGACGACATCGTTACTTTCGATGACGTGATGGCCAGCGACGCAGCCCTGTTCGGCCGTTTCTTCCACCTGATGCTCGAAGGTGGCGTGTATCTGGCACCGAGCGCATTCGAAGCTGGTTTCACTTCGATCGCCCACGGCGAAGCTGAACTGAAGCTGACCCTGGACGCCGCCGAGCGCGCCTTCGCTGCCTTGAAGTAATGCTCAAATGCTGACGTTGGCCCTTGCCAGCGTCAGCTTTCGCCTGCAACCCCACGATTTTTCCCACTCATCTGCTAATAATCCCCCGCAAAGTGGGCGATAAATTTCCCGCGCAGCAGAAAAACGAGTAAAGACTTTGTAAGGTTGCCCCTGCTTATTTCATAATGCGCGCTTATTGGATCCCTCGATGGGTCCGCGCGCCCTTCAGAGGTAAGTCGATTCCCATGAACCGCACCGGCCGCACCCTTGCACTGGGCTGCCTGTTGCTTCTTCAGCCCCTGCTCGCGCACGCACAAGCAGGCGGCAACTCGTTGTTAATCCCAGCGATGGGTCGCTGCACCCTCAATACCCAACCGCAAGACCTGGAACAGGCACTCACCGCCTGCCAGAAAGCGTCGGAAGAAGGGGATGCGCAAGCGCAATACGAGCTGGGTGAGTTCTACTACGAAGGCAAAAACGCCCCACGCGACCTCAATCAAGCCCTGAGCTATTTCGAAAAAGCCTCGCTGCAAGGCCACGCCCAGGCGCAATTCAAACTCGGCACCATGTTCTTCCACGGCGAAGGCGTGCCGGCCAATAACGTTCAGGCGTACATCCTGCTGAAGATGGCGGCGGTCAACGGCGCCGAAGACGCACTGGACACCGCCGACGAAGTCACCGAAAAGATGCCCCGCGAAGAACTGGAGCTTGCTACCCAGGTGCTCGGGCAAATCTTCCGTAAATATTTGATGGAATTGCAGAGCGCTGACGGGCGTACGCCTTTCGCGCCACTGCCCTGAGCACTTCTGACTGCGGGGTGGCTTGTTGTGGCGAGGGAGCTTGCTCCCGCTGGGGCGCGAAGCGGCCCTAAATCCTGCAATCACACTCTGCCTGGCACACCGCGCGTTTCGGTCTTGCGACTGCTTCGCAGCCGAGCGGGAGCAAGCTCCCTCGCCACAACAAGCCCCTTCAGCCATCAGGCAAACCGCTTACTTCTCAGGCATCGGCATCGGAAACGGCATCACATTGCCGACCGCGCCACGGGCTTCGCTGATTTTCGGTGTTCCCATACGCTCGACTTCGTCGATACGCACGATCGAATGCATCGGCACAAAACTGCGCACCACGCCTTCGAACTGGGCCTTGAGCTTTTCTTCGCTTGGATCGACGACCACTTGCGTGCGCTCGCCAAAGACGAACTCTTCCACTTCCAGAAAGCCCCACAGATCACTTTGATAGATCTGCTTGGCGTACATTTCGAACACCTGGCCCTGGTTGAGGAAAATCACCTTGTAGATTGGAGCTTCACGTTTGGTCATGGCAGGCGAAATACATCGGGGGATAAAAATGAGGGCGCGAACTATAGCATAGCCATCGGACGCGCAGCGGTAGGAACCTGGGTACATGTTCCCTATAATGCGCGGTTCTTTGAATCACGTGATGACTCTTTCCATGGCCAAGAAGCTTTACATCGAAACCCACGGTTGCCAGATGAACGAGTACGACAGCTCGCGCATGGTCGATCTGCTGGGCGAACATCAGGCCCTGGAAGTCACCGCCCGCGCTGAAGACGCCGACGTGATCCTGCTCAACACCTGCTCGATCCGCGAACGTGCCCAGGATCGCGTCTATTCCCAGCTCGGCCGCTGGCGCGAACTGAAGCTGGCCAACCCGGACATGGTGATCGCCGTCGGCGGTTGCGTGGCCAGCCAGGAGGGCGCAGCCATCCGTGATCGCGCCCCCTATGTCGACGTGGTCTTCGGCCCGCAGACCCTGCACCGCCTGCCGGAAATGATCGACGCCGCGCGCACCAGCAAACTGCCGCAAGTCGACGTCTCGTTCCCGGAAATCGAAAAATTCGACCATTTGCCCGAGCCCCGCATCGACGGCCCGAGCGCTTACGTGTCGGTGATGGAAGGTTGCAGCAAATACTGCACGTTCTGCGTGGTGCCCTACACCCGTGGCGAAGAGGTCAGCCGGCCGTTCGACGACGTGCTTGCCGAGATCATTCACCTGGCCGAAAACGGTGTGCGCGAAGTGACGCTGCTGGGGCAAAACGTCAACGGCTATCGTGGCCTCACCCATGACGGGCGCCTGGCGGATCTGGCCGAGCTGATCCGCGTGGTCGCCGCGGTCGACGGCATCGACCGCATCCGTTACACCACGTCGCACCCACTGGAGTTCTCCGACAGCCTGATCCAGGCCCACGCCGACGTGCCGGAGCTGGTCAAGCACCTGCACTTGCCGGTGCAATCGGGCTCGGACCGCATCCTTGCCGCGATGAAGCGCAACCACACCGCGCTGGAATACAAATCCAAACTGCGCAAGCTGCGGGCCGCCGTGCCGGGGATCTGCATCAGCTCGGACTTCATCGTCGGCTTTCCGGGCGAGACCGAAAAAGACTTCGAACAAACCATGAAGCTGATTGCCGACGTCGGCTTCGACTTTTCCTACTCGTTCGTCTACAGCCAGCGCCCGGGCACACCAGCCGCCGACCTGGCCGATGACACCCCGGAAGAGCTGAAAAAAGAACGCCTGAATGCCCTGCAGCATCGCTTGAACCAGCAAGGTTTCGAGATCAGCCGACAAATGGTCGGCTCGATCCAGCGGATCCTGGTGACCGATTACTCGAAAAAGGACCCGGGCGAGCTGCAAGGCCGGACCGAGAATAACCGTATCGTCAACTTCCGCTGTGACAATCCGACCCTGATCGGCCAGTTCGCGGACGTGCACATCGATGCCGCGCAGCCGCACTCGCTGCGGGGTTCGCTGGTCCAGTAACACCGAAGATCCCTGTGGGAGCGGGCTTGCTCGCGAATGCGGTCTGTCAGCTACATTATTGTCGACTGACACACCCTCTTCGCGAGCAAGCCCGCTCCCACAGGGACAGCGCCAGGCCAGTGAATTAACTTGGTCTGCATAAGAGCTTTCGTACCCACGCCACTGGCGCTATCCTTGATTCATCACTATTGCCCCAGGGCGGCTAAATACGACCTTGAACGCACCCATAGAACCACATCGTTTCATTCTCGAGCCTTTTGAAGCTCGTCGCTTCGCCAATCTGTGCGGGCAATTCGACGAGCATTTGCGCTTGATCGAACAGCGACTGACCATCGAGATCCGCAATCGCGGAAATCAGTTCGAGCTGATCGGCGAACCCAAACACACCACCTCCGCGGAAAACCTCCTGCGCCGCCTGTACCGGGAAACCAAGGGTACCGAGCTGTCGCCGGACATGGTGCACCTGTTCCTGCAGGAATCGGCCGTCGAGCAGCTGGACAACCACTCCCCCGCCGAACCGTCCGTGGCCCTTCGCACCAAGAAAGGCATGATTCGCCCCCGTGGCTTGAATCAGCTGCGCTACGTGAAGGAAATCCTCGGTAACGATATCAACTTCGGCATCGGCCCGGCCGGTACCGGCAAGACCTACCTGGCTGTGGCCTGCGCGGTGGATGCACTGGAGCGCGAGCAGATTCGCCGCATCCTGCTGGTTCGTCCCGCGGTCGAAGCGGGTGAAAAACTCGGCTTCCTGCCCGGCGACCTGTCGCAAAAAATCGACCCGTACCTGCGTCCGCTCTACGACGCGCTCTACGAAATGCTCGGCTTCGAATACGTCGCCAAGTTGATCGAGCGCCAGGTGATCGAAGTCGCGCCACTGGCCTACATGCGCGGCCGTACGCTGAACAACAGCTTCATCATTCTCGACGAAAGCCAGAACACCACGGTCGAGCAAATGAAGATGTTCCTGACCCGGATCGGCTTCGGCTCCACGGCCGTCATCACCGGGGACATCACCCAGGTCGACCTGCCACGCGGCACCAAGTCCGGCCTGCACCATGTTATTGAAGTGCTCAAGGATGTGCCGGGGATCAGTTTCACCCATTTCCAGCCCAAGGACGTCGTGCGCCATCCACTGGTGCAGCGCATCGTTGAAGCCTACGAGCGCTTCGAAACCAAAGCGGCCGATGATGCCGCCGCCAAGGATAGCCGCCGCGATGCTTGAGCTTGACCTGCAAATCGCCACCGAAGCCTGCGCCCCCAGCGAAGCCGAGTTCCGCCAGTGGTGCGAACTGGCTTTGCGTCAGCGCACCGCCGATTCGGAGATGACCATTCGTCTGGTCGACGAAGCCGAAGGACGCGAGCTGAACCACACCTGGCGGCAAAAGGATTACGCAACTAACGTCTTGTCATTCCCGGCCGATGTGCCGGATGAGTTCCTCGACATCCCGCTGCTAGGCGATCTGGTGATCTGCGTGGCCGTGGTCGAGCGTGAAGCCGCCGAGCAAGGCAAGGAACTCAAGGCCCATTGGGCACACCTGGTGATTCACGGCTGCTTGCATCTGCTTGGTTACGACCATATTGATGACGACGAAGCCGAAGAAATGGAAGCACTGGAACGAACGTTGCTTGCAGAACTGGGCTTTCCCGATCCGTACGCGGACGACGAAGCCGATTTATCCCCTACCGAAACAACAAAGGATTCAGAGTAATCGCTATGAGCGAAGATCGATCGAGCAACGGGCAGAAGTCATGGCTGGGTAAGCTCACCCAGGCTTTTGCCCACGAGCCGAAAAACCGCCAGGAGCTGCTGGAGCTGCTGCGCGATGCACACCAGAACAAACTGCTGGACAGCGAAGCGCTGGCCATCGTCGAAGGCGCCATCCAGGTGGCTGACTTGCAGGTCCGGGACATCATGGTCCCGCGCTCGCAAATGGTCAGCATCAAGGCGACCCAGACACCCCGCGAGTTCCTGCCTGCCGTGGTCGACTCGGCCCACTCCCGCTATCCGGTGATCGGCGAAAGCCACGATGACGTGATGGGCGTGTTGCTGGCCAAGGACTTGCTGCCGTTGATCCTCAAGGAGAACGGCGACAGCTTCAACATCAAGGACCTGCTGCGCCCGGCCACCTTCGTGCCGGAGTCCAAGCGCCTTAACGTGCTGCTGCGCGAATTTCGCGCCAACCACAACCACATGGCCATCGTCATCGACGAGTACGGCGGCGTGGCAGGCCTGGTGACCATCGAAGACGTGCTGGAGCAAATCGTCGGCGACATCGAAGACGAACACGACGTCGAGGAAGACAGCTACATCAAGCCGCTGCCCAGCGGTGATTTCCTGATCAAGGCCCTGACGCCGATCGAGAACTTCAACGAGTTTTTCGACAGCGAGTTCTCCGACGACGAATTCGACACCGTTGGCGGCCTGGTGATGAGCGCGTTCGGGCATTTGCCAAAACGTAACGAAATCACTGAAATCGGCCCGTACCGTTTCCGCATCCTGAACGCCGACAGCCGTCGGATTCACTTGCTTCGCCTGACGCCCATTGCTCGCTAAGGATTGAAATGCGCTGGACAACCCGCCCCGGCTGGCCCGGTAACCTGCTGGCCGTGGCGGCCGGTGCAATCACCACACTGGCCCTGGCGCCGTTCGATATCTGGCCACTGGCACTGCTCGCCGTCGGCCTGTTCTATGCGGGTCTGCGCGAGCTGAGCCCACGTCAGGCACTGGGGCGCGGCTGGTGTTTCGGTTTCGGCCTGTTCGGTGCCGGCACCAGCTGGATCTACTACAGCATTCACCACTTCGGCGGCGCGTCGGTATTGCTGGCCGGTTTCCTGATGCTGCTCTTCACAGCGGCGATTGCCTGGTTCTTTGCCCTGCCCGCCTGGATCTGGGCGCGCTGGCTGCGCCGAAATGAAGCGCCGCTGGCCGACGCCCTAGCCTTCGCGGCGCTGTGGGTCGGCCAGGAAGCCTTCCGCGGCTGGTTCCTGACAGGTTTCCCCTGGCTGTATTCCGGTTACAGCCAGCTCGATGGCCCGCTGGCCGGGATTGCTCCCATCGGCGGGATGTGGCTGATTTCCTTCACCCTGGCCCTTACAGCTGCGTTGATCTACAACGGCTTGCGCCTGGTTCGCACGGGGCGCAAAGGCTTCATCGCTGCCGGTGCATTACTGCTGGTCGGTCCATGGCTGCTCGGCATGGCCCTCAAACATCATGCCTGGACCAGCCCGTCAGGCCCGCCACTGAGCGTCGCCGCCATTCAGGGCAACATCGAGCAGAGCATGAAGTGGGACCCGGCGCAGCTCAACGCGCAACTGGCGTTGTACCGCGACATGAGTTTCAGCTCCAGGCGCGTCGATCTTCTCATCTGGCCGGAAACGGCGATTCCGGTGCTCAAGGAGTCCGCCGAGGGCTACCTGAACATGATGGGCAACTTCGCGGCCGAACGTAAATCGGCGTTCATTACCGGTGTCCCGGTCCGCATGGAGGTACGCCACGAGAAGCGCTTTTTCAATGGCATCACCGTTACCGGTGAAGGCGACGGCACTTACCTCAAGCAAAAACTGGTGCCGTTTGGTGAATATGTTCCGCTGCAGGATGTGCTGCGCGGGCTGATCGCATTCTTCGACCTGCCGATGTCTGACTTTGCCCGCGGCCCGGCCGACCAGCCTCTGCTGCAGGCCAAGGGTTATCAGATCGCGCCGTTCATCTGCTATGAAGTGGTTTATCCGGAGTTCGCCGCCAGCCTTGCCGCCCGCAGCGACCTGTTGCTGACCATCAGCAACGACACCTGGTTCGGCACCTCCATCGGCCCGCTGCAACACCTGCAGATGGCGCAGATGCGTGCACTGGAGGCCGGCCGCTGGATGATCCGCGCCACCAACAACGGCGTATCCGGCCTGATCAACCCGTTCGGTCAGATTACCGATCAGATCCCGCAGTTCGAACGCGGCATCCTGTATGGCGAAGTGGTGCCGATGCACAACCTCACGCCGTACCTGGAATGGCGTTCGTGGCCATTGCTCATTCTCTGCGTGTTGTTGTTTGGCTGGGCGCTGATTGCGAGCCGGATGGCCAAGACCGTCTGAAATCATTTGTGGCGAGGGAGCTTGCTCTCTCGCCACAGGGATTAGCGCTTAGCGATAGAAAAGCGAATAACCGACCTGCCCCACCGCCTCGTTCATCAACTGCCCGTTCTGCCAGATCGCCTTGAACTCCGGCATCCAGCCACCCAGTGGCTGCGCATTGTCGCCGCCCAGAAACCCTACTGGCGCCGGCACCACCTCAAACCCGGCCTTGCGAAAACTCCAGACCGCTCGTGGCATATGCCAGGCCTGGGTCACGAGTACCACACGCTTGATACCCTGTGGCAGCAACACCTCGGCGCTGAACTGCGCATTTTCCCAGGTCGTGCGGCTGCGCCCTTCCTGCCAGCGCACGGTCACGCCAAAATCGTCACGCAAGGAGTCAGCCATTATCTGCGCCTCGCTGGGCGGAGTGCCGTAATGCAAGCCGCCGCTGGTCAGTACCGGCAAGCCGGAAGCCTTGGTCAGCCGCGCGGCAAAGCGCTGGCGTTCCAGGCCGATACCCGTGGGCTGGTCGGCCCCCCAGGCCGCATCACCGCGCTCGCGCCCCGAGCCGAGGACCACGATCGCGTCCGCGCGCTGCCCCAGGATTGCCCATTCATCGCGGGCCAGCGGTGGCTCACGCTCGAGCAGGCCGGCACTCCACTGCACCACCACCGGCAGGCTCATCAGCCAGAAGCCACCCAGCCCCAGAGCAAAGCACGCACCGGCAAGCCTTGGCCTTGAGCGGCGCAACCACCAGGCGAGCAAAAGCAGCAGCAATAGAATGCCGGGTGGCAAAAGAAGTTGTTTCACGAAATAACGAAAAGGCATCGAGCATCTCCCGGAGATGCCCGAAGCCTAAGTGGGTTCGCGCAATGCGACAATCAATACAGGAGGACTATGCTTCAAAAAACCATGGAGTACGGCTCTGTGCCCTATTTGAACTGCAAAGACCGGACCTTTACCGCGTCTCTGCCGGGAACCTTGTCCTTGAGCCAGATGATCTTGGCCGAACGTGGTGCGTCGAGTTGCTTTATTGCCTCTGACAAGCATCCGTGTGTCTCACGCTCGCTGCGATCCAGATACGCCTTGACAAGTGCAAACTCTGCGGGGCTCAGGCCGCGCAGTTCCAGTTCCAGAGGGCGTTCGTCGCGCAACCGGCCAGCGGTTTTTGCCGCATCCAGGGCCAAGGCCAACCGATCGATCAGCCTTTCGTACAGCTCCGGTTTTGTAGCTTTTTGCTGAGACTCAACCATCCCTCACCTCATTGGAAGATAAGACCTACTCCCCAGTTAGAGCTTAGCTTCCATGAACAAACCGGCTGAACGCCGCGACCAACGGCCCTCGCAGCGGTTTTTGCAGGACGTGCGGCAACAATCAGGGTTTCCCTCGGTAGAGCGCGGTCATGTATGCTACGGCGCTTCCTGTAACTCCACTTCCAGCTCGGCTGGGCATCGAAAACGCCAATGTGGCGAGATCAGCGTCCAGCGTTGCATTGAAGAGGATTAGGCCACCCCTATTCAGTTCAAAAGTAGCCATGCACGAACAATATCAGCCCCGTGAAATCGAAGCCGCCGCCCAGTCGTTCTGGGACGAGCAAAAGTCCTTTGAAGTCAGTGAACAGCCAGGCAAGGAGACTTACTACTGCCTGTCGATGTTCCCTTACCCCAGCGGCAAGCTACACATGGGGCACGTGCGCAACTACACCATCGGCGACGTGATCTCCCGCTACCAGCGCATGCAAGGCAAGAACGTTCTGCAACCCATGGGTTGGGACGCCTTCGGCATGCCGGCGGAAAACGCCGCAATGAAGAACAACGTAGCGCCCGCCAAATGGACCTACGAAAACATCGCCTACATGAAATCCCAGCTGCGCAGCCTGGGCCTGGCGGTGGACTGGTCGCGCGAAGTGACCACCTGCAAGCCTGATTACTACCGCTGGGAACAATGGCTGTTCACTCGCCTGTTCGAAAAAGGCGTGATTTACAAGAAAAGCGGCACCGTGAACTGGGACCCGGTCGACCAGACCGTCCTGGCCAACGAACAAGTGATCGACGGTCGCGGCTGGCGTTCCGGCGCGCTGATCGAAAAGCGCGAAATCCCGATGTACTACTTCAAGATCACCGCCTACGCGGATGAGCTGCTGGAGAGCCTCGACGAGCTGACTGGCTGGCCTGAACAGGTCAAGACCATGCAGCGCAACTGGATCGGCAAGTCCCGCGGCATGGAAGTGCAGTTCCCGTACAACGTCGATTCCATCGGCGAAGCGGGCGTGCTGAAAGTCTTCACCACCCGTCCGGACACCCTGATGGGTGCGACCTACGTCGCCGTCGCTGCCGAACACCACCTGGCTACCCTGGCCGCACTGAACAATCCTGAGCTGCAAGCGTTCATCGCTGAATGCAAGGGCGGCAGCGTGGCCGAAGCCGACGTCGCCACCCAGGAGAAAAAAGGCCTGCCGACCGGCCTGTTCGTCGAGCACCCACTGACCGGCGAAAAACTGCCAGTATGGGTCGCCAACTATGTGCTGATGCACTACGGCGACGGCGCGGTGATGGCGGTTCCGGCCCACGACGAGCGCGATTTCGAATTCGCCCACAAGTACAACCTGCCGGTTAAATCGGTAGTGCGCACCAGTTCCGGTGACAGCAACCCGGCCCCATGGCAAGACGCCTACGGCGAGTACGGCACGCTGATCAATTCCGGCGAGTTCGATGGCCTCGACTTCGCGGGCGCCTTCGACGCCATCGAAGTCGCGCTGATCAAGAAAGAACTGGGCGCCTCACGCACCCAGTTCCGCCTGCGCGACTGGGGCATCAGCCGTCAACGTTACTGGGGCTGCCCGATCCCGATCATCCACTGCGACACTTGCGGTGATGTGCCGGTACCGGAAGATCAACTGCCTGTCGTGCTGCCGGAAGACGTCGTACCCGACGGCGCCGGTTCGCCACTGGCGCGCATGCCCGAGTTCTACGAGTGCAGCTGCCCTAAATGCGGCCAGCCTGCCAAGCGTGAAACCGACACCATGGACACCTTCGTCGAGTCCTCGTGGTACTACGCCCGTTACGCCTCGCCGCACTTTGAAGGTGGCCTGGTGGAAAAATCGGCGGCCGACCACTGGCTGCCGGTGGATCAGTACATCGGCGGTATCGAACACGCGATTCTTCACCTGCTCTATGCGCGCTTCTTCCACAAGCTGATGCGCGACGAAGGCCTGGTGAGCTCCAACGAGCCGTTCAAGAACCTGCTGACCCAGGGCATGGTGATCGCCGAGACGTACTATCGCCGCGAAGCCAATGGCGCTTACACCTGGTTCAACCCGGCGGACGTCGAGCTTGAGCGTGACAGCAAGGCCAAGGTTATCAGCGCCAAGCTGAAAGCTGACGGCTTGCCGGTGGAAATCGGCGGCACCGAGAAGATGGCCAAGTCAAAGAACAACGGCGTCGACCCACAGTCGATGATCGACCAGTTCGGCGCAGACACCTGCCGCCTGTTCATGATGTTCGCCTCGCCACCGGACATGAGCGCGGAATGGTCCGACTCCGGCGTCGAAGGTTCGCACCGTTTCCTCAAGCGCGTCTGGCGTCTGGCTCAAGCCCACGTCACTCAGGGCCTGCCAGGCAAACTGGACGTCGCCAGCCTGAATGACGAGCAGAAAGCCGTTCGTCGTTCGATCCACCTGGCCATCAAGCAGGCCAGCCAGGACGTCGGCCAGAACCACAAATTCAACACCGCCATCGCTCAGGTGATGACGCTGATGAACGTGCTGGAAAAAGCCGCGCAAGGCACCGAACAGGATCGCGCACTGATTCACGAAGGCCTGGAAACCGTGATTCTGCTGCTGGCTCCAATCACGCCGCACATCAGCCACGAGCTGTGGAATCAACTGGGTCACGCTGATCCTGTGATCGACGCCGGTTGGCCGGTGGTGGATGACAGCGCTTTGGTACAGGACAGCCTGCAGTTGGTGATTCAGGTCAACGGCAAACTGCGTGGTCACATCGAAATGCCGGCCAGCGCCAGCCGCGAAGAAGTCGAAGCCGCCGCCCGTGCCAACGAAAACGTCCTGCGTTTCGTCGATGGTCTGACCATTCGTAAAGTGATCGTAGTGCCCGGGAAACTGGTCAATATCGTCGCCAGCTAATTGGAGCAGGCGCCAGGCGAGCCTGGCGCCGGACAAAACCTTTCGGGCCGCTCGATCGGCCCACATGGTTTCAAGGGGAGCAACAAGATGATCAAACGCAATCTGCTGGTGATGGGCCTCGCGGTTCTGCTGAGCGCCTGCGGTTTCCAGCTGCGAGGCACCGACACCAACGAACTGGCAATCAAGGAACTCGACCTGAGTGCCCGTAACGCCTATGGCGAAACCGTGACCCAGTTGCGTCAGGCACTGGAAGGCAGCGGCGTCAAGGTCTACACCGGCGCACCTTACAAACTGGTGCTGACCAGTGAGCAGGAAACCCAGCGCATCCTCAGCTACGCCGGTGCCGGTCGTGCTGGCGAGTACCAGGTGACCACCGTATTGAACTACGACATCCGTGGTCGCGGTGACCTGCCACTGATGAGCGACAAGCTTGAAGTGCAGAAAATCTACATGCACGACGGCAACAACCTGGTGGGTTCCGACCAGGAAGCCGCAACGGCCCGGACAGAAGCCCGCCGCGAGCTGGTTCAACGCATGTTGCTGCGTCTGCAACAACTGAGCCCTGGCCAACTGGATCAGTTGCAGCAGACTGCCGAAGCCAAGGCCAAGGCAGACGCCGCGGCACTGGAAGCAGCACGCAAGACTGAAGCGGAAACCCCGCGCCAGTCGCCTATCGAACTGCCGCAGCAGTAAGACTTACGGGGCGCCCGAGCGCCCCGTTCGCCCTCTCTTATGAAGCTCGCCCCCGCCCAACTCGCCAAACACCTGCAAGGCACCCTTGCGCCGGTCTATATCATCAGCGGCGATGACCCGCTGCTGTGCCAGGAGGCGGCCGACACTATTCGCGCTGCCGCCCGCCAGCAGGGATTCGATGAACGCCAGGTGTTTGCCGCCGACGCCAGTTTCGACTGGGGGACGTTGCTGCAAGCCGGTGCCAGCATGTCGTTGTTCGCCGAAAAGCGCCTGCTGGAACTGCGCCTGCCTTCCGGCAAACCCGGCGACAAAGGTGCCGCCGCGCTTATCGAGTACTGCTCGCGCCCGGCCGAAGACACCATACTGCTGATCAGCTTGCCGAAGCTCGATGGCAGCGCGCAGAAAACCAAGTGGGGCAAAGCGCTGGTCGAAGGACAGCAAACCCAGTTCGTGCAGATCTGGCCTGTCGATGTCGCCCAGTTGCCAAGCTGGATCCGCCAACGCCTGTCCCAAGCCGGGCTTTCCGCCAGCCAGGACGCTGTTGAGCTGATCGCCGCGCGGGTCGAGGGCAACTTGCTGGCCGCCGCCCAGGAAATCGAAAAGCTCAAACTGATGGCCGAAGGCGGCCAGATCACCGTTGAAACCGTGCAGGCTGCAGTGGCCGATAGTGCGCGCTTCGATGTCTTCGGCCTGACCGATGCGGTGCTCAATGGCGAAGCGGCCCATGCCTTGCGCATGCTCGAAGGGCTGCGTGGGGAAGGCGTCGAGCCGCCGGTGATTCTCTGGGCCCTGGCCCGGGAGTTGCGCCTGCTGGCCAATATTTCCCTGCAATACAGCCAGGGTACGCCCCTGGACAAGGCCTTCAGCCAGGCCAAACCTCCGATCTGGGACAAACGTAAACCGTTGATGAGCAAAGCCCTGCAACGCTACTCGGCGCAACGCTGGGCGCAACTATTGCTTGAAGCACAACGCATCGACGCCCAGATCAAGGGCCAGGCTGCCGGTTCGCCGTGGATGAGCCTGAGCCGGTTGACGTTGTTGATGGCCGGGCAAAGATTGTCGTTACCTGCCGAGTAAGGCTTTCTGTGGCGAGGGGGCTTGCCCCCGTTGGGGCGCGAAGCGGCCCCCATTCGTTACTGAGTTCTTCCAGGCACACCGCACACTCCGGTTCTACGGCTGCTCCGCAGCCGAACGGGGGCAAGCCCCCTCGCCACAAGGGACTAGACATCCCCCCAACTTCGGCCGATGATTTGCCCCGCAAAAACCACTCACTTGCGAGGCATCATCATGAGCAAAAAGCCATCAAAGCATGGCCCCAACAAGGCCAAATCCATCATCGCCCAGCCATTGTTCCGCAGCCGCCAGGAACGCCCGGCCAAGGGCAAAGGCAGCTACCGCCGCGAAGCCTTCCAGTCTGACAGCTGGGAGGCTTCTTACTTTCTGGCTGCGTAAAGCAGAACACCCCTTTGACATGGTAAGGTCTGTACCTGATTCGTATTCCCTGGACCCGTGCATGCCCTTTTGTCTTCCCCATCGTTGGCACTTACGCCAATTGATCGCTGCCTCCAGCCTTGTTTTGCTTGTCGCCTGCGCGGAAAAACCGACCGCAGCCGACGCTCAGCCGCTTCAGACGCTCCCTGTCGCCACCGCCCCGGCGGTTGTTCCGCCTGTGGTTCCGACGGGTGAGAACCTCGACATTCAGCCAACCCAGACCTTCGCCGAATGGCAGGCAGGTTTCCGCAAGGATGCCCTGGCCGCCGGTATCCGCGCCGATCTGTTCGACCGCGCCTTCGCCGATGTCAGCTTCGACCCCAGCGTGATCCGCGCAGACCGCAGCCAACCGGAATTCGCAAAACCGGTTTGGGAATACCTCGACGGCGCCTTGTCGCCGCTGCGAGTACGCAAAGGCCAGTCGCTGATCAACCAGTACGCCGACATCCTGCAAAGCATCGAGCAGCGCTACGGCGTTGATCGTCAGGCGCTGGTGGCCGTGTGGGGTATGGAAAGCAACTTTGGCCAGTTCCAGGGCAGCAAGTCGGTGATCAACTCGCTGGCGACCCTGGCCTACGAAGGTCGTCGTCCCGGCTTCGCCCACGCGCAATTGATTGCCGCCCTGCAAATCCTGCAACAAGGCGATATCGAACCCGAGAAGATGCTCGGATCCTGGGCCGGCGCCATGGGCCAGACCCAGTTCATCCCGACCACCTACAACACCCATGCCGTGGACTTCGATGGTGACGGGCGCCGCGATATCTGGGGCAGTTCGGCCGATGCCCTGGCCTCGACCGCGCATTACCTGCAAAGCTCCGGCTGGCAGAGAGGTCAGCCGTGGGGCTTCGAAGTCCAGCTGCCGAGCGGTTTCAACTACGTACTGGCCGATGGCACGATTCGCAAGAGTGTCGCCGAGTGGCGCCAACTGGGCGTCATGCTGCCCAACGGTGGCCAGGTCCCGGTCGGCTCCGAGCAGTTGTCTGCCGCCCTGTTGCTCCCGGCCGGTTACCGTGGCCCGGCGTTCCTGGTGCTCGATAACTTCCGGGCGATTCTCAAGTACAACAACTCGTCGTCCTACGCCTTGGGGGTGAGCCTGTTGTCGGAACGCTTCAATGGCACGGGCCTGATCAGCGGTACGTGGCCAAAGGATGACCTGCCTCTGAGCCGTACCGAGCGGATCGAGCTGCAAAACCTGCTGAGCGTACAAAACTACGACGCAGGCACCGCCGACGGGATCATCGGCGCCAACACCCGCAAGGCGATCCGCAGCGCCCAGCAGTCGTTTGGCTGGCCGGCGGATGGCTATCCGACGCACAAGTTGCTGGAAGGGTTGCGTAACCGATAGTTTGTCGTATGGCTGGAACCGCTTTCGCGAGCAAGCCCGCTCCCACATTGATTTTGTGGCGCTCACAGATCCAATGTGGGAGCGGGCTTGCTCCGGGCGGCGTTCCGACGAAGACTGAGTACCAAGCAACGAATATCTACCGCTTGGTCACCACATCCTGTTCCAACACCAACTCCTTGCTCCCAGCATCCAGCCGCACCAAGGCCCCCATGGGCAGCGTCAGGTTCGGATCGCAGTGCCCGCTGCGCCATCCGGACAGCACCGGAATCTTAAATGGCTCGAAGGTCTGCTTGAGCAACCTGTCCAGCGCCGCCACCTCAACCCCCGCCACGTCCCCAACCAACACGCCGCGCAGCTTGTGCAACGTGCCTGCCAGCCGCAGTTGGGTCAGCAACCGGTCGATGCGATACAGCGGCTCGTTGATGTCCTCGATCAACAGAATGACGCCCTCGGCGTCCATCTCGTAGGGCGTGCCCATGGTCGCGGCGATCATGGCCAGATTGCCTCCGAGCAAGCGCCCATGAGCCACGCCAGGCTCGATCGTGGTCAGCGGGTAGGCTACCGGATGAGCCAGCACTGTTCCCGCCCTCACCTGCCCTCGCAGCATGTTGAAGAAGGACGGCTCCGTAGGTTTTTGCTTGTCACCCAGCAGGTCGGCATTGAGCATCGGACCATGAAAGGTCACGAAGCCGGCATAACGACTGATCGCCAAATGCAGCGCGGTGATGTCGCTGTAGCCGACGAACGGCTTGGCGTTGTCACGCAGCAAATCAAAATCGATGCGGTCGAGCAGTCGCGGCGTGCCGTAACCGCCGCGCAGGCAGATGATGGCATCCACCTCGCTGTCGGCGAACGCTGCATGCAGGTCGCCAAGTCGCATCTCGTCGCTACCGGCCAGGTAGCCGTTTTTTTCGTAGACCCCGGGAAACACTTTCAGTGAATAACCCCGGGCACGCATCCATTGCAGCGCCTTGTCGGTGTCCAGCGGGGCTGGGCCAGCGGGTGCGATAACGCCGATCAGGCCTTCCGACGGCAGTGCCGGGACGGGAGCATGAGGGCAAAGGGTGTGGGTCGGTCGAGCGGTCATCCGTGAATCTCCCTGCGTGAAATCTTCAGCACACAGTAGTCAGGAACGGGGACAAACAGAAGAGGAACCGTTGCCCCGCAGGTTGCAGGAAAAAACAGTCGTTGCCATAGGCTAGGCAAAAAAACGCCCGCAAGGCTGAACACCGTGCGGGCGCTTTTCATTTCATTGCGTCGATCAGGACGACATCAGCTCGGCCTTGACCAGCTTGGCCTGCTCGTCGGCGTGATACGAGGAGCGTACCAACGGACCGGAGGCAACGTTCTTGAAGCCCATCTTGTAGCCTTCCTCGGCGAACCAGGCGAAGGTGTCCGGGTGCACGAAGCGCTGCACCGGCAAGTGACTGCGGGACGGTTGCAGGTACTGGCCGAGGGTCAACATGTCGATGTCGTGCTCGCGCATGCGCTTCATGACTTCGATGACTTCTTCGTCGGTCTCGCCCAGGCCCAGCATCAGGCCGGACTTGGTTGGAATGTGCGGCATCATCTGCTTGAAGCGTTGCAGCAGGGTCAGCGACCACTGGTAGTCAGAACCCGGACGTGCAGCCTTGTACAGGCGCGGCACGGTTTCCAGGTTGTGGTTGAACACATCCGGCGGCTCGGCGGCGGTGATTTCCAGCGCGATGTCCATGCGGCCACGGTAGTCCGGGACCAGGGTCTCGAGCTGCACGTTCGGCGACAGCTTGCGGATTTCACGGATGCAGTCGGCAAAGTGCTGGGCACCGCCATCACGCAGGTCGTCGCGGTCCACAGATGTGATCACCACATACTTCAGGCGCAAGTCGGCGATGGCAATGGCCAGGCTTGCCGGCTCGTTGACGTCGAGTGGTTTCGGACGGCCGTGGCCGACGTCGCAGAACGGGCAACGACGGGTGCAGATGTCACCCATGATCATGAAGGTCGCGGTGCCACCGGAGAAGCACTCGCCCAGGTTCGGGCAGGACGCCTCTTCGCACACGCTGTGCAGCTTGTGTTTGCGCAGCAGGGCCTTGATGCGGTCGACTTCCGGCGAAACCGGGATGCGTACACGAATCCAGTCTGGCTTCTTCGGCAGTTCGGTGGTCGGAATGATCTTCACCGGGATGCGTGCAACCTTTTCGGCGCCGCGCAGCTTGACGCCGGCTTCAACCTTGGGACGCGGGGCCGGGCGCTCAGTGACATCGAGCGTCGGGATCATGGTTTGCACTGCATCAGTAGTCATATCAGTCGATTCCGCCCGTCAGGGTCGTCTGCTCAGCATAGTCGAGGTGTTTGACGAGCTGCGCGCGCAGCCGGGCACTTACCTCGGCAAATTCAATCGATCCTGCGTGATCGCTCAGCTGGGTCATCGCCAGCCCGGCATAGCCGCAGGGATTAATCCGTCGAAACGGTTCCAGGTTCATGTCCACGTTCAAGGCCAGGCCGTGAAAGGAACAACCGTGGCGGATCCGTAGACCCAGGGAAGCGATTTTCGCTCCGTCGACGTAGACACCCGGTGCATCGGGCTTGGCCACGGCGGTGACACCGTAACTGGCCAGCAGCTCGATCAGGCATTGCTCCATCCGGCTGACCAGATCGCGCACGCCAAACCCGAGCTTGCGCACATCCAGCAGCAGATAAGCCACCAACTGACCGGGCCCGTGGTAAGTCACTTGACCACCACGGTCGACCTGCACCACAGGAATATCCCCGGGGAGCAGCAGGTGCTCGGCCTTGCCGGCCTGGCCCTGGGTGAACACCGCGGGATGCTCAACCAGCCAGATCTCGTCGGCGGCATCGCTGCCGCGTTCGTTGGTGAAGCGTTGCATGGCATGCCAGACCGGCTCGTAAGCCATCTGGCCGAGTTCGCGAAAGCCCAGCGTGCCGGACATCACAGCACCATGTGCACGAAACCGGTGGCCCGCAGCTCGCTGTTGATGTTGTACAGCTGGTCCTGGTCGGTCGCGACGATGTGCAACTGGATGGTGGTGTATTTGCCGTTGCTGCTCTGGCGCTCGTCAACACGCTCATCGTTGATCGTTGCATGTTTGCGGACGATGTCGATGATTCTGTCCTTGTTGCCCACACCGGTGTCGCTGATCACCTTAACCGGGTAATCATTGGCAGGGAACTCGATCTTTGGCGCCTTTACTTCGGTATCGGTCATGGCGTAACGGCCTCGTAAGCGTAAGCCGTGGCGACGGGCATGGCTGCGCGCCAGATCAGCGCGGAGCCATGCAGGTGCACACTAAATTCAGTTGAACAAGCCGTAGAAGAATAGACGGATGCTATCCCACATGCGGCGGAAGATACCACCTTCCTCGACAGCGTCCAGAGCGATCAGATCGGCGCTGTGCACCACCTTGTCGTCCAGTTTCACTTCGACTTTACCGATCACGTCGCCCTTGGCGATTGGCGCGACCAGTTGCGGGTTCATGGTCATGCTGGCAGCGAGCTTTTTCAGCTGGCCTTTGGGCAGGGTCATGGTCAGGTCTTCAGCCAGGCCGGCCTTGACCTGGTTGGTGGAGCCCTTCCAAACAGGCGCCTGGGCCAGTTCGGTGCCCTTCTGATAGAAGGTCTGGGTTTCGAAGAAACGGAAACCGTAGGTCAGCAGCTTCTGGGTTTCTGCTGCACGGGCCACTTCGCTGTTGGTACCGAACACCACGGCGATCAGGCGCATGCCATCACGTACGGCCGAAGACACCATGCAGTAGCCGGCTTCGTCGGTGTGGCCGGTTTTCAGACCGTCGACGGTCTTGTCGCGCCACAGCAGCAGGTTACGGTTCGGTTGCTTGATGCCGTTCCAGAAGAACTCTTTCTGCGAGTAGATCGCGTAGTGAGCCGGGTCTTCGTGGATGATCGCGCGGGCCAGTACAGCCATGTCATGAGCCGACGAGTAGTGCTCAGGGTTCGGCAGGCCGGTCGGGTTCATGAAGTGGGTGTTGGTCATGCCCAGGTCGGCGACGGTCTTGTTCATCAGGTCGGCGAAGGCGTCTTCGCTGCCGGCGATGTGCTCGGAGAGCGCGACGCTGGCGTCGTTACCCGACTGGATGATGATGCCGTGCAGCAGGTCGCTGACGGTGACCTGCGAGCCGACCTTGATGAACATCCGCGAACCGCCGGTACGCCAGGCATTTTCGCTGACGGTCACCGGATCGTTTTCGCCGATCTGGCCACGACGGATTTCCAGGGTCGCGATGTACGCGGTCATCAGCTTGGTCAGGCTGGCCGGTGGCAGACGCTGGTCACCGTTGTTCTCGACCAGCACGTTGCCGCTGCTGGCATCCATGAGCACGTAGGCCTTGGCGGCCAGTTGCGGTGGCGACGGCATCATCTCGACCGCGAACGCGGCTGGTGAGAGGAGCAGCGGGACTAGCAGGAACAGGCGTTTGGCAAAGGTGGTGATGTTCATCCGTCTCTCGAAATCGCTAATGGAAACTGCCCAAGGGCAAAACTAATCAAATAACCTTCAGGCTTTGCCCGAAAACTGCCTGCGCGACGATCATGCTGCGTTAAAAACAGGCTCGGAATGCTCATGTAGGCCCCTACAATCCGCTTCCTCGCCTATTTTTGCCTTGCCTGATCGCCGCTCGGCGAGTTTTCGAACAAACCCTACGAGTCATCGCGTGTTCAGTTGCTCACTCAGTCACCCTTGCCGGGCTTTTGTTCTTCAACGAGTCAACAACCTGGTTCGCCCCCCAATACCGCAGACGAACCGTCAATCAAGCTCTACGTATTACTCCGTGACCACACTCGGCGAACCGAGATTGGCCAGGCGCACACTGTTCTGCACCTGCTGGATTTCACCCGGCGATCCGATCGGGCCCAGGCGAACCCGATGCAGGGTCTGCTGATTGCGCACGATCGAGCTGATGAACACCGGAGCGCTCACCATCCCGCTGAGCTTCGATCTCAGGAGTTCTGCAGCGTCCGGGTTGGCGAACGCGCCCACCTGCAGATACTGGCCAGAGGCTGGTACAGAAGCGTTTTTTTTTGCATCAAGCTGCACAGGCACCACCGCAGCGGCGTGTTGCTGTGGCGGCGGTGTCCATTGCTCGACGGTGCCGGCCGAAGCAGTGATCACCGGGGCGCTATTCTGCGCGACTTGCGGTTCGTTGAGCATCAAAGGCGCCGGACGGCCTTTGGCTGCCCAAAACGCCTGTGGATCAATGCCTTCGACCTTGACCCGCGCGGTGCCGATTTCGGCATAACCGAGCTTCTTGGCGGCAGCGTAGGACAAGTCGATGATCCGGTCCGAATAGAACGGCCCGCGGTCGTTGACCCGCAGAATCACGCTCTTGTTGTTGTCCAGGTTGGTCACCCGAACGTAACTTGGCAGTGGCAATGTCTTGTGCGCGGCGCTCATGCCATACAGGTCATACACTTCGCCGTTGGCGGTGTTCTGACCGTGGAACTTGGTGCCGTACCAGGACGCAGTACCCGATGCCACGTAGGTCTTGGACTCTTGCAACGGGAAATAGGTTTTGCCCAATACCGAGTACGGGCTGGCCTTGTATGGGCCGGTGTGCAGGGTCGGCGTGGCGTCCGGGATGCGCGCAACATCGACATCCCACCATGGCGCGCCATCCTTGTGGGCGCGGTTGATGTCCAGCCCCGGCGTCGAGCGCACGGCGGTGGTGGACTTCTGGGCCGGCGCGCGGCTGGTCGAACAACTGGCGACCAACACAGCCAACGCGGCGAATGCCATCAACTTCAGGGGTTTATTGATAGGCAATGCCCGCATTACTTGACGCCCCGTGCTTGGACCAGCTGTTCAGACAGTTGATGTACGGCCATGGCGTACATCACGCTGCGGTTATAACGCGTGATCGCGTAAAAATTCTTCAGGCCCATCCAGTACTCGGAGCCATTGTCGCCTTCCAGGCGGAAAGCAGTAACCGGCATATCATCGCGCAGCGCATCATGACTTGACCACCCCAGGGCTCGCAACTCCCCGACGGTTTTCGTCGGTTCGATTCCTGCGGTCAAACCTTCGTCGACCTGATCGCCACGGACATCGGCGCGGCTGACCACCGGTTCGCCGGCGACCCAGCCATGACGCTTGAAGTAACTGGCGACACTGCCAATGGCATCGTCCGGGTTGGTCCAGATGTTGATATGGCCATCACCGTCGAAATCCACCGCATAGGCGCGGAAACTGCTCGGCATGAATTGCGGCAAGCCCATTGCGCCGGCGTAGGAGCCTTTGAGCGTCAACGGATCGACCTGCTCTTCGCGGGCCAGCAGCAGGAACTCACGCAACTCCTTGCGGAAAAACTCGGCACGGGGAGGATAGTCGAAACCCAGGGTCGACAAGGCATCGATCACCCGGAAATTTCCGGTATTACGGCCGAAAAAGGTTTCAACACCGATGATCGAGACAATCACCTGGGCCGGCACACCATATTCCTGCTCGGCACGGGCCAACACCGCTTCGTGCTGACGCCAGAAGTCCACACCCCGGGCTATGCGCGCATCGGTGATGAACATCGGGCGATATTCGCTCCACTGCTTGACCCGTTCGGCGGGTTTCGAGATGGCGTCCAGAATCGACTGCTTGCGCTCGGCTTCGCGGAACACGCCCATCAATTGTTCGCCAGCGAAACCGTAGTCGCGGGTCATTTCACCGACGAATTCGGCCACCTGGGGTGAGCCTTCGTAGTCGCCGGCCAACGCTTCCTGCACGGTGCCAAGGATGCTTACCAGGCCGACCCATGGCGCGTATCGAGTCGCCCAGCCACGCATTACTTGCATTGAAAATTTCACCTTATTCAAACCTGCGCGATCCACTTGCGATGGGTATGGATCGACATCAAAACCCCAAACGCTGACAGCAGCGTCACCAGCGAAGTGCCTCCGTAGCTAATGAACGGCAACGGCACCCCCACCACCGGCAACAGGCCACTGACCATACCGATGTTGACGAAAACATAAACAAAAAACGTCATGGTCAGGCTGCCCGCGAGCAACTTGCCGAACAATGTCTGCGCCTGGGCAGTAATCACCAGCCCGCGGCCGATCAACAGCAGGTAGATCAGCAACAGCGCGCAGATCCCCACCAGGCCGAACTCCTCACCCAATACGGCAATGATGAAGTCGGTGTGGCTTTCCGGCAGGAAGTCCAGATGCGACTGGGTGCCCAGCAACCAGCCCTTGCCGAACACACCGCCAGAACCGATAGCGGCCTTGGACTGGATGATGTTCCAGCCCGTACCGAGCGGATCGCTCTCCGGGTCGAGGAACGTCAGGATTCGCTGCTTTTGATAGTCGTGCATGATGAAGAACCACATGGCTATCGCCACGGGCACGGCGGCGGCCAGCACGCTGAGGATCCAGCGCCAGCGCAGCCCTCCCATGAACAGCACGAACGCGCCGCCGGCCAGAATCAGCAGCGACGTACCGAGGTCCGGCTGGCGCACGATCAGAATGAACGGCACGCCGATCAGCATCAGGCTGATGCCCACATGCTTTAGCTGGGGCGGCAAGGTGCGTTTTGACAAGTACCAGGCAATCGTCGCTGGCATCAGGATCTTCATGAATTCCGAGGGCTGGAAGCGGATCACCCCGGGAATGTTGATCCAGCGGGTAGCGCCCATGGCGTTGTGGCCCATGATGTCCACCACCAGCAGCAGCATCACCCCGACCACGTAGCCCAGCGGCACCCAGCGCGCCATGAATCGCGGCTCGAACTGGGCGATGACGATCATCGACACCAGGCCGATGCCGAACGAAGTGGCTTGCTTGCCCAGCAGATCCCAGCTCTTGCCGCTGGCCGAATACAGCACGAACAGGCTGCCGGCGGCGAGGGTCAGCAGCAGGATCAGCAGCGGGCCGTCAATGTGCAGGCGTTGCAGCAGCGTCGCGCGACGACGCATCACATCCTCACTGGAGAGCATGCGATCAAAATTATTCATCACGGGCCGTGGCCTCCGCGCTAGTAGGGCTGGCGTATTCGGCTTTGAGGTGACCGTCCTGGTCGAGCAACCAGGCGTCCATGATCTGACGCACCACTGGCGCGGCGACGCCGGAGCCGGACTCACCGTTCTCGACCATCACCGACACCACGATCTGCGGGTCGTCCGCCGGGGCGAAGCCCACGAACAAGGCGTGGTCGCGATGGCGCTCCTGAACCTTGGAGCGGTCGTACTTCTCACCCTGCTTGATCGCGACCACCTGGGCCGTACCACTCTTGCCCGCGATGCGGTACTGCGCACCGATCGAAGCCTTGCGTGCCGTACCGCGGGCGCCGTGCATCACCTGCTGCATGCCGTGGTTGACCTTGGTCCAGTCCGACGGGTCGCGCAGGATGATGTCTGGCATCGGATTCTGATCCACCGGTTTCTCGCCTTCGATGGTCTTGGCCAGGTGCGGACGGTTCCAGATGCCTTTGTTGGCCACCAGCGCCGTGGCCTGGGCCAGCTGCAACGGGGTCGACTGCATGTAGCCCTGGCCGATCCCGAGAATCAGCGTTTCGCCCGGGAACCATGCCTGGCGGCGGGTCGCGCGCTTCCATTCGCGGGTCGGCATCAAGCCTGGCGACTCCTCGAACATGTCCAGGGAAACCTTCTGACCGATACCGAACTTGGACAGGTACGACGACAACCGATCGATCCCCAGCTTGTGGGCGAGGTCATAGAAGTAGGTGTCGTTGGAGCGCATGATCGCCGTGTCGAGGTCGACAAAACCATCGCCGGTGCGGTTCCAGTTGCGATACTTGTGATCGTAGTTGGGCAGCATGTAGTAGCCGGGGTCGAACACCCGGGTCGAGGCAGTCACCACGCCCGAATCCAGACCGGCAATCGCCACGGCAGGCTTGATGGTCGAACCCGGCGGGTACAGACCGCGCAGCACGCGGTTGAACAGCGGGCGGTCGATGGAGTCGCGCAGTTCGGAATAGGCCTTGGAGCTGATGCCGGTGACGAACAGGTTCGGATCGAAGCTCGGCTGACTGACCATCGCCAGCACCTCACCGGTTTTCGGATTCAGGGCCACCACCGCACCACGACGACCGCCGAGCGCGGCTTCGGCGGCTTCCTGCAATTTGATGTCCAGGCTCAGGACGATGTCTTTGCCGGAAACCGGTTCGGTGCGTTTGAGCACCCGCAATACACGGCCCCGAGCGTTGGTCTCGACTTCCTCGTAACCCACCTGACCATGCAGCTCCGGTTCATAGAAACGCTCGATGCCGGTTTTGCCGATTTGATGGGTGCCGCTATAACTGACCGGGTCCAGAGACTTGAGCTCTTTCTCGTTGATCCGCCCCATGTAGCCCACCGAGTGCGCAAAATGCGCGCCCTGAGGGTAGTGACGCACCAATTGCGCGACCACTTCCACGCCCGGCAGGCGGAACTGGTTCACGGCGATCCGGGCGATCTGCTCTTCGGTCAGCTCAAACAGGATCGGCACCGGCTCGAACGGCCGGCGCCCCTGACGCATGCGCTTCTCGAAAATCACCCGATCCTCGGGCGTCAGTTCCAGCACTTCGACGATCACGTCGAGCACCTGCTGCCAGTCGCCGGACCGTTCGCGGGTCATGCTCAGGCTGAAGCTGGGCCGGTTATCGGCGATCACCACGCCGTTGCGGTCGAAAATCAGCCCGCGAGTCGGCGGAATCGGCTGCACGTGGACGCGGTTGTTTTCCGACAGGGTCGAGTGGTACTCGTACTGAATCACCTGCAGGAAATACAGACGGGCGATCAGCACGCAGATTAGCGCCACCACGGCAATTGCCCCGAACACGACGCGGCCACGCACCAGACGGGCGTCTTTTTCGTGGTCCTTGATGCGGATCGGCTGGGACATGAGGGCAGAATTACTTGTGGTAAGGGTGACCGGACAGCACGGTCCAGGCACGGTACATCTGTTCGCCGATCAGGATCCGCACCAGCGGGTGCGGCAAGGTCAGCGGCGACAACGACCAGCGCTGGTCAGCCCGGGCACAGACTTCCGGCGCCAACCCTTCGGGGCCGCCGACCATGAAGTTGACCGTGCGCGAGTCCAGCCGCCAGCGATCGAGCTCGACCGCCAGTTGCTCGGTGCTCCAGGGCTTGCCATGGACTTCGAGAGTGACAATCCGCTCGTTCGGCCCGACCTTGGCCAGCATGGCTTCGCCTTCCTGGCGGATGAAGCGGGCCACGTCGGCGTTCTTGCCACGGGTATTGAGCGGTATTTCCACCAGTTCCAGCGCCAGTTCGGACGGAAGACGCTTGGCATATTCATGCCAGCCTTCTTCCACCCATTTGGGCATGCGTGAACCGACGGCGATCAGTCGCAGTCGCACAGCGGTCCCTTATTCCTGGTCTTTGTTGAGCTTGTTGAAGTGCTCGTGACCAACTTCAGGGCTGTGGTGTTTGCCATCGGCCGCACGGCTCTGCTCGGCACCTTTCCACAAGCGCTCCAGGTCGTAGAACTGACGGGCGTTGGAGGTCATCATGTGGACGATCACGTCGTCCATGTCCAACAGCACCCAGTCACTGTCGCCCTTGCCTTCTTCACCCAGCGGTTTGATACCCAGGGCTTTGACGGCCTCGCGGACCTTGTCCAGCATCGCGCCGATCTGGCGGTTGGAGGTACCGGTGGCGATGATCATGTAGTCAGTGATGCTCTGCTTGTCGCGAACATCAATCACCAGCACGTCCTGGGCCTTGACGTCTTCCAGGGCGGCTACGGCGATCTTGACCAGCTCGTCGCCTTTAGGCGGCTCGGCGGCGAGGACCTTTTCCGGCAGCGGGGCGCTCTTGAATGTGCCTTTGCGTTTTACTTTGCTTTCGTTGTTGCTCGTCATATAAAACTCGTTTTGCTCGTTTGTTCGGGCGCTTCAATACACGTTGTTGCCACGTGCCTTGAGGCACTCCTATTCAGTTCGACGCACGGTAGAGTCCGTGCGCATCGATGTAGGCCAGGACCGCGTCGGGCACCAGGAAACGTACCGACTTACCGCTGGCCAGCAGTTGACGGATCTGGGTGGCGGATACCGCGAGCGGTGTCTGCCAGACGAATGCAATCTGTCCGCTCGGCCCTTTGAGGGCCAGCGGGTCGCTCACCGAGCGCGCTGCCAGCAGGTTGCGCAAGGCATCCGGCGGTTCGCTGTCGGCATCCGGGCGTTGCAACACCAGGATATGGCAATGCTGGAGCAACTCTTCCCAGCGGTGCCAAGTGGGCAGGCCGCAAAAAGCGTCCCAGCCCAAAAGCAGAAAAACCTGGTCGGATACGGCCAGTTCGGCGCGCATCAGTTCCAGGGTATCAATGGTGTAGGACGGCTTGTCCCGCTGCAATTCGCGGGCGTCCACCACCAACGGTGCCACACCGGCCACCGCGCACTCGACCATCGCCAGACGGTCTTTTGCCGACACCTGCGGCTTGTCCCGATGGGGCGGCCTGGCACTGGGTGTCAGGCGCAGTTCATCGAGCGCCAGGGTTTCGGCGACTTCCAGCGCACCGCGCAAATGGCCGATGTGCACCGGGTCGAACGTTCCGCCCAGCACGCCAATGCGGCGAGGGGCTGGCTCGCTGACGGTGACCGGGGCTGACAGGTCGAAGTCGCCCAAGTCAGACCGGCTCCTGTCCGCGCAGCTGCCCGTCGCCGACTACGATGTACTTCTCGCAGGTCAGTCCTTCGAGGCCCACCGGGCCGCGGGCGTGCAGCTTATCAGTAGAAATGCCGATCTCGGCACCCAATCCGTATTCGAAGCCATCGGCGAAGCATGTCGGGGTATTGATCATCACCGACGAGGAGTCGACTTCAGCCACGAAACGCCGAGTGTCGCCCTGGTGTTCGCTGACAATCGAATCGGTGTGATGGGAGCCGTAATGATTGATGTGCTCGATGGCCTGGTCCAGTCCGTCGACCACACGGATCGACAGAATCGCCGCCAGGTACTCGGTGTTCCAGTCTTCCTCGGTGGCCGGCACGGCATCGATGATCGCCCGGGTGCGTTCGCAGCCGCGCAGTTCGACGCCTTTTTCGCGGAACTGGGCCGCCATCGCCGGCAGGAAATTCTTGGCAACGGCCTGATCCACCAGCAGCGTTTCCATGGCACCGCAAATGCCATAGCGATAAGTCTTGGCGTTGAACGCAATGCGCTGGGCCTTGGCCAGATCGGCGTGTTCACTCACGTACACGTGGCAGATGCCGTCCAGATGCTTGATCACCGGGACGCGGGCATCACGGCTGACGCGCTCGATCAGGCCTCGGCCACCGCGCGGCACGATGACATCGACGTACTTGGGCATGGTGATCAGCGCGCCGACGGCTGCGCGATCGGTGGTTTCGACCACTTGCACCACCGCGGCCGGCAGATCGGCCTCGGCCAGGCCACGCTGAATGCAGGCGGCGATGGCGCGATTGGAATGAATCGCCTCGGAACCGCCACGCAGGATGGTCGCGTTACCGGACTTCAGGCACAGGCTCGCGGCATCGATGGTCACGTTCGGTCGCGACTCGTAGATGATTCCGATCACGCCCAATGGCACGCGCATCTTGCCGACCTGAATACCGGACGGGCGGAAGCTCATGTCGCGGATCGCGCCAACCGGGTCCGGCAGCGCTGCTACCTGACGCAGGCCGACGATCATGCCGTCGATACGCGCCGGGGTCAGTGCCAGGCGCTCAAGCAGGGCTGGCTCCAGACCATTGGCGCGACCGGCAGCCAAATCCTGTTCATTGGCCGCCGTCAGCTCGGCGCGGGCAGCGTCCAGCGCATTGGCGGCGGCCTGCAGGGCGCGGTTTTTCTGCGCGGTACTGGCACGGCCGATCACGCGGGAAGCTTCGCGGGCAGCGCGACCCAGGCGGGTCATGTAGTCAAGAACGGACTCAGTCATGGTCTGGCGTGGTCTTTGATAAGGTCTTGGTAAAGAGTAAAGCGACAGATTATAGCTGTCGCGCCCACCGACTAACAGCGGTGACGGGCGGATGGTCGAAATGGAGGGCAATTTGCCGATGTTCAGCCGGGATTAAGCTGCAAATTGTTATCATCACGACTCATTCAGCCCTGACAAATGCCGGTCATCATGTCCAATCTGACTGTTCGAGCGTCCGCCTTGAGCCTGCCCACGGGCCTCCCGGACGCGTTTTTCGACCGTGACGCGCAAATTCTGGCCCGGGAGCTACTGGGTAAAGTCATCCGCCATCGGGTTGGCGACCTGTGGCTCAGCGCCCGGATCATCGAAACCGAAGCCTATTACTGCGCAGAAAAAGGCAGCCACGCCTCCCTCGGCTACACAGAAAAGCGTAAGGCTTTGTTTCTGGATGGCGGCCACATCTATATGTATTACGCCCGGGGTGGCGATTCCCTGAACTTCAGCGCCCAGGGGCCCGGTAACGCCGTGCTGATCAAGTCCGCCTACCCATGGGTCGATGAATTGAGCGGGCCGGCCAGCCTGGCACAGATGCTATTGAACAATCCCGATGCCCAGGGCCACCCTCGCCCGTCGCAAAAGCTCTGCGCCGGACAGACGCTGCTGTGCAAGTCTCTGGGCTTGAAAGTGCCGGTCTGGGACGCCAAGCGGTTCGATCACGAGGTGTTGCTGGTGGAGGACGTCGGCCAGTCACCCGCCCACATCCTCCAGACCACGCGCCTGGGCATCCCCCACGGGCGCGACGAGCACTTGATGTATCGCTTTGTCGACGGCGCCTACGCGGCGTATTGCACTCGCAACCCGCTAAGACGGGGCCAGGTCGAAGGTCGCGATTATTTTGTGCTGACCTGAGATTGATCCGGATTTTGAAACTGAAGGAATCCCCTGTAGGAGCGAGCCTGCTCGCGATGAGGTCAGCACAATCAACATCACTTTTGACTCATCGTGCGCTATCGCGAGCAGGCTCGCTCCTACAAGTAGAAAATTGAACATTTGATGGAGTGGTTTTTATGGGCCAATGGCTCGATAGCGTGACCGGTTGGTTGACGGTCAACCCGCAATGGCTGGCGACGGCAATATTTCTGGTGGCCTTTGTGGAATGCCTGGCGATTGCCGGGCTGATCGTCCCCGGCACGGTTTTACTGTTCACCGTTGCGGTGCTGGCCGGCAGCGGTGCGTTGCCGCTGAGTGAAACCTTGCTGCTGGGTTTCCTCGCCGGCGTGCTGGGTGACGTGGTGTCGTACTTCCTTGGACGGCACTTTCATCAGAACATCCGGCGCCTGCCCGGTTTGCGCCATCACCCGGAATGGATTGCCGGGGCCGAGACCTATTTCCAGCGCTATGGCATCGCCAGCCTGCTGGTCGGGCGTTTTATCGGGCCGTTGCGGCCGATGCTGCCCATGGTCGCCGGCATGTGCGACATGCCCTTCCCACGCTTCATCGCCGTCAGCTTGCTGGCCGGTGCGGGGTGGTCGGTGGCCTATCTGTTGCCTGGCTGGGCCACCGGTGCGGCGATTCGCTTGCCACTACCCGAAGGTTTCTGGACTCAGGCCGGGATCGTTGCCGGCAGCATTGCGGTCATGGTGGGATTGAGCACCACCAGCAGCTTGCGCCAGCATCGCAGGGCTACAGCGTTAATCGCCGGCATGAGTTTTCTCATTCTGGCGGGAGTGTTCATCGGCTATCCGCACCTGAGCGCCCTCGATCAAGGGCTGATGACCCTGATGCAGGAGCATCGCAGCCCGATGCTCGATGAGGTGGCGGTGGTCTTCACGTTGATCGGCGAATTCCGCAACATGCTGTTTTTCAGCGCGCTGCTGACCGGTTTGCTGTTGCTGATGCGCCAATGGCGCCCGGCGATTTTCGCTGGAAGCACCCTGCTCTGCACGGCACTGGCGAACACCGCGACCAAACAATTCTTTGCCCGCGTGCGCCCCGAAGTGCTGAGCGATCCGCTGACCAGCTACAGCATGCCCAGTGGCCACGCGTCTGGCTCTTTTGCGCTGTTCCTGACCCTCGCCGTACTGGCCGGCCGCGGACAGCCGCCGCGGATGCGCCTGACCTGGCTATTAGTGGGCAGCCTGCCAGCGATGGCTATTGCGCTGTCACGGGTGTACCTCGGCGCGCATTGGCCGACGGATGTACTGGCCGGTGCGATGCTGGCAGCGTGCGTCTGTGCGACGAGCCTGTGGCTGGTCCAGCGCAAGGAACCGCTGAACGCCTTACCACCCAAGGTCTGGTGGCTGGTGTTGCCGGCGTTGGTGGCATTGTTCGGCTTCTTCGTTTTGCGGCATTTGCCGCATACGATGTTGCGGTATGCGTATGAGTAAAAACGCTCGTCAGGCAAACAACTCCCCCTGCAACTCATCCAGCAATGCCTGAATCGCATCCAGCCGTTGCTGCGGATCATCGAGTTGCAGCAGGTCGATCTTGTCCAGTTCAGCGAAGGGCAACAGGTACGCCAACTGATTGGCCAGCGACTGCTGGCCGGTCGCTTCGGTGCCCATGTTCAAGGCTTCAACCATCGGGTGTTCCGCCAGGGCCTTGAGCAAGGCCACCAGATCGGCGTCCTCGTCCTGCAACGGTTGCTCCGGCTCGTCTTCCAGCCACTCGACCTCGGCGACGGTCAACTGATCGCGCTGGACTTCTGTTCGTAATACATGGAAACGCCGTCCACCCTGAACCCGAATCCCCAGCAAGCCGTTGTCCTGCTGCTTGAAATCGGTGATCAGCGCCTCACACCCGACCAGGGCGTAACCCGCCGGGGCGATCCCGACTTCTTCGCCATCGAGGATGCACACCACGCCGAAACCGCCGCCCTGCTTCATGCAGCGGCCGATCATGTCCAGATAGCGCGCCTCGAAAATCTGCAAGTCGAGGATGCAACCGGGAAACAGCACTGTGTTCAGAGGGAAAAGCGGCAGACTCATAGACATTTCCTTTACACCACCATCGACACCGCCAACGGCAGCAACACCGCCGTGGCCACGCCCATCAAACTCATCGCCAGCGCCGCGAAGGCGCCGCATTCTTCACTTTCCTGCATCGCCACCGCCGTGCCGACCGCGTGGGCGGTCATGCCCAGCGCCATGCCTCGGGCTTCGGGACTGTAGACGCCCAGCCGGGTCAACAGACTCGGACCAAAGATCGCGCCAATCACACCGGTGATCAACACGAACACCGCTGCCAACGCCGCGACACCGCCAATCTGTTCGGCCACCAACATAGCGATCGGCGAGGTCACCGATTTCGGCGCCATGGTCATCAGGATCATGTGCTCGGCACCGAACGACCAGCCCAGCAACACGCCCATCCCCGTGGCCACCACCCCACCTATCACCAGCGTAGTAAATATCGGCCAGAACAACTGCCGAATCCGTCGCAGGTTGAGATAAAGCGGCACCGCCAGGGCGACAGTGGCCGGGCCGAGCAGGATGCTGAGAATCTCGGTGCTCTTGCGGTACTCGGCATAGGTCAGACCGCAGCCCACCAGCACGCCGATAACCAACAACATGGAGACCAACACCGGCTGCAAAAAGATCCAGCGGGTTTTCTCGAATGCCGCCAGGACGAGTTGATAGGCGCCAAGCGTAATGCCGATACCAAACAAGGGATGATGAATTACCGACGTCCAGGCGCCGTGCCAGTCGAAGATCATTGGCTGTCCTCGGAGTGAGCGTGACGCTTGACCATGCGCTGCATCAGCACCCCGGCGAAGGCCATGGAAAGCAGCAGCGACAACACCAGTGCACCGACAATAGCCCAGAAATCCGCCGCGATGTCAGCGGCGTAGACCATCACGCCCACAGCCGGCGGCACCAGCAACAGTGGCAGGTAGCGCAGCAGGCTGCTGGCCGCCAGGTTCAGCGGCTCGCCGACCTGTCCGCGACAGATGAGGTACACCAGCAACAGCAGCAACCCCACAATCGGCCCCGGCAGCACCGGCAAGAACAAATGATTGATCGCAGTGCCGAGCAATTGGAACAGCACCAGCCACGTCAGGCCGCGTAACAACATCAAAGATCTCCCGCAAAATCCGTCACCCGCATTGGCAGGGCATTATAAGCATGCTCGTGCTATAGACCGGCATTCGCCAAAAGCATGGTCAGTTGACCGGAGCGTTTGGTCATGTTGATCTAAAGTGGTAAGCCGGGAGGTTAGATCCCCGCAAGCCAAAACTATAAAACCGATGAACCCAAGGAGAGTCTCAATGCCCTATGTTCCAGTTGCAGAGCTCAAAGATTATGTCGGCAAGGAACTTGGACGTTCCGAATGGCTCACCATCGACCAGGAGCGCATCAACCTGTTCGCCGAAGCCACAGGGGATTTTCAGTTCATCCACGTCGACCCGGTCAAAGCCGCGCAAACGCCTTTTGGCAGTACCATCGCTCATGGTTTCCTGTCGTTATCACTGATCCCGAAACTGATGGAAGACATCCTCGTCATGCCAGAAGGCTTGAAGATGGTGGTCAACTACGGCCTCGACAGCGTGCGCTTCATCCAGCCGGTCAAGGTCAATTCGAAAGTGCGCCTGAAGGTCGACCTGACCGAAGTCATCGAGAAGAAACCCGGCCAATGGCTGCTCAAGGCCACCACCACCCTGGAAATCGAAGGTTCGGACAAACCGGCGTACATCGCCGAACCCCTGTCCCTGTGTTTCGTATAAACCTTGCCGGATGCGAAGCAGCTCATGCTGTTTCGCGCCCTCACGCGGTACCTCACCCTATTTATGGACACATAGCTGCGGCATACTCCCTCGCCTAATTGCCCGGAATCCGCTATGCGCCCACTTGCACTCCTTGCCTTGACCCTGATGCTCACCGCTTGCGGCGATGGCGAATCGCCTTTGCCCCCCGACGCCCGCCTGCCGGACGGCGGACGCTATCGCGGTGACCTGGTCAATGGCTTGCTGCAAGGCAAGGGGCGTATCGACTACCCGAACGGCAGCTGGTACGCCGGCGAATTCGACAAGGGCCAGTGGCAGGGCCAGGGCGAATGGCATGGCAGCAATGGCGAAGTCTATCGCGGGCAGTTCAATCAGGGACTGTTCGATGGTCAGGGGGCACTGACCACCAACGCCAGCAGCTACAGCGGCGGCTTCAAGGCCGGCCGGCGCAACGGCGAAGGCACCCTCAAAGAAAACGGCATGAGCTATCGCGGCGAGTTCAAGGCCGATCAATACGCCGGCCTGGGTCGCCTCGAACTCGAAGACGGCAGCACCTATCAGGGCCAGTTCGCCCACGGCAAACCCAATGGCGAAGGCCAGCGCGGCGATGGCAATGGCAATCAGTTCACCGGGCACTTCGTCGACGGCCAGCTGGAAGGCAACGGAACTTTCAACAGCGCCGATGGCGACATCTATGTCGGCAGCTTCAAGAACAATCAACTGCACGGCAAGGGCCGCTACGAAAACGCCGACGGCGATGTCTGGCTGGGCCAGTTCAAGGAAGGCTCGCTGAACGGCAAGGGCGAGTTGATCGGCACTGACGGCAGCCACTACATCGGCCAGTTCAATGACTGGCGCTTTTCCGGCCAGGGCCGGCTGAACCTGTCCGACGGCAGCTTTTACACCGGCCAGTTCGACAACGACAGTTACCAGGGGCGCGGCACATTGGTGTTGACCGATGGCACCGTGCTCAGCGGCACCTGGATCAACGGCCAGCGCGTGCGCGACGCCGAGGGCAAATTGTTGCCCGACACCCTGGAACTCGGCCTGCTGGCCCAGGGGCGCTTGCTCGACGCAGCGCTGGCCAACGTTCCACCCTCGACCCCGGCGGTAGAGCTGTATTCGTTGACCCTGGGTGGTGATGGCAAGCAAAGCGTGTTTCTGCGCGAATCCGACTACGTCGCCAACATGCTCACCACCCGGTTCGGCACCTTTGGTCAGATCCGCCTGGTGAACCATCGTGACCACCTCGCCGACCGCCCTATGGCTACCCGGGAAAACCTGCGCCGGGCTGCCCTGACGCTGGCCGAACGCAGCGGTCCGGAAGACCTGATTTTCATCTACCTGACCAGCCATGGCACCAGCGAACACGAGCTGGTGCTGGACCAGCCGCGCATGGAGCTGGCCGATCTGCCAGCGGACGAAATGGCTGCGGTCCTCGCCCCATTGAAAAATCGCGACAAGATCATCGTGATTTCGTCCTGCTACTCCGGAGGTTTCATCCCCGCCCTCAAAGATGAACGGACCCTGATCATGACAGCCTCACGGGCCGACCGAGTGTCCTTCGGTTGCTCGGAGGAAGCCAACTTCACTTACTTCGGCGATGCCCTGTTCGCCCAGGCCCTGAACCAGACCGATGATCTGGAGCAAGCCTTCAAATTGGCCAAGGCCACTGTCGCCGAACGTGAGCTGGCGGACAGTTTCGAAGCGTCCGAACCACAGATCTGGGCACCAAAAACCGTCCTCTCGCATTGGCAACTACTGCGCAAACAGCAGGCACGAAAAGCCCTGCAAAGTGCGTCCATCGAAAGCAAGGATGCAAACAGCAACTAAGCTGAATAGTATCAAGGGAGAAACACTATGTACTTGACGCCTCAGCACGTGCTGCTCGCCGGAGCCACCGGATTGACCGGTGAACATCTGCTTGATCGCCTGCTTAGCGAGCCAACGATTTCGCGGGTATTGGCGCCGTCACGCCGGCCTTTGGCCAAGCATCCCCACCTTGAAAACCCGGTCGGCGACCCGGCGGCGTTCCTGCCACAGCTGAACGGGCGGGTCGATATCGCCTATTGCTGCCTCGGCACCACGATCAAGCAGGCCGGTTCGGAACAGGCGTTTCGCGCGGTGGACCTGGACATGGTGGTGGCATTCGCCAAACGTGCCCGGGAAATGGGTGCGCGGCATTTGATCGTGATCAGTGCTCTGGGAGCCGATAGGAGATCCTCGATTTTTTACAACCGGGTCAAAGGCGAGATGGAGTACGCATTGCGTGCGCAGGACTGGCCGCAGCTGACCATTTGCCGGCCTTCGCTGTTGCTGGGTGATCGCGTTGAGCCGCGACTGGGCGAGAAAGTCGCCGGCCCGTTGTCTCGGCTGATCCCTGGCAAATACCATGGTATCGAGGCCTGCCAACTGGCTCGCGCGATGTGGCGTCTGGCGCTGGAAGAGCAGGACGGGGTCAGGGTTGTCGAGTCGGATGAGCTGCGCAAACTCGGCAAGTAATCCACGGACCTGTGGCGAGGAGGCTTGCCCCCGTTGGGTCGCGAAGCGGCCCTCTTCGTTTGTTCAGTAACACTGAGTCGCACCGGATTACGACTGCTGCGCAGCCGAACGGGGTGGTGCGGCGTTCCGACAAGCCCCCTCGCCACAAAAGCGCTATATCTACAACCCACCCGTCGCCTGAAAGCTCACCCCTATCACCGTCAACAACGACAACGGCAACAGCAGCGTGTCGAGCAACGCACTGGCCGGCAGGTCGACACCGGGATAGCTCGGTGCTTCGGCTCCGAAACGGTCCTTGGCGCAGCACCCGCCGTTCATCGCGTACAAATCCAGACGAGTTCCCGAGTACACCACCGGCGCCCCCGGCTTGGCTGCATCGAGGGTGCGCGCCGTCGCGCAACCGGCCAACTGCAGTGCCAGCACAACCACCAGCAACTTATTCATCGCTGGTCAGATGATGCTCGCCCCAGCGCGGCAACATGTCCTGAGGAATATTCAGCAGGTTAAGGATCCGCGCCACGACGAAATCGATCAGGTCGTCGATGGTTTGCGGCTGATGATAGAAGCCCGGTGATGCCGGCAGGATTGTCACGCCCATGTTCGACAACTTGAGCATGTGCTCCAGGTGAATGCTCGAATACGGCGCCTCACGGGGTACCAGGATCAACTGCCGACGCTCTTTGAGCGTCACGTCGGCGGCCCGTTCGATCAGGTTGTTGCAGGCGCCGGTAGCGATGGACGACAACGTGCCCGTGGAGCACGGCACCACCACCATCGCCGCTGGCGCGCCGGAGCCCGAAGCCACTGGCGACATCCAGTCTTCCTTGCCGTACACCCGAATCTGCCCGGCGGCAGCCCCCGTGTATTCGGTGAGGAACGCCTGCATCATCTGCGGCTTGGTCGGCAGGGTGACGTCGGTTTCGGTAGCCATCACCAACTGCGCAGCCTTGGAAATCAGAAAGTGCACTTCACGATCTTCCCGCACCAGGCAGTCAAGCAGGCGCAAGCCGTACTGAGCGCCTGAAGCGCCGGTCATTGCCAGGGTGATGCGGTCCGGGCCGTTGTTCATTTGAGCGCCTCGGCCAGTTTGCCGTGCAGGCCGCCGAAGCCGCCGTTGCTCATGATTACCACGTGGGTGCCGGGTTGGGCCTGGCTCTTCACACGCTCGATGATGCCCTCCAGGGAATCGCTGACAATCGACGGCACGGTGCACAGCGCAGCGGTGCCCGCCAGGTCCCAGCCGAGGTTGGCCGGTGCGTACCAGATCACCTGATCGGCATCGACCACGCTTTCCGGCAATCCGTCACGGTGCGCGCCAAGTTTCATGGAGTTGGAACGCGGCTCGATGATCGCAATCAGTGGTGCATCGCCGATGCGCTTGCGCAGGCCGTCGAGGGTGGTGGCGATGGCAGTCGGGTGGTGAGCGAAGTCGTCATAAATGGTGATGCCACCCACTTCCGCGACTTTTTCCATCCGGCGCTTCACGCTTTTGAAGGCGCTCAATGCGGCAATGCCCATGGACGGCACCACGCCGACGTGGCGTGCGGCAGCCAGGGTCGCCAGGGCGTTGGCGACGTTGTGCTGGCCAGTCATGTCCCACTCGACCACGCCCTGGGCGATGCCTTCGAACATCACTTCGAACTTCGAGCCATCTTCACTGTGCAGCTTGACCTGCCACTGACCGCCGGCACCGGTGGTTTGCACCGGAGTCCAGCAACCCATCTCGATCACGCGCTGCAAGGCCGGCTCAGTGGTCGGATGAATCACCAGGCCTTCGCTCGGGATAGTCCGCACCAAGTGATGGAATTGCCGCTCGATGGCTGGCAGGTCCGGGAAGATGTCCGCGTGATCGAACTCCAGGTTATTCAGGATTGCCGTGCGCGGACGGTAGTGCACGAACTTGGAGCGCTTGTCGAAGAACGCGCTGTCGTATTCGTCGGCTTCAATGACGAAGAACGGCGTATCGCCAAGGCGCGCGGACACCGAGAAGTTTTGCGGCACGCCGCCGATCAGGAAACCCGGGGCCATGCCCGCGTGCTCCAGCACCCAAGCCAGCATGCTGCTGGTGGTGGTCTTGCCGTGCGTACCGGCAACCGCCAGCACCCAGCGACCTTGCAGCACGTGATCAGCCAGCCATTGCGGGCCGGAGACGTAGGGCAGGCCTTTGTTCAGCACGTACTCCACAGCCGGGTTACCCCGGGACATGGCGTTGCCTATCACCACCAGATCAGGCGCCGGATCGAGTTGCGCCGGGTCGTAGCCTTGGGTCAATTCAATGCCCTGGGCTTCCAGCTGAGTGCTCATCGGCGGATAGACGTTGGCATCGGAGCCCGTCACGTGATGGCCGAGCTCCTTGGCCAGAACCGCCATTGACCCCATGAAAGTGCCGCAGATACCAAGAATATGAATGTGCATTAGTCGACCTCGTAAAACATGGCCGCAGGTTAGCTTAGGGTAGGAAAAATCGCACCTTGTGTTTCAGTATATGAAGACACCTTCGCGAGCAGGCTCACTCCCACAAGGCCTGCGCAGACCCTGTGGGAGCGAGCCTGCTCGCGAAGGGCGCGACGTGGTCTACCGGGCGATACCGTGTTTACGCAGCTTCCGATAGAGGGTATTGCGACTTACCCCCAACTGCTCCGCCGTGTGGGTCATATGCCAGCGCGTCAGCTCCAGCGCATTGAGTAACGCCAGCCGTTCGGCATCTTCCAGCGGATGCTCCGATGGCTCCTCGATAACCTGCGCCACCGCTGGCCTGGCCGAACGAATCATCGCCGGCAAATCCTCCAGGCCGATCCGCCCGTCCTCACACAGTGCTGCCAACGTACGCAGCACATTTCGCAACTGCCGCACGTTACCCGGCCAGGCGAACCCCAATAAGGCCTCCCGCGCCGGGCCGTCGATCAACACGGTTTCTCCGCCCGCCTCCTCGGCCAGTAGAAAGTCGAGCAACCGGGATTTGTCGCTGCGATCACGCAAGGCCGGCAACGCGACTTCCAGCCCGTTGAGCCGGTAATACAAATCCTCGCGGAAGCTGCCGTCCTGCACACGGTCCAGCAAGTTACGGTGAGTGGCACTGATGATCCGCACATTCACCGCTTCCGGCTCGCCGCCGATCGGCACCACCTGCCGGTCTTCCAGCACCCTCAGCAAGCGCGTCTGCAAGGCCAGTGGCATGTCACCGATTTCATCGAGGAACAACGTCCCGCCGTCGGCCTGTTGCAACTTGCCGCGCATGCCTTCTTTGCGCGCACCGGTAAAGCTGCCGCCGCGATATCCGAACAGCTCGCTTTCGATCAGGCTTTCGGGAATGGCCGCGCAATTGAGGGCGACAAAGGCTTTTTCCGCCCGCTGGCTGGCGTGGTGCACCGCTTTGGCAAAGGCCTCCTTGCCGGACCCGGTTTCACCGTTGATCAGCAGCGGCACGTCACGCTCGTACACACGCAAAGCCTTGCGGAAGTCCGCCTGCAACGTCGCGTCATCCAGGCAAATGCCCGACAGACGCGGTGCTTGTGCAACCTTGGTCGCTGGCACCAACGGAGTTGGCAGCGGTCGCCGTGCCTCACCGCGCAATACCGCGAACAGCTTGCGACCATCACGGGTGCGCAACGGCCAACTGGCGGCGGCATTGGTGCTCGCGCGGCCAAGCAACTCATCGAGCGAGCAATCGAAAAACGCCTCCACCGGCTTACCCAGCAAGCCGCCGCGAATATGTCCCAGCAGGTTCAGCGCACTCTGGTTGACCGCGCAAATTCGCCCTTCCCCGTCGAACGCCAGCAACCCTTCACTGAACAATCCGACGGACTCAGCCTGCAAGTGAAAACGCAGCAACCATTGATTGTCGAAGCAGCGCAGGAAGTAGCAGCTCTCGATCATCTTCGCCGACAGGTTGACCAGCGCCATGGTGTGGAACTGGCTTTGCCGCGACACATCACGCCGCGCCGACGACACGTCGAGCACCGCCAGCAATTCGCCATGGGGATCGAAGACCGGGCTCGCCGAACAGGTCAGGCCGGTGTGGCGGCCGCGAAAGTGTTCGTCCTGATGGATGGTCAGCGACTGACGCTCCACCAGACAGGTGCCAATACCGTTAGTGCCTTCGCAGGCCTCGCTCCAGTCGGCACCGAGCCAAAGGCCGGCGCGCTCGAAAATCTGTCGTTCGGCGGGCGCGGTGACGCAGTTGAGGATCACGCCGCGGGCGTCGGTCAGCAGCACTGCATGGCCGGCGCCGGAGAGTTGTTGATGCAGGCTGGTCATTTCATTGCCGGCGATGTGCAGCACTTGCTGCAAGCGTTCGCGGCTTTCCAGGACACGGCCATGTTCCAGCACCGTCGGCGCGATGCTCAGGGCCGGATCGAGGTGATAGTCCTCAAGGCAGCGCAGCCAGGAACGGGCGATGGACGGATCGCTGCCGGGACCGTGCAGGTGGGTCTTGCCCTGGGTCACGGTCAATACTTGCTGGGCATGGCGACTCAAATGGTTGTCGTGCATTTCTTATTATTCTCCCCGGGGCTCGGCGTCCCGTGCATGAGGTGATGCCGAGCATCCTCCAGCCTGACCCGCATTGCAATGCCTGCAAGACCGGTTGGTCACAAGCTGTGCCACAAACGGTACAAAGTGTCACCAGTGCTGTACCGAAAGCGCCACAAGCCAACCCCGCTTGTCCGACAAAAACCTCGCAAGGCTTTGATTTACCTGACATGCAAGGCACTGGCCCGGCCCTTGCTCTACGCTTAAAGCAAGCGCACATGCGCGACTCCCTATAAGCACAAAAGCAAGGAGAGACCACCATGCGTTACGCTCACCCCGGTACTGAAGGCGCTATCGTTTCGTTCAAAGCCAAATACGGTAACTACATCGGCGGCGAGTTCGTCGCGCCTGTCAAAGGTCAGTACTTCACCAATACCTCGCCAGTGAATGGCCAACCGATTGCCGAATTCCCCCGCTCCACGGCCGAAGACATCGACAAGGCCCTGGATGCTGCCCACGCCGCTGCCGACGCGTGGGGTGCCACCTCCGCCCAGGCGCGTTCGCTGGTGCTGCTGAAAATCGCCGACCGCATCGAACAGAACCTCGAACTGCTGGCAATCACCGAATCCTGGGACAACGGCAAAGCCGTGCGCGAAACGCTTAACGCCGACATCCCGCTGGCCGCCGACCACTTCCGCTACTTCGCCGGTTGCATCCGTGCCCAGGAAGGCAGCGCTGCCGAAATCGACGGCAACACCGTGGCCTATCACATCCATGAACCGCTGGGCGTGGTCGGGCAGATCATTCCGTGGAACTTCCCGATCCTGATGGCCGCCTGGAAACTCGCCCCAGCCCTCGCCGCCGGTAACTGCGTGGTGCTCAAGCCTGCCGAGCAAACCCCGCTGGGCATTACCGTGCTGGTCGAACTGATCGGCGACCTGCTGCCACCGGGCGTGCTGAACATTGTGCAAGGCTTCGGCAAAGAAGCTGGCGAAGCGCTGGCCACCAGCAAACGCATCGCCAAGATTGCCTTCACCGGCTCGACCCCGGTCGGCTCGCACATCATGAAATGCGCGGCCGAAAACATCATTCCGTCCACCGTTGAACTGGGCGGCAAATCGCCGAACATTTTCTTCGAAGACATCATGAAGGCCGAACCGTCCTTCATTGAAAAAGCCGCCGAAGGCCTGGTGCTGGCGTTCTTCAACCAGGGCGAAGTCTGCACCTGCCCATCCCGCGCCCTGGTGCAAGAGTCGATCTACGACGAATTCATGCAAGTGGTGATGAAGAAGGTCCTGCAAATCAAGCGTGGCGACCCGCTGGATACCGACACCATGGTCGGCGCCCAGGCGTCCGAGCAGCAATTCGACAAAATCCTTTCGTACCTGGAAATCGCCAAGGGCGAAGGCGCCGAGCTGCTGACTGGCGGCAAGGTGGAAAAACTCGAGGGTAGCCTGGCAAGCGGGTATTACATCCAGCCGACCCTGCTCAAGGGCACCAACAAAATGCGCGTGTTCCAGGAAGAAATCTTTGGCCCGGTGGTGAGCATCACCACCTTCAAGGACGAAGCTGAAGCCCTGGCCATCGCCAACGACACCGAGTTCGGCCTGGGTGCCGGCCTCTGGACCCGCGATATCAACCGCGCCTACCGCATGGGCCGTGCCATCAAGGCCGGCCGGGTGTGGACCAACTGCTACCACCTGTACCCGGCGCACGCCGCGTTCGGTGGTTACAAGAAGTCCGGCGTCGGCCGTGAAACCCACAAGATGATGCTCGACCACTATCAGCAGACCAAAAACCTGCTGGTGAGCTACGACATCAATCCGCTGGGCTTCTTCTAAAAACCGGGGGCGACACAGGTGCTTCTGTGTCGCCTTTTCTACCGCTTTCGCGAGCAAGCCCGCTCCCACATCTATGGTTACCCCCTTTTCTGCAATACTGTTGTTGATGTCGTGTTTGGCTTGCTTTCATCTATCCGGCGTCTGAGTTGGGGTTGTCGCCCCGCGCCTCGATGAGAATCGATGCCCAACGACCCTAATTAGTGGAACGGCCTTTCAGCCGTGTGAGAGCCCAGGGTTGTCGTCAGGCCGGTTGGCCGTTCACGTCATCAGTTATCCAGCATCGCAAAAC
>NZ_JBFUHS010000030.1:0-61357 GCF_056402255.1 Pseudomonas sp. P4_B4
TCAACTGTGGGAGCGGCGGTGCGGCGATCCGACTTGCTCGCGAAGGCTTTTTATCGGCCTGTGTGGCTCTGCTGGTACTCCGCCAACGCCGGCAACAACTGCTTGTCGATCGCCTGGCGCACCGCCGGCAGGATGGTCGCGCTGCTGGTGTACATCTGCTTGACCATGGTCCGCAGGGTCATCGCCCGCACATCGTTCAACCCCCTTACCGCACACTCGCAGGCCTGCTCGGCGGTGGCGCCGGTGGGCACTTCGAATCCCAATGACTTGAGCTGGCCCAACAGGTCTTCCTGGTCTATCAAATCGGCGTGCATCATGACGCAATCCTTCTTCAGGGAACGGTGTCGTGGTTCGATTCTGGTAGGGGTGCCGGGTGTCGGCAAGGACGAATTGTCGCAATGGCTCAATTGGTTATGAACATGTCGTTTTCGGCTAACCTGGCCCGCGGGGGAGTGGGCACACTGGACTCAGCTCGCTTCACGAAGGTTTGGTCACCCTCGCACGGCAGCTCCTCAACAGTACCCTCTGCCTCGATCCTGTCACGGCTTGATCGGGGCTTTTTTTGTCTGTGATTCAGTGGGTTTTGTGTTGATTGATATACCGCCTTCGCGAGCAAGCCCGCTCCCACAGTTGAGCGAGTTCTCCCAGAGGAATGCGATCGAATGTGGGAGCGGGCTTGCTCCGGGCGGCGTTCCGACGAAGAACGATGACGCGGTCTAGCGCTGTAACACCAGAATCCGCGACAACAACTCATCCCGGTCGACATAGCAGCCCTGGAAATGCCGGGCGCCTGTGGCGGGGTCGAAGGCGTTGCGGGCATGCAGGGTGCGGCGGTTGTCGAAGCACCACAGCTCACCGGGATTGAGCCGCTGCATCAACCTGAATCGAGGCTCGCGGGTCATCGCGATAAAGCGCCGGTAGGCCTGATACAGCTTGGGCATCTGCTCCACCGAGGCATCGAACGGCCCGCGCAGAAAGTTCGCCATGCGGATTTCCGACACCTGCCCCAACGCATCCAGGGCAATGATCGGTGCCAGGCAGCGGTAGTCGCTGTGACGGTCCTTGTTGCGAAACTCCACGGGGATTTCGCAGAGGCTTTTGAAAGCCTCCGGATCTTCCCGGCGCAAGGCGTCGGCAATGGCAAAACCATCGACAAAAATGCTCTCGCCACCCTCGGCGTCATTGACCAGGCAATGCAAAAACTGCAGCCCCGGTTGCAGCTCCCGGGTCGGCAAATCGCTGTGCAGTGGCAGGTTGAAGGCGGTGTAGGCGTTGCTGTCGGCGTCGGCCTTGGATTGCACGTTGAACAGCACGCCGAAATTGCTCTCGCGGATGAAGGAAATCCGTTGGGCGATCAGCTTCAGGGAACCGGGCTCGGTAGGCACGCCACGGACCTGGGTCAATCCGACATCTCGCACCGCCAACAACCATTGCAACAAGGCATCGGAGTCGTTCATCAGCGCTTGATACTCGAACACCGGCAACTGCAAATCGCTGTGCCAGAGCCTGGCTTTAGGCTTGCGTGCCTGACGCTCGGCGCGGGATTCGTCGTCATAGGCATGGGCGCGCAGCCAGCCAGGGTCGAAACGGCTTGAGTGGCCGTCCTGCCAATCAACCGACAAACAGCCATCGCCGTCGATACTGGCGTTATCGGGCATCAGATCTTGAGCCACATCGACGATTTCCAGCACTTGCTCGCGGGTCACGGTGTAGACGCACTGCGGGCACGGGCAGTTATCCCGCAGCCATTGATGGTGGAAAGGGCTGACGCGATTGTCGGCCCATTTCACGAGAACACGGTCCGCCAGGGTCTGCACGCCAGTCAGCGCGCTGATCAACGGATAGGTACGAAAGTCGGCAAATGCTGCGGCGGTGTTCATGGCGATCTCCTTGTTATTTTTTTGGGGGTAATGCGATCACTCGGCCAATGTAGTCGGGCGTTGGCAGGTCCGCCTGTTCGGCGACGATGGCTTGCAGCCGGCTCAAGGACTGTTCGCTGAACGGCGCCGAACGCGGCCCGGCGAGATCCACGTGCAGCAGCATCTGTTCGTTGCCAGCAAGTTCCTGGGCATCACCGACCAGATGCAGGCTGTGATAGAGGTGCACGCGCTTGCTGTCGTGGGCAATGATTTGGGTGTGCACTTCGACTTGGGCGTCGAGCTTCACTTCGTGCAGGTAGTTCAGGTGCAGTTCGAGGGTGAACAGTGAGTTGCCGCTGGCCTCGCGGCTGTTGCTGTCCAGGCCCAGGCGATCCATCAGGGCATCGGTGGCGTAGCTGAAAATCAGCAGGTAGAAGGCGTCGCGCAGGTGGCCGTTGTAGTCGACCCAGTCGGGGATGATGGTGGTTTGGTAGGTGGTGAGGGTGGGCATGGTTTTGATCCAATTTTTAGAGTGACTGGACTGCCGCTTTCGCGAGCAGGCTCGCTCCCACAAGGACCGCGCATAAGCTGTGGGAGCGAGCCTGCTCGCGAAGGGGCCGGGCCTGCTGACTGATTACTCGCTGAAGGCCATCCCATGCTTCTCTTTGGTGGTCTTCACCGCCTCCAGCACTGCCAGCAGGCAGTCATCACGATAGCGCTCCAGCGCCGAAATGCTGTGTTTGCCCAGTTGATCGCTGGTGCCATCGACCACGTCGTCGATCAGCTTGTCGGTCAGCTCCGGCGCCGGCAGGTAGGTCCACGGCAATTGCAATGCCGGGCCGAACTGCGCCATGAAGTGGCGCATGCCGGCATCGCCACCGGCCAGGGTGTAGGTCAGGAAGGTGCCCATGAACGACCAGCGCAAGCCGGCGCCGAAACGGATTGCATCGTCGATTTCGCCGGTGGTCGCCACGCCGTCGTTGACCAGGTGCAGCGCCTCACGCCACAGCGCTTCGAGCAGGCGGTCGGCGATGAAACCCGGCACTTCCTTGCGCACGTGCAGCGGGCGCATCCCCAGGGATTCATAGACCTTCATGGCCGCTTGCACCGCTTCAGGGGCGGTGTTTTTGCCGCCGACCACTTCCACCAACGGCAGTAGGTAAACCGGGTTGAACGGGTGACCGACCACGCAACGCTCAGGGTGCGTGGCACTCTCGTAGAACTCGCTCGGCAGCAGGCCGGAGGTGCTGGAACCGATCAAGGCATTGGGCTTGGCTGCGGCGCTGATTTTGCTGTGCAGGTCCAGTTTCAGCTCCAGTCGCTCCGGGGCGCTTTCCTGGATGAAATCGGCATCGCGCACGCACTCTTCGATGGTCGCGACAAAACGCAGGCGATCCTGCGATGCACCCGGCGCCAGGCCTTGTTTCTCCAGCGCGCCCCAGGCATTGGCGACGCGTTTGCGCAAGGCGGCTTCGGCGCCGGGGGCCGGGTCCCAGGCCACTACATCCAGACCATGGGCGAGGGCACGGGACACCCAACCGCTGCCGATGACACCACTGCCCAGCGCTGCGAAGGTTTTGATTTCGGTGATAAAGCTCATGGCGACTTCCTGAATTTGGCTCGGAAAAAACTGTGGGAGCGAGCCTGCTCGCGATGGCGTCGGTACATCCGATGCATCAATTGAGGCAGGTAAACCGCTATCGCGAGCAGGCTCGCTCCCACAGGGGGAAAGTGTGTAAGGGTCAACCGCGCTTGGTCAGGCCCATTTTTGCCCGGCCTTCAGCAGGGGTCAGGACGCGGGCGCCGAGGCGGCTGAGGATTTCGCCGGCGCGCTCGACCAGTTGGCCGTTGGTCGCCAGCACGCCCTTGTCCAGCCACAGGTTGTCTTCCAGCCCGACCCGCACGTTGCCGCCGAGCAACACCGCTTGCGCCGCCATCGGCATCTGCATGCGACCGATACCGAAGCCGGCCCAGACCGCGTCCGCCGGCAGGTTGTCGACCATGGCTTTCATGGTGGTGGTGTCCGCCGGCGCGCCCCACGGGATGCCCAGGCACAGCTGGAACAACGGGTTGTCGAGCAGGCCTTCCTTGATCATCTGCTTGGCGAACCACAGGTGGCCGGTGTCGAAGATTTCCAGCTCGGCTTTAACGCCCAACTCTTGAATGCGTTTGGCACCGGCACGCAGTTGCGCCGGGGTGGAGACGTAAATGGTGTCGCCGTCGCCGAAGTTCAGGGTGCCGCAGTCGAGGGTGCAGATTTCCGGCAGCAGTTCTTCGACGTGGGCCAGGCGGGTCAGCGGGCCGACCAGGTCGGTATTCGGGCCGAACTCCATCGGGTTCTCGCCGGCACCGATCTCCAGGTCGCCGCCCATGCCGGCGGTGAGGTTAACGATGATGTCCACGTCCGCCTCGCGGATGCGCTCCATCACTTCGCGGTACAGCGCCACGTCACGGCTGAACTTGCCGGTTTGCGGGTCACGCACATGGCAGTGAACCACGGTGGCGCCGGCCTTGGCGGCTTCCACGGCGGCAGCGGCGATCTGTTTCGGGGTGACCGGCACGTGTGGGCTCTTGGCGGTCGTGTCGCCAGCACCGGTGAGTGCGCAGGTGATGATGACGTCGTGGTTCATGAGGCAGTTCCTTACAGGCGAGTTTTTGGTTTTGGCCGGGCGTGGTGGTCCCGTTCGCAGCCCGTTGGGGCTGCGAGTCGGTGGTTCTATCGGGTTTATTTACTGGTCAGTTGCAGGTTTTCAGCGGCCGGTTTGCCATCGAAGGTGGTGACGCCTTCAAGCCAGCGCTTTTTGTCCTGCGGGTGATCCTTGATCCATTGTTTGGCCGACTCGAAAGCGTCCTTGTGATCCAGCAGTGGCTGCATCATCCGACTCTCGTCTTCGGCGGTGAACGTCAGGTTGCTCAGCAGGCGACCGATGTTCGGGCATTGCTCGGCGTATGTCGGCGCAGTGACGGTCCACACCGTGGCCTTGCCTTCGTCCGGCCCAAGGGCGTTTTCACTGCCGGTGAGGTAGGTCATTTTCACGTTGACGTTCATCGGGTGCGGCGCCCAGCCGAAGAACACCACGGCTTCGTTGCGACGCACGGCACGATCCACGGCAGCGAGCATGCCGGCTTCGCTGGACTCGACCAGCTGGAACTTGCCGAGGCCGAACTGGTTCTTGGAGATCATCGCCTTGATCTGGGTGTTGGCGCCCGAGCCAGGCTCGATGCCGTAGATCTTGCCACCCAGTTCTTTTTCGAATTTGGCGATGTCAGCGAAGGTTTTCAGGCCCTTGTCGGCGAGGTAGGTCGGCACGGCGAGGGTCGCGCGGGCGTCCTGCAGGCTTGGCGCTTCAAGCACCTTGACCTGTTTGGCGTCGACGAACGGGGTGATGGTCTGGGTCATCAGCGGGTTCCAGTAGCCGAGGAACAGGTCCAGACGCTGGTCGCGGATCCCGGCGAAGATGATTTGCTGGGAGGCGCTGGTTTGTTTGGTGCTGTAGCCGAGGCCATCGAGCAATACCTGGGTCATGGCACTGGTGGCGATCACGTCGGTCCAGTTCACTACACCCATGCGCACGTTCTGGCACGCGGCAGGTTCGGCGGCCATGACACTGGCGCTCAGCAAAGCGGTACCACTGAGTGCAAGAACACAGCTGCTGATCAGTCGTTTCATCTCAGGTTCCTCGGCAGTTCGTTTATTGTGAGTTCCGGTGTCTGATGCGCCGGTGATGCCAAGTTACGCAGCAAAGCACCGATGAAAGCGCACTGCGGCGACCAGCTCTTGCACTGCAGCGACCTGCGCTCTTGAATGCCGCTCGCAAGTGGCGTATCAACATCCCTACGCTGCCCGCCCTCTCGTTACCTGGCCTCCTGTTACCTGCTAAGCGAGTGCGCTCCATGTCCCAGGATTTCTACTTCTTGTTGATGCCGGGTTTCTCGGCCATCGGATTTATCTCGGCCATCGAGCCGTTGCGGGTTGCCAATCGCTTTCGCGGCGAGCTCTATCGCTGGCATGTGCTGAGCGCCGATGGCGGGGCGGTGCTGGCCAGTAATGGCATGTCGGTCAACGCCGATGCGGCGCTGGAGCCGCTCAAGAAAGGCGCGACACTGCTGGTGGTCGCCGGGTTCGAACCCCTGAAGTTCACCACCCCGGCGCTGGAACACTGGCTGCGCCGCCTGGACAACGAAGGCGTGACCCTCGGCGCCATCGACACCGGCAGTTTCATCCTCGCCGAAGCCGGCCTGCTCGACGGCCATCGCCTGACCCTGCACTGGGAAGCCATCGACGCCTTCAAGGAATCCTATCCACAACTCAGCGTCACCCAGGAGCTGTTCGAGATCGACCGCCGCCGCATCACCTCCGCCGGCGGTACCGCTTCCATTGACCTGATGCTGGATCTGATCGCCCAGGCCCACGGCCCGGAACTGGCGATCCAGGTCAGCGAACAATTCGTGCTCGGCCGCATCCGCCCGCGCAAAGACCACCAGCGCATGGAAGTCGCCACGCGCTATGGCATCAGCAACAAGAAACTGGTGCACGTAATCGGCGAGATGGAACAGCACAGCGAACCGCCCCTGAGCACGCTGGAACTGGCGGAATCGATCAAGGTGACGCGGCGGCAGCTGGAGCGTTTATTCCGTTTGCACCTGAACGACACGCCGAGCAATTTCTACCTGCGACTGAGGCTGGAAAAAGCCCGGCAGTTGCTGCGCCAGACCGACATGAGCGTGCTGGAGGTGAGCATTGCCTGCGGGTTTGAATCGCCGTCGTACTTCACCCGCAGTTATCGGGCGAAGTATGAGCGCTGTCCGCGGGAGGATCGGCGCAGTGTTGGCGGTCGGCAAGGTGCCGATGTGCCGCAACCCCCTCCCACAGAGGCGCCGGTTGTTTAGTGCAACTGCGGGGACCTGAACTGGAGGGCTAGAGCGGTCAGACTGTCAGCGTTGTGAGTGGTGATTGCTATTTGTGCATTCCATGCCTGACTTTCTAGTGACCGGGATTCTATTTGTTCCCGTTCGATGAGCTTCGCCGCTACATGGCGGCTCTTTTGTTTGATTTTTGATAAATCGGGACCGTTTGTGGCAATCGTTAAAGATCTCCGAAGTGCCGCATTGATATTTGCATCAATCATCTCTCCTGTATCGCCAGGTGATGAGTCGGAAAACAAGTACCAGAAGTCTTTTGTCTTGGCATGAACATGGCTGAGCTCGTGAAAAATTGTCGCAGCGTTAAGTGGTGGTGATTGTTCACGGCCATTGAGGTTCAAATAGATAGCGTTAATCCCTTGAGACGTTGATTTTTCCCAATGCGCCCGCTGTTCAGGTTTTAGCGGATTGTTATCGGTAAAGACAAATCGAACACCTTTAGCTTGATCCTTTAATGCACCACGAAGGTTTTTCTTAAGTTTTTTCCTGGCTGCATCTGCCGCGATGTTCAGGTGTTCCTCATCCATGCTGGGGCCGAAAATATTTCTTAATTTTTCTTGAGTCGAAGGTGTCCGATCTGGACCTGCGAGCGCTGAAATCGCATTTTTTGTAAAGTCGACCATGGCTGAAAAGTCGTTCTGGAATTCGCGTCGCTGGTCCTCGGGCAAGTCGTTGGCACGCCGATAAAGTATCGCCTGCCCAGCAGCGACCATTTTCCTTTCGTATTCATTGACGGGCTCAACCGGCGCAAGGCCTTGGCTGTCCTTGAATCGCAGCGGATTGTTTCGAACCATCCTGTAGTGGTTGAGCCCATCGATGTCACCCGCCGGATCCGGGTTGATCCAGCGCTGTAACCAGGGTGCGTAATAACGAAGTCCATAGTAATAAAGTCCGGTGGCATCCCGTTCTTTTCCGGAGTACCTGATTGTCTTGTAATTGGCCTCGGCGTCACTTCGAGCGAGCCACCAAGCGGTGCCACCAAAAGCGTAGTAACCCTCCTGGCTTATCAGCGCGGCATCCTCGTCCAGTTCCAGCGTGCAGGATCCAAGGTGATCGCCCAGGCTGTAACGGATCTGGCCGTTGGCAATGCCTTCGGGCGGATCGTCGTGCCAATGCAAAGCCCGCGCGTTGCAATCTCCAGCGTCAACATTCACGACATACCGTACTTCTTCGCGACCGTTGTAATGGATCTCCAGCCCGGGCAGATAACGTACTTCGCTGGCCAAGGTCACAGATTTTGCTTTGCGATGGAGCACCTTGCGTAGCCGCTGGCCGTGAGCATCGTAGCGATTGCATTCATCGTCATTCGGTACCCCATCTCTGATGACTTGGATGACCTGGCTCAATTGGTTGCGGCTATCCCAATGCATGGCCTGTGAGCCGGGTGACAGGACCAGCAAGTTGCCGTTGCTGTCGAAGCTCCTGATGAAGTCCGGCTCACCTGCCGGCGGTTTGGGCAAGCTGCGGTTACTTGAAGACTTGGTCACCATCTCACGGGTGTAACCTCGAAGACCTTCATGGACGAGGGTTTGTAGATTTCCTGCGGGATCATATGAGAATGTCTGTTTGTAGCTACTTGTCACTGTCGATTGCGACGGGCGCGTTAAGGGACCCTGGCTCGCGGCAACGGATTCGCGACCGCTTGCCTCTACCAATTGAGAAAGCGTGTCATATCGATAGTGGTTGGCGGGGTCAGTACGCTGGTTCCTGAAGTAGCGTATAGCTGTGGCCGAGTCCCGGATCCGGGTGATATTGCCGACAGGATCGTAGGTGTAGGCAAGGTCCTGGAGCGCATGGCCTGGACGACTTGCGGTGAGTTGCAACAGGCGATCGCTTTGAACGTCATAACGGCGGGTTGTCGTCACACCATTACCCGCGATTTCTTGTTTGATCTGACCACTGACGCTGTAGCGCCTGTTCCTGAGTAGCGTTTTGACCGGCAGATGTCTGCGTTTGAGGATTACCTGTGTGAGCTGGCCTGCGACGTCATAGCCCAATTGTCTTTGGTTCTCCCGTGCATCGGTCTGGGTCAACAGGTCGCCCAGGGTGTTGAAGCGCCATTGGGTGGTTTCACTTTCGGCTTCGAGTTTGCTGTCGCGGTCAGTCAAGCGCTCTGGCCAACTGGCAACTGACAGGTCGTTCATGAATTGCCGGGATTCGCTTAGCCGGGTGCCCGCAAGGCTGTATTCATTGAGATGCAGGCAGCCAGCCGTGTCGTCGTGGCGAATCAGGCGTCCGCACTGATTATGTGAGCTGTACTCGGCGTGGCTATCGGCATAGACCATCCGCTCAGTCGTGGCAGAGGCAGCGTTGACAGCTTGCTCTGAGATGGCGATCGGGCGTAACAGGTTGTCGTACTCGATCTGACGTTGATTTTGTCGACCATCCCACTCGAATCGAATCTCGCCTCTGGCCCCCGGCAGTCTTGCTCTCCAGCCGGCATCAACGCTGCTGTTCAGTAATGGCTCGCCGGAGAGGCCGTACACCATGGTCAGATTAGGCTGGCCTTGCGTTGGCCATAGTCGTGGGTCCCAGCCGGCGCTCAGGTGCCCGTTCGGGTTGTAAGCCTGGCGATTGATATGCGGTTCAGGCGTTTGTTCCAGGTGGGCCCGGTAGTAGGCCACGCTACGAATCGACTGGCGGCGCGGGTCCTGTGCCATCAGGGTTGGGGTGGCATGGTGAATGTTGGTCTGCAGGAGGTCGGTCATGTGATTGTCGAGCGCTTAAGGAAAGTTCCAATGTATGCGCTTGGTTTTTAGCCTGCTAACTCTCATAAATGACAGGGTTGTGTCTGTTTAAGAGCAGCGGTGGGGGAAGGTACAAAAGGGCGCCAGCGTGGATCTGGCGCCGGATGGATCTTTTTGAATCTGCTTACTTCTTCATCAAAGCCGAACACGCCGCCTTGAACGCCTCATGCTGATACTTGTTCAGCGTCCCCGGCAGCTCAAAATTGTGCTTCTTGGCCTGGGCATTGATGGTCTGCGGCGACAGCAAGGTCACCTCGCAATTCTCCAGCAACTGGAAAACCCCTTCGATCTTGAACGTGGTCGGCCCGCCAGCGAACTCGCCTTTCTTGCTGCGCTTCTTGATCGCAATGCGGTCGATGGAATTCTCACGGACAAACGAAGCGACCTGAGCGGCGAACACTTTGACGTTGGCGGCTTCGTCGTCATCGTCCAAGGCGATTTTCTTGGTGGCCAGGGCCACGTGGCCGAGCGCCAGGCAGTCGAGTGAGGCGAGGGCGATGATCGCTTCGCTGCCTTTGATTTCGATGCCGCAGACTTTCATGTTGAATCCCTTTACTGGCTGATGGCATGCAGCTTACAGCTCGAGTTGACTGGCGGTGATGCCAAATGCCGAGGCGATTTTTTCGCGAGTGGCTTTACGGGGCTTGGCGACTGTTTCCTGTTGGGCGAATGCGGGTTGAGAAATACCCATGCGTTTGGCCACTTCATCCTGGGTAAGGTTCAAGTGTTCGCGCCAGGCGCGGATGGGCGTGGCTCCATCGACGATACGGCTGACCACCTCGTGGGGGATCAGGTCTGGCTCAATCCTTTGCGCGACATATTGCGCATAGGGGATGACCACGAATGCGGGGTTGCCGTTTTCGTCGTTGATGATTTGAACGTCAGTAGGTGCGTTCATCGCGTTTTTTGACCTCTTGAATACTGACCACTTTGATCGCGCCATCCCAGTTGAACATGACCCTGTAGTTACCGACGCGCAGTCGATAAGCGAAGTCATGACTAACGAGTGCCTTGACCTGACTCACGTCAGGCATGTCAGCGAGCGCCGTGATGGCATCACGAACCTGAATTTGGTGAACGGAATGCAATCTCAAGAGTTGCTTAACGGCCTTTCGAGTCCAGTGAATGCTGTTCATGGAATAATATAAGTCTTTTATAAGATTTGCGAATATTTACTTATATTTTTATGGTTGGCCATCAACAACATTTGTCGGCATGTTGCGTGAAAAGTCCGCAGAGCAGCGGCCTTGGACAGGAGCTGTAGGTCAGATCAGAGTGCTTTGTAGGAAAAGGGTTTTTTGGCGATTGGAAGCTGGTGGTAGTGCCAGCTTTCAGCGGGACATTCAGGACTATTCCTGCCCAATCGACTCCAAAAACTCCGACCGCTCGTCGCTCATTCGCGCAATGCAATCGTTCTGGGCAATGGTGAATGCCTTGCTGCCAGAGGTGGCCGGGAAGGCTTCGACGGCGCAGTCTGCGTCGCGGGTCTTCAGCCATTGCTGTTGGGCGGCCTTGAGTTTGGCGGTGATGTCGGCCAGTTGCGACGGGTTTTTGCCGTACTGCGACTGCATGCGCTCGGTCAGGCCCTGGAGGTTTTCCTTGAGCAGGTCTTCGGCGGTGGTTTTGCTGAAGACCGAGCATTCCAGGGTCTGGACGTCGTTTTCGACTTTGTCGCACGGGTTGTCGTCGGACACCTCGGCTGCGTGTACGCCGGTCGCAATCAGTGCCAAAGCCAGAAGGATGGATTTCATTCAGGTCGCCGCTCTATTCCATTGATTCGGCGAATTCTGGCCCAAGCCGAAGGCCTTGAACAGGTCGGTGATTGTGCCTGGCGACGACCCTTTGTCGCGGATTGACGCTTTCGGCAATTCCCCTGTCGTTTTTGCACCCGGCTGCTTAGGCACCTAGGCATATGCTGGCCCCAAAGCGCCGGCAGACGATTCGGCGCATGAATCGCTAATAAGGGGACAGCCTGATGAGCCCAGCCGAATTGCACGCCGACAGCATCGTTATCGACGGGCTGATTATTGCCAAGTGGAACCGTGAACTGTTCGAAGACATGCACAAGGGCGGTTTGACCGCGGCCAACTGCACCGTGTCGGTGTGGGAGGGCTTTCAGGCCACCGTTAACAACATCGCCGCGAGCCAGAAGCTGATCCGCGAGAACAGCGACCTGGTGATTCCGGTCCGCACCACCGCCGACATCCGTAAAGCCAAGGAGCAGGGCAAGACCGGCATCCTTTTCGGCTTCCAGAATGCCCACGCCTTTGAAGACCAGATCGGCTATGTCGAAGTCTTCAAGCAGCTTGGCGTCGGTATCGTGCAGATGTGCTACAACACCCAGAACCTGGTGGGCACCGGTTGCTACGAGCGTGACGGCGGCCTGTCGGGCTTCGGTCGCGAAATCGTTGCCGAGATGAACCGGGCTGGCGTGATGTGCGACCTGTCCCACGTCGGCTCCAAGACTTCCGAAGAAGTCATCCTCGAATCGAAGAAGCCGGTCTGCTACTCCCACTGCCTGCCGTCGGGGCTCAAGGAGCACCCGCGCAACAAGTCCGATGAAGAACTCAAGTTCATTGCCGACCACGGCGGCTTTGTCGGCGTGACCATGTTCGCGCCGTTCCTGGCCAAGGGCATCGATTCGACCATCGACGACTACGCCGAAGCCATCGAGTACGTAATGAACATCGTCGGCGAAGACGCCATTGGCATCGGCACCGACTTCACCCAGGGCCATGGCCAGGACTTCTTCGAATACCTGACCCACGACAAGGGCTACGCCCGCCGTCTGACCAGCTTCGGCAAGATCATCAACCCGCTGGGCATCCGCACCGTGGGCGAGTTCCCGAACCTGACCGAGACCCTGCTCAAGCGCGGCCACTCCGAGCGTGTGGTACGCAAGATCATGGGCGAGAACTGGGTGAACGTCTTGAAAGATGTCTGGGGCGAATAAGCCGCCGCACTTCTGAATCATTTCCCGCTGCCGTCCGTGCAGCGGGCAACACAACGAATTTTCTGGAGTTAAGTTTCCATGGCCAAGATCGCCCCGCAATTGCCAATCGAAGTCGACAGCGAAACCGGTGTCTGGACCTCCGACGCCCTGCCGATGCTGTATGTGCCACGGCATTTCTTCGTCAACAACCACATGGGCATCGAGGAAGTGCTGGGCGCTGAAGCCTACGCCGAAATCCTCTACAAGGCCGGCTACAAGTCCGCCTGGCACTGGTGTGAAAAAGAAGCCGAATGCCACGGCCTGGAAGGCGTCGCGGTGTTCGAGCACTACATGAAGCGCCTGTCGCAGCGCGGCTGGGGCCTGTTCAAGATCCAGGACATCGACCTCGACAAAGGCACCGCCAGCGTCAAGCTCGAACACTCGGCATTCGTCTATGTGTACGGCAAGGTCGGGCGCAAGGTCGACTACATGTTCACCGGCTGGTTTGCAGGGGCCATGGACCAGATCCTCGCCGCTCGCGGCAGCAAGATCCGCACCGTGGCCGAACAAGTCTACGGTGGCTCCGAAGAGGGCCACGAAGACGGCTTGTTCACCGTCAAGCCGTTGTAAGTCGAGGAACCCGCCATGGCTTTCGAAGCAATGTTCCAGCCAATTCAAATTGGCAAACTGACCATCCGCAACCGCGTGCTCAGCACCGCGCACGCTGAGGTCTATGCCACCGACGGCGGCATGACCACCGACCGGTACGTCAAGTATTACGAAGAGAAAGCCAAGGGCGGGATCGGCCTGGCGATTTGCGGCGGCTCCTCCAGCGTGGCCATCGACAGCCCGCAAGGCTGGTGGAAGTCGGTGAACCTGGCGGACGACCGGATCATTCCGCACTTCCAGAACCTGGCCGATGCCATGCACAAGCATGGCGCCAAGATCATGATCCAGATTACCCACATGGGCCGTCGTTCCCGTTGGGACGGCGAGCACTGGCCAACCCTGCTGTCGCCGTCGGGCATCCGTGAGCCGGTGCACCGTGCGACCTGCAAGACCATCGAGCCGGAAGAAATCTGGCGGGTGATCGGCAACTACGCCAGTGCTGCGGCGCGGGCCAAGGCCGGTGGCCTGGACGGCGTCGAATTGTCGGCCGTGCACCAGCACATGATCGACCAGTTCTGGAGCCCGCGGGTCAACAAGCGTACCGACGAATGGGGCGGCAGCTTCGAGAACCGCATGCGTTTCGGCCTGGAAGTGATCAAGGCTGTGCGCAAGGAAGTGGGTCCGGACTTCTGCGTCGGCATCCGTCTGTGCGGTGATGAATTCCACCCGGATGGCTTGTCCCATGAGGACATGAAGCAGATCGCCAAGTACTACGACGACACCGGCATGATCGACTTCATCGGTGTGGTCGGCTCGGGTTGCGACACCCACAACACCCTGGCCAACGTTATCCCCAACATGAGTTATCCACCGGAGCCGTTCCTGCATCTGGCGGCCGGTATCAAGGAAGTGGTCAAGGCACCTGTGCTGCACGCGCAGAACATCAAGGACCCGAACCAGGCGACCCGTATTCTGGAGGGCGGCTACGTCGACATGGTCGGCATGACCCGCGCCCACATCGCTGACCCGCATTTGATCGCCAAGATCAAAATGGGCCAGGTCGACCAGATCAAACAGTGTGTCGGCGCCAACTACTGCATCGACCGTCAGTACCAGGGCCTGGACGTCTTGTGCATCCAGAACGCCGCGACTTCCCGTGAATACATGGGCGTGCCGCACATCATCGAGAAATCGACCGGTGTGAAGCGCAAAGTCGTGGTGGTCGGTGCCGGTCCTGCCGGGATGGAAGCGGCTCGCGTGTCGGCCGAACGTGGCCACGACGTGACCCTGTTTGAGAAGAAAGAATTCATCGGTGGGCAGATCACTACCGCGTCGAAAGCTCCACAGCGGGATCAGATCGCCGGTATCACCCGCTGGTTCCAACTGGAACTGGCGCGCTTGAAAGTCGATCTGCGCCTGGGCGTGGCGGCGGATGCGGCGACCATTCTCGACCTGCGTCCGGACGTGGTGGTACTCGCCGTCGGCGGTCATCCGTTCCTGGAGCAGAACGAACACTGGGGCGCGGCTGAAGGCCTGGTGGTCAGCAGCTGGGACATCCTTGACGGTAAGGTTGCGCCGGGCAAGAACGTGCTGGTCTACGACACCATCTGCGAGTTCACCGGGATGTCGACGGCCGACTTCCTCGCCGACAAGGGCAGCCAGGTCGAGATCGTCACCGACGACATCAAACCGGGCGTGGCCATCGGCGGTACGTCGTTCCCGACTTACTACCGCAGCATGTACCCCAAAGAAGTGATCATGACCGGCGACATGATGCTGGAGAAGGTCTACCGCGAAGGCGACAAGCTGGTGGCGGTGCTGGAAAACGAATACACCGGCGCCAAAGAGGAGCGGGTGGTCGACCAGGTGGTGGTGGAAAACGGCGTGCGTCCGGACGAAGAAATCTACTACGCGTTGAAGGAAGGCTCGCGCAACAAAGGCCAGATGGACATCGAAGCCTTGTTCGCGATCAAGCCGCAACCATCGTTGAGCACCACGGGCGACGGCTACTTGCTGTTCCGTATCGGCGATTGCGTGGCTCAGCGTAATACACACGCCGCGATCTACGACGCGCTGCGGTTGTGCAAGGATTTCTAACAGTATCACCACCATCACTGTGGCGAGGGGGCTTGCCCCCGTTGGGCTGCGAAGCGGCCCCAAAATCAGTCAATGCGGTCTGTCAGTAAAAAATGCATTTGACCGATTTACGACTGCTTCGCAGCCGAACGGGGGCAAGCCCCCTCGCCACAGGTCGGTGTCAGGCCTTTAACGGCAAGCACATGAACCCTTGCAAGACCCGAGGTCTTTGGGAGCTTCACCATGTTGAACACCCTTCTTCCAATCCTGTTGTTCGCAGCCCTGGGCCTTGGTGTCCTGGGCGCGTTGCGGCGGGTGGCCATGTGGCGCCGGGGCCGGGCTTCGAAAGTCGACCTGATCGGCGGCCTGTTCGCCATGCCCAAGCGCTACATGGTCGACTTGCACCATGTGGTCGCGCGGGACAAATACATTGCCAACACCCACGTCGCCACGGCCGGCGGTGCGGTGGCGTCCATCGTGCTGGCGATTCTGGTGCATGGTTTCGGCCTGCATAACCGCTTCCTCGGCTATGCGCTGCTGCTGATGACGGCAGTGATGTTCGTTGGCGCGATCTTTGTTTACCTGCGTCGACGCAACCCACCGTCGCGTCTGTCGAAAGGCCCGTGGATGCGCCTGCCGAAAAGCCTGCTGGCGTTCTCGGCCTCGTTCTTCCTGTTGACCCTGCCGGTGGCCGGGATCCTCCCGGAAAACTTCGGTGGCTGGCTGTTGGCGGCGGTTCTCGGGGTTGGCGTGTTGTGGGGCGTGTCGGAGCTGTTCTTCGGCATGACCTGGGGCGGGCCGATGAAGCACGCCTTCGCCGGTGCGCTGCACCTGGCCTGGCACCGTCGCGCCGAGCGCTTCGGTGGCGGTCGTTCCACGGGCCTCAAGCCTCTAGACTTGAGCGACCCGACCGCGCCACTAGGCGTGGAAAAACCCAAGGATTTCACCTGGAACCAATTGCTCGGCTTCGACGCCTGCGTGCAGTGCGGTAAATGCGAAGCAGCGTGCCCGGCCTTCGCTGCCGGCCAGCCGCTGAACCCGAAAAAACTGATTCAGGACATGGTCGTCGGCCTGGCCGGTGGCACCGACGCCAAGTTCGCCGGCAGCCCGTACCCAGGCAAACCCATCGGTGAACACGCCGGTAATCCGCATCAGCCGATCGTCAACGGTCTGGTGGATGCCGAGACCCTGTGGTCGTGCACCACCTGCCGTGCCTGCGTCGAGGAATGCCCGATGATGATCGAGCACGTCGATGCCATCGTCGACATGCGCCGTCATCTGACCCTGGAAAAAGGCGCGACCCCGAACAAGGGTGCCGAAGTCCTGGAAAACCTGATCGCTACCGACAACCCGGGCGGCTTCGCGCCGGGCGGGCGGATGAACTGGGCGGCTGACCTGAACCTCAACCTGCTCAGCGAAAAGAAATCCACCGACGTGCTGTTCTGGGTCGGCGACGGCGCCTTCGACATGCGCAACCAGCGCACCCTGCGCGCCTTCGTCAAAGTGCTCAAGGCGGCGAAAATCGACTTCGCCGTGCTCGGCCTCGAAGAACGCGACAGCGGTGACGTGGCTCGGCGCCTGGGCGACGAAGCGACCTTCCAGCTGTTGGCCAAGCGCAACATCCAGACTCTGGCCAAATACAGTTTCAACCGCATCGTCACCTGCGATCCGCACAGTTTCCACGTGCTGAAAAACGAGTATGGCGCTTTCGATGGCAACTACCTGGTGCAGCACCACAGCACCTACATGGCGGAAATCATCGATGCTGGCGCACTCAATCTCGGACAGCACAAAGGCGACAGCGTGACCTACCACGATCCGTGCTACCTCGGTCGCTACAACGGCGAATACGAGGCGCCGCGTCAGGTGTTGCGCGCCCTCGGGATCGAAGTGAAAGAGATGGAACGCTCCGGCTTCCGTTCGCGCTGCTGCGGCGGTGGTGGCGGCGCGCCGATCACCGACATTCCCGGCAAGCAACGCATTCCCGACATGCGCATGGAAGACATCCGCGAAACCGGCGCCGAACTGGTGGCCGTGGGTTGCCCACAATGCACCGCGATGCTCGAAGGCGTGGTCGAACCCCGGCCGATGATCAAGGACATTGCCGAGCTGGTGGCCGACGCGTTGCTGGAAGAAGCCGCCTCCAAACCCTCTACGCCGGCCCAACGTGAACCAGCGGAGGCCCACTGATGAGCGACATTATCCGCCGCGACCCGCGGGCCGAATGGATTGCCCGCAACCGTCTGCACCCGCTGCACGCAGCCATGCAGCCGGCGCAGCACAGCTGGATGGGGCCTAACGGCGTCATTCGCAAGAATCCCCATGGCATCGGTTTCATTGGTCCCAACGGCATCAAACGCATCGACCGCAGCGGCGCCCAGCAGGGCGGGGCGACCAAACGCTCGGCCGCCGTCGAAGTGCAATTGCCGCTGCATCAAGTGGCCGCGCCGGCGTTTTACATCAGCGTGGTGCCGGACATGGTCGGCGGTCGCTTGAGCAGTCACGACCGCGACCTGCTGGGCCTGGCCCATCAACTGGCCGGCAAGGACGGCGCGGTGCTGGCCGTGGTGTTCGGTGAACACAAGGAAAACGCTTTCGCCACGGCGGGTGTCGACCGTCTGCTGGTGCTGGAAGGTGAAGAATTCAACGGTTATGCACCGGAGCAACGGGTCCAGGGCCTGCGGGCTGTGGATAACCAGTTCAGCCCGCGTCACTGGTTACTGCCGGACAGCCGCAGTGGCGGTGGCGAACTCGGCCGACGTTTTGCTGCGGCACTGGGCGAGCGCCCGGCCACGCGGGTCTGGCAGGTCAAGGATCAGGAGTGCATCGGCCGTGCTGGCGCGGGTCTGCAAGACCTTGCCCGTCCGCTGGCGCGATTGATTCTGGCGGCAGTCGAGTGCGCCGAACCGGTCAGCGAAACCCGTCACGAAGCCTTGGCCGTGGAGTTATCCACAACTGTGGCGCGCAGCCTGTCGCGGATCGAAGATCTGGGCGCGGTGGCCGTCGATCCGGCGGCAATTCCAATGGCCGAAGCCGAGTTCATTTTCTCCGGTGGCAACGGGGTCAAGGACTGGGGACTTTTCCACAGGACCGCCGAAGCCCTCGGCGCGACCGAAGGCGCATCGCGGGTGGCGGTGGACGACGGCTTCATGGCCCGCGACCGCCAGGTCGGCGCGTCCGGCACCTGGGTCACTGCACGGGTCTATGTGGCGGTGGGGATTTCCGGGGCGATCCAGCACCTGCAAGGCATTGGTGCCTGCGACAAGGTGGTGGCGATCAACCTCGACCCTGGCTGCGACATGATCAAGCGCGCAGACCTCTCGGTGATCGGCGAGAGCGCGGAGATTCTTCAAGCCTTGATCGAGGCGGTAGAGGCTTACCGCAACGACGCCAAGCGCGATGCGGCTTAAGGGAAGGAAAGGGTTATGAGCACGAAAATCATCAGCCTGGTGTCCATCGGCGCCCACCCGACATCCGGTCGGCCGCGTCGCGCGGAGCAGGATGCGCGGGCGGTTGAACTGGGCCTGCAATTGGCTGGGGATAACTTGCAGGTGCTGCATGCCGGCGACATTTCCGAGCCTGCATTGCGCGCTTACCTGGGCATGGGGCTTGAGCAACTGCATGTGCTGGAACAACCGCAAGGCGCCGACGCGCTACCGGCGCTGACCGACTATTTGCGCGATGCCGGGGCGCAGGTGGTGTTGACCGGTAGCCAGGCGGAAACCGGTGAAGGCTCGGGCATGTTGCCCTTCCTGCTGGCCGAAAGCCTGGGCTGGCCGCTGGTGGTGGGGCTCGCGCAGGTCGAGTCCATCGATGGCGGTTCGGCGCTGGTGCTGCAAGCCTTGCCCCGCGGTCAACGTCGTCGGCTGAAGGTACGCCTGCCGTTTCTGGCGACGGTGGATAACGCTGCACCCAAGCCTCGGCAGAGCGCTTACGGCCCGGCCCGACGCGGCGTGCTGCAAGCGCAGGACGTCGAGGTCATCGACGATGAACTGCTCGCGGTGGCCACCCTGCAACCGGCCAAGCCACGGCCCAAGCGTCTGAAGGTGATCAAGGCCAAGAGCGGTGCCGACCGCATGAAAGCCGCGACGGCCAAGGCCAGTGGTGGAGGCGGGCAGGTACTCAAGGGCGTGACGGCGCAAGCCGGGGCCGAGGCCATCCTCAAATTGCTGATTGAAGAAGGTGTGGTTCGCTAACAAACACTGTGGGGGCGGCTTGTTCGCGAAAGCGTGGTATCAGGCGGCATTGATGTTGACTGATACTCCGTCATCGCGAGCAAGCTCGCTCCCACAGGATCTCTTCGTCCCGCACCACACCCGTCAGCCCGGTGAGCTACAGTTTTCCATGCGCTGATCAAGGGTGCGGCACGTTTTCGGGAGCTTTCAGACATTCAGCGCTGACTCATAAAACCCTGTTTTTATGACTGGCCTGAATATGAAGACTTTCGCTCTTCTGGCGCTCTGTGCATCGGCCATGTGGTTATCCACAGGCTTGATCTCTGCCGCCCAGACAAAGGCGTCCGAGGCTGATCAGGATTTTTACCGCTGGATAGACTCCGAACATGGCCGGAGCGCGTCCCTGGCGCAACTGCGGCAACAGTGCGACAAGGTACTGGATGCCGACAGACACCTCAGCTGCTCGGTGACGGTCTTCGCCAGATTGCTCGAAGCCAAGGCCGCCAATCAAATCCCCGAGTACTACCTGGCGATCAAGGCCAGGCATGCCCGGGCGATTGCGGCCAGCGCCGATCTGAAGCCGCTGTTCTCCACGTTTGGCAGCAAATCACTGGCTGTCCTGGCGGCGACCGGCGATTTCACGGTCAACGGTTCGACGCGGTATGAGGTGCTGCCGCTCTATCCGTATGCCGACGACTTCTACAACGCTGAACAAGTGCTGCCATTTATCGAGGTCGGCGCGGCCAATGGTGTCTCGGCGCGTTTTGTACTGGACACGGGTGCACCGCAAACCCGGGTCAACATCGACACCGCGAAACAGATGGGCATCCAACTGTTGCCCGATGCTTTTTATCGCTACAGCACGTTTTATGGCGAAAAGGGCTTGGCCGCGAGGCTGGGCATTCTCAGGTCGCTGAAAGTCGGCACCCGCGAGTTCAGGAACGTCCTGGTCTTTGTCAGCGACCGGGATAATCTGTTGGGGCTGGATCTGATCAGCAAGCTGGGGCGTTTGAAGATAACCAGCAGAACACTGGAGCTAAATCCGCCGTCTGCCACACGCTGTGATGCGTCGATTGTCGTCAGCCGCCTGGATCTCAATCAACGGCTGGTGGTGGCCGCACAGCTGGATCGCCAGGCAACGCAGGCCATCATCGATACCGGAAATATCGACTACCTGACGGCCTCGTCGCCCGGCAGGCAAGTCAGCGTTGTGCAGGCGCTGACACCGGGAGGCTCGAACGTTTACACCGGCAACAACAGACGCTTTCAACGCTTCGATGGCGTATTGGCCCTGCAAGGCAATACCATGGCGGTCACCTACAAATACTACCCGGGCTTTACCATCCCGCCGTCGCTGATCGGCGGGCAATACGTCCCGTCGATATTGCTCGGATGGCGCGCCTTCAAAGACTTTGAATTGAACCTGGACCTGGATTCAGGTCGCTCATGCCTCAATAAAATCTGAACAACTTCGGTGTTTACCCACAATCCCTGTTGGTGGTTCTGTGGATAACATGTTCGCCCATCGCTACACCCCATATAAATCAGGCCCTGCAAGCCTTAGGTCAAAAAACAACCAGTCCTGTCCGTGGTTTTTCCAAGCTTTTTCAACGGGATAAGTGCTGCTGTGGGTGCAGACTTGCCCCCAATCTCTGTTGGCGCTTCTGTGGATAAGATGTTTGCTTTCGGCTGTAGGCCTTATAAACAGGGGCTTTCATGGTTGCGATCAAAAAATGATCAATTGATGGTTGTGAGCCGTAGAATTCCACGCAAACACCGGTTTCTTGCGGGTTATAGCGGTTTTCCACAGTGTCTTCGAAGTTAACCCCAAAGTCTGTTGGCGCTTCTGTGGATAAGGTGTTCGCCATCCTCTGAAAGCTACGCAGTCCGTGCCTTTCAGGCTTCTGATCAAAAAATGATCAGACCGCTCGTGGAAGCATGCTTCTGGATAAGTCACGATTTTTCTTTGGGTTTTGTGGAGAAATTTTGCGGTCTTTCCACAGTTGTCCCCAATAGCTGTGGGTGGAGGTGTGGATAACTTGTTCGCGGAAGGCTGGGAGGTGCGGCGGGCATAGGCCTGAACGAGATAGGTCATATTTCGTACAGTTCTAATAGGGAGAGGAATTACCGTGAGGACTGTGTTGATGCTGAGGGCGCCATCGCGAGCAGGCTCTCTCCTACATTCGATTGGTGTCGTTCACAGAGTTTGTGTACACCACCGATCCACTGTAGGAGCGAGCCTGCTCGCGATGCTTTTGATGTTTAGCCGCTAACCGGGACACCCTTGAGGTACGGCGCAGGCTCGGCCCCCAGGTTGCTCAGCAGACGCTCGCTGTACCAGTCCACGAAGTTCACCACGCCGAACTCATAGGTCTTGGAGTACGGACCAGGCTGGTACGCGGTGGAGTTGATGCCGCGCTGGTTCTCTTCGGCCAGGCGACGGTCCTGGTCGTTGGTGGCGTCCCAGACCTGGCGCATGCGCTCCACGTCGTAGTCCACGCCTTCGACCGCGTCCTTGTGCACGATCCATTTGGTGGTGACCATGGTTTCCTGGGCGCTGATCGGCCACACGGTGAACACGATGATGTGGTCGCCCATGCAGTGGTTCCAGGAGTGCGGCAGGTGCAGGATGCGCATCGAGCCCAGGTCCGGGTTCTGGATGCGGCCCATCAGCTTGGCGCAGCCCTGCTTGCCGTCCATGGTCATCGACACGGTGCCCTTGAGCAGCGGCATGCGCACGATGCGGTTACGCAGGCCGAAGCTGGCGTGGGCGTAAGGGATCTTCTCGGCTTCCCAGGCAGCGGCGGAGGCGGCTACGTGGTCCTTGAAGGCCTGGTCGGCGCGCGGGTCGGTGACGTCGTCCCACTCCAGCAGGGTTTTCAGCAGTTCCGGGTGCGACGCGTTGCAGTGGTAGCACTCGCGGTTGTTTTCCAGCACCAGTTTCCAGTTGGCCTTTTCCATCAAGGTGGTTTGCACCGCCACCTTGGTGTTCTCCATGTCGTACGGTTCCATGTAGTGGTTGAGCGTCGACAGGAAGTCATCGATGGCCGGCGGGTTTTCCGCCAGGCTGATGAAGATGTAGCCGCCGGCGGTCTTCACGTTCACCGGCTTGAGGCCGTACTCTTTCATGTCGAAGTCGGCGCCCATTTCGGTGCCGGCGAACAGCAGGCGGCCGTCCAGTTCGTAGGTCCACTGGTGGTAGTGGCAAACCAGCTTGGCAACCTTGCCTTTTTCGCTGGTGCACAGGCGCGAGCCACGGTGGCGGCAGACGTTGTGGAACGCATGCACCACGCCTTCGGCGCCACGGATCACGATGATCGGGTTCTTGCCGATCTGCAGGGTCAGGTAGTTGCCCTTGGTAGGGATTTCGCAGGTCATGCCGGCGATCAACCACTCTTTCTGAAAGATTTCCTGCATGTCGATATCAAACAGGCGCTCGTCGGAGTAAAACGGCTGCGGCAGCGAGAACGTGCGCTCGCGCTCTTGCAGCATCTGTGCGGTGGCCTTGCGTGCGGGTTCCAGCGGATCGCCCAGGCTCAGGGTAGTAGTGACGTCCATCGTTTAATCCTCAAGGCCATTCTGTGTGGCCGGCGAAAGTGGCTGATCAGGGTTGCTACGCAAGGTGTAATGGTTGTGTCTTGGTATGGGGCGAGTGTGGGGCCGGCGCTGGCCAGAACCTTATCCATGGGCGACATGGTGCAATCTGTTCCCGACGCGCAAGCCCCGGTCGTTGGGGGCTGGTCGCGATAAGCATGTCAATGTCGCAGATAGGTAAATGGATGGTTCGCGCTATACGCAGAATCGCCAACATGAAGGCCGACAGTCGGCCGTGGAGATCAGCATGTCCAACAGCTTCCTGAACCCGGTAACCACCCAGACCTGGGCCAATGGTCGACACATCGTCCGTTGCGTCAAAGTCATCCAGGAAACCTGGGATGTGCGCACCTTTTGCTTCATGGCCGACCAGCCGATCCTGTTTTTCTTCAAACCGGGGCAGTTTGTCACCCTGGAGCTGGAGATTGAAGGCCAGCCGATCATGCGTTCGTACACCATTTCCAGCTCACCATCGGTGCCGTACAGCTTTTCGGTGACCATCAAGCGTGTGCCGGGCGGCAAGGTGTCCAATTGGCTGCACGACACCCTGCACGAAGGCCAGGAGCTGGCAGTGCACGGGCCGGTCGGGCTGTTCAATGCCATGGACTTCACCGCGCCGAAGGTACTCTACTTAAGCGGCGGCGTTGGTATCACGCCGGTCATGTCCATGGCGCGCTGGTTCTACGACACCAACGGCAATGTCGACATGGTGTTTATCCACAGCGCCCGTTCGCCTAAAGACATCATTTACCACCGTGAGCTGGAACACATGGCGTCGCGGATCGACAACTTCAGCCTGCACCTGATCTGCGAGAAGCACGGTATGGGTGAGCCCTGGGCCGGTTATCGCGGTTACCTGAACCACAGAATGCTTGAATTGATGGCGCCTGACTTCCTTGAGCGCGAAGTATTCTGCTGCGGCCCGACACCGTATATGAATGCGGTCAAGCGCTTGCTGGAAGCCGCTGGCTTCGACATGTCGCGTTATCACGAAGAATCCTTCGGTGCGACCCCGCCAGAGGCGCGCGCTGACGCCGTGGAACACGCCGAACAAGCGGCCGAGGCACCGGAAGTCGACGCCGCGGATTTGCATCAAGTGGAATTCACCACCTCCGGCAAGAGCATCCGCGTGGCCCCGGGTGAGACCGTGCATGCAGCGGCGGCCAAGGTCGGCCTGATGATTCCCAAAGCCTGCGGCATGGGGATTTGTGGGACGTGCAAGGTGTTGAAGCTGGGTGGTGAAGTGGAGATGGATCACAACGGCGGGATCACTGAAGAAGACGAAGCGGATGGGTTCATTCTGTCGTGCTGCAGCGTGCCGAAAGGCGATGTGCGGATCGAATATTGATTCGGGATCCCTTGTAGGAGCGAGCTTGCTCGCGAAAGCGGTATGTCAGACGCAAAGATGTCGATTGACCTGACGCTTTCGCGGGCAAGCCCGCTCCTACAATGATTGGTGTTTCAATCCACAAACAGATCCGTCATCAGCTTGTCGCTGCTGTCGGGCGCGAACCGATAGTGTTCGAACTCCGTCACACCGCTTTCCCGCAGTATCTCCTCATCAATCAGCAAACGCCCGGTCAAGCTGCGGTTTGCGCTGATCAGAATCACATGCGCGGCATCGGCCATGATCGCAGGCAGGCGCGCATGCTTGAACGATTCCCTCGACCCCAGCTGAAACTCGATGGCAGCGGTGGCGATCATCGTCTGTGGCCACAGCGAGTTGACGCTGATGCCATAGTTCTTGAATTCCTCACTCATGCCCAGGGTCAGCATGCTCATGCCGTACTTGGTGACGGTGTAGGGGCTGTATTGGGCGAACCACTTGGTGGCCAGGTTCAACGGCGGGGACAGGTTGAGGATGTGGCCGCTGGACTTCTTCAAGTACGGCAGCGCAGCCTGGCTACACAGCAATACGGCGCGGGTGTTGATCTGGTGCATCAGGTCGAAGCGCTTGAGTTCAAGGTGCTGGACCCCGGTCAGCTTGATCGCCCCGGCGTTGTTGATCAGTGCATCAATGCTGCCGAAATGTTCGTTGGCCTGGGCCAGCGCCTCACGGACGGTATCCTCCTCACGTACATCTACCTGCAAGGCCAAAGCCTTGCCGCCCGCGGCTTCCACTTCCTGGGCCACGCTGAAAATCGTGCCTGGCAGCTTGGGGTGGGGTTCGGCACTTTTGGCGGCGATCACAATGTTGGCCCCATCGCGTGCGGCCCGCAGCGCGATCTCGCGGCCAATACCGCGGCTGGCGCCGGTGATGAACAGGGTTTTGCCTTGCAATGACATGTACACGCTCCTGATTGTTGTTATATGAGCGGACGAGCTCGACAGAGAATGTAGACGAAGCCTGATGGCGCGAGCGGACAAAAGTGACCTTCACCCTTTGGCGGAGGTCGTTTCGGGATCCGCGAAGTGTTGTAGTGGGTAAGGTGAAACGGAGGGGTCTACTGTAGAAGACGTTTGATGGGCTCCGCGTCTAGAGGGCTTTGACGCGGAGCATTGGAGCGATAATTTACGGCCTTTCTGAGGAGACCTCGATTTTGTAATTATTTGACATCTGTTGCACGAAAACCTTTTTTACAACAATGGATTCTGAATTGTCGTGATGTTTAATTGTGTCGCCGATGTTCACAATCTTTAAAAATTCATCTCTTTCAACTTCTGTAGCAGTACTTGTCAGAAGCACACCCTGTGATTGATCGTTCATTTTGATCGCTCTCTACTGGAACAGCGTTTGCGCCGAATGTTCGACGGGCCTTGTTCCTGAAAGACTGCGTAACCTTTTCAGGTGTTCCGACGATACGCCAGCATTGCAGAGTAGTTGAACTGTCAGAAATAACAGTTCTGATGAGCGGCGCGACGCAATCCGGATGCGCCTGCCGCTGCTGGTGCCAGATTCAGGCACTCATCACTTCACGAATATCTTTCGCCAATTCACGCACCCGCTCTTCCTCGGTGTCCCACGAGCACATGAAGCGTGCGCCGCCGTTGCCGATGAAGGTGTAGAAGCGCCAGCCCTTGGCGGTCAGTGCGGCGATGGCCGGTTCCGACAGTTGCAGGAACACGCCGTTGGCCTGTACCGGGAACATCAGTTCCACGCCGGGAATGTCGCTGACCAGTTCGGCCAGCAATTGCGCGCAGTGGTTAGCGTGGCGGGCGTATTTGAGCCAGGTGTCGTTTTTCAGGATGCCGACCCAGGGTGCTGACAGAAAGCGCATCTTCGATGCCAGTTGCCCGGCCTGCTTGCAGCGGTAGTCGAAGTCTTCAGCCAGTTTTTGGTTGAAGAACAGGATCGCCTCGCCCACGGCCATGCCGTTTTTCGTGCCGCCAAAGCACAGCACGTCGACGCCGGCCTTCCAGGTCAGGTCAGCCGGGGTGCAGCCGAGGAAGGCGCAGGCGTTGGAGAACCGTGCGCCGTCCATGTGCAGGTTCAAGCCCAGCTCTTTGCAGGTGGCGCTGATGGCGCGGATTTCGTCCGGGGTGTAGACGCTGCCGACTTCGGTGGCCTGGGTCAGGGTCACGACGCGGGGTTTCGGGTAATGGATGTCCTGGCGCTTGAGCGCGACCTCGCGGATCGATTCCGGGGTCAGCTTGCCGTTTTCAGTGCGGGCGATCAGCAGTTTGGAGCCGTTGGAGAAGAATTCCGGTGCGCCGCATTCGTCGGTTTCGACGTGGGCGGTTTCCGAGCAGATCACGCTGTGGTAACTCTGGCACAGCGACGACAGCGCCAGCGAGTTGGCGGCGGTGCCGTTGAAGGCGAAAAACACTTCGCAGTCGGTTGCAAACAGTTTGCGGAAATCATCGGACGCGCGGGCGGTCCACTCGTCGTCGCCGTATGCGCGCTGGTGGCCGTGGTTGGCCTGTTCCATGGCCGCCCAGGCTTCAGGGCAGATGCCGGAATAGTTGTCGCTGGCAAATTGTTGGCTCTTGTCGGTCATGGCCTGCTTCCGTGGTCGAGATGCCTATGGTGAAGCGTCCCGTGGTCAATGAGGGTGCGCACTGTACCCAAGATCGTCAGGTGGAGCGCACAGGATGTCGCTGTCAGGAACATACACAGTCGAAGGACAATTATGCACGTGACGATGCACAAGGCCATGCACTTAAAGCAGCGCGACGGGGCACTGGATCTGCTCAAGTGGCTGGCGCTGCTCTGCATGGTGATCGATCACCTGCGATATGTCGGTTATTCCGCCGATCTGTTGTATGTGCCGGGGCGTTTGGCGTTTCCGTGGTTCTGCCTGGCGATGGCGGCCAATCTGGCGCGTGTGCGGACTACGACGACCGGCGGCCAATGGCGCTATCTGGGCTGGTTGTTGCTGTTTAGCGCGGTGAGTGAAATTCCTTACCGGATGTACATTCCCAATCCCGACACCTTGAACGTGCTGCCCACCCTTGCCCTGGGCTTGCTGGTGGTTCGTGGCTGGCAGCAGCCGGTGCTTGCGTCGCGCCTGCTGGCCGTCGGCGCGGTACTGCTGGCAGGGTTTTTCTCCCAGCGATTGATGTTCGGGTTCTTTGGCGTGCTGTTGCCGCTGGCGATGCTGCTGGTACTGCAACGGCCCTGGTACTTCGCGCTGATGGCGGGGTTGGTGTGCCTGGCGGGCAATCAGTGGCAGGTGCTGTATTACGCGGCTCGCCTGGGCAATGTCGCGGCGATTCCGGCCATGGTCACGTGCCTGATTGCGCCATGGCTCGGGCTGTTCTTGTTGCGACATGCAACAGGCGTAAAACCACCGCCGATGCGGCGCTGGGCGTATGCGCTGTATCCGGTGCATTTCCTGTTGTTGCTAGCCCTGCGCCAACTCATTGCCTGACTCTGCTTTTGTGGCGAGGGGGCTTGCCCCCGTTGGGCTGCGTAGCGGCCCCGAATGCTGAAACAGCGTTTTTTTCAGGTACACCACGCCTGCCGGATTTGCGACTGCTTCGCAGCCGAACGGGGGCAAGCCCCCTCGCCACAGAGATATCCTCAGCCCAGCCATTTCCCGCCATGTCGTAAACGCACCTTTGCGTGGCGTCCATAGGCATTTGACGACTCCAAGCCAGTCATACCATCGCATTCAAAGGGCACTGCCGAAAAACCAGTGCCTCACCGAGACGAATGGCGCACCGCCGCCGCTGGGAGAGACGCGATGTTCAGCAAGCAAGACCAGATCCAGGGTTACGACGATGCACTGCTGGCGGCGATGAATGCCGAGGAGCAACGTCAGGAAGATCACATCGAGCTGATCGCGTCGGAGAACTACACCAGCAAGCGCGTGATGGAAGCGCAAGGCAGCGGCCTGACCAACAAATACGCCGAAGGCTATCCGGGCAAGCGCTACTATGGCGGTTGCGAGCACGTCGACAAGGTTGAGGCGCTGGCCATCGAGCGCGCCAAGCAACTGTTCGGCGCCGATTACGCCAACGTGCAGCCGCACTCCGGTTCCTCAGCCAATAGCGCCGTATACCTGGCCCTGCTGCAAGCCGGCGACACCATCCTCGGCATGAGCCTGGCCCACGGCGGTCACCTGACCCACGGCGCCAAAGTGTCGTCCTCGGGCAAGCTGTACAACGCCGTGCAGTACGGTATCGACACCAAAACCGGTCTGATCGATTACGACGAAGTCGAGCGCCTGGCCGTCGAGTGCAAGCCGAAGATGATCGTCGCCGGCTTCTCGGCCTACTCCAAGACCCTCGACTTCCCGCGCTTCCGCCAGATCGCCGACAAGGTCGGTGCCCTGCTGTTCGTCGACATGGCCCACGTTGCCGGTCTGGTCGCTGCCGGCCTGTACCCGAACCCGCTGCCTTACGCCGATGTGGTCACCACCACTACCCACAAGACCCTGCGCGGTCCGCGTGGCGGCCTGATCCTGGCCAAGTCCAACGAAGAAATCGAGAAGAAGCTCAACGCGGCAGTTTTCCCGGGTGCCCAGGGCGGCCCGCTGATGCACGTGATCGCCGGTAAGGCAGTGTGCTTCAAGGAAGCGCTGGAGCCTGGCTTCAAGGTTTACCAGCAACAAGTGATCGACAACGCCCAGGCCATGGCCGGCGTGTTTATCAAACGCGGCTACGATGTAGTGTCCGGCGGTACCGACAACCACCTGTTCCTGGTCAGCCTGATCCGTCAGGGTCTGACCGGCAAAGAGGCGGATGCCGCCCTCGGTCGCGCCCACATCACTGTGAACAAGAACGCTGTCCCGAACGATCCACAGTCGCCGTTCGTGACCTCCGGCCTGCGCATCGGCACCCCGGCGGTCACCACGCGCGGCTTCAAGGTGACCCAGTGCGTCACGCTGGCCGGCTGGATCTGCGACATCCTCGACAACCTCGGCGACGCCGATGTCGAGGCCAATGTCGCCGGGCAAGTGGCAGCCCTGTGCGCGGACTTCCCGGTTTATCGCTGAGTGCGGTTTTGGAGTAAATGACTATGCAACGCTACTCGGGCTTCGGCCTCTTCAAACACTCTCTCAGCCATCATGAAAACTGGCAGAAAATGTGGCGCACGCCGACCCCTAAAAAGGTCTACGACGTGGTCATCGTCGGTGGTGGCGGGCATGGTCTCGCAACGGCCTACTACCTGGCCAAGGAACACGGCATCACCAACGTGGCCGTGGTCGAGAAAGGCTGGCTGGGCGGCGGTAACACCGCGCGCAACACCACCATCGTTCGTTCCAACTACCTGTGGGACGAATCGGCGCACCTGTACGAACACGCGATGAAACTGTGGGAAGGCCTGTCCCAGGACCTGAACTACAACGTGATGTTCTCCCAGCGCGGCGTCTACAACCTGTGCCACACCCTGCAGGACATCCGTGATTCCGAGCGTCGGGTCAGCGCCAACCGCCTCAACGGCGTGGACGGTGAACTGCTCGATGCCAAGCAGGTTGCCGACGAGATTCCGTACCTCGACTGCTCCAAGAACACCCGCTACCCGGTGATGGGTGCCACCGTCCAGCGTCGCGGCGGCGTGGCCCGTCACGATGCCGTGGCCTGGGGCTTTGCCCGGGCCGCCGACGCCCTCGGCGTGGACCTGATCCAGCAGACCGAAGTGATCGGTTTCCGCAAGGAAAACGGCGTGTGCATCGGCGTTGAAACCAACAAGGGCTTCATCGGCGCCAAGCGCGTCGGCGTAGTGACCGCCGGTAACTCCGGGCACATGGCCAAGCTCGCCGGTTTCCGCCTGCCGATCGAATCCCACCCGCTGCAAGCGCTGGTGTCCGAGCCGATCAAACCGATTATCGACAGCGTGATCATGTCCAACGCCGTACACGGTTACATCAGCCAGTCCGACAAGGGCGACCTGGTGATCGGCGCCGGTATCGACGGCTACAACGGCTATGGCCAGCGTGGTTCGTACCCGGTGATCGAGCACACCATCCAGGCCATCGTCGAGATGTTCCCGGTGCTGTCGCGCGTACGCATGAACCGTCAGTGGGGCGGCATCGTCGACACCACGCCGGATGCCTGCCCGATCATTTCGAAAACCCCGGTACCGAACATGTTCTTCAACTGCGGTTGGGGCACCGGTGGCTTCAAGGCTACACCTGGCTCGGGCAACGTGTTTGCTGCGAGCCTGGCCAAGGGTGAAATGCACCCACTGGCCGCACCTTTCTCCATCGACCGTTTCCACAACGGTGCGTTGATCGATGAACACGGCGCTGCTGCGGTTGCCCACTAACAGGAGAAATCCCCATGTTGCATATCTTCTGTCCTCACTGCGGCGAACTGCGCTCCGAAGAGGAATTCCATGCATCCGGCCAGGCGCACATCCCGCGTCCACTGGATCCGAACACCTGCACCGACGAGGAGTGGGGCGACTACATGTTCTTCCGCGATAACCCGCGCGGTCTGCACCACGAGCTGTGGGATCACGTCGCCGGTTGCCGTCAGTACTTCAACGTCACCCGCGACACCGTGACCTACGAGATTCTCGAAACCTACAAGATCGGCACCAAGCCACAATTCACCGACAAGACCGATAGCCCGAAAGCGGCCAGCACGGCTCTGGGAGAGAAGGTATGAGCCAGATCAATCGCCTGTCCAATGGCGGACGGATCGACCGCAACAAAGTCTTGACCTTCACCTTCAACGGCCAGAACTACAAAGGCTTCGAAGGCGATTCCCTGGCCGCTGCACTGCTGGCCAACGGCGTCGATATCATCGGTCGCAGTTTCAAGTATTCCCGTCCGCGCGGCATCTTCGCTGCGGGCGCTGAAGAGCCGAACGCGGTGCTGCAGATCGGCGCCACCGAAGCCACGCAGATCCCGAACGTGCGCGCCACGCAACAGGCGCTGTATCAGGGCCTGGTCGCCACCAGCACCAACGGCTGGCCGAGCGTGAACAACGACATGATGGGGATTCTCGGCAAGGTCGGCGGCAAGCTGATGCCACCGGGCTTCTACTACAAAACTTTCATGTACCCGCAATCGTTCTGGATGACCTACGAGAAGTACATCCGCAAGGCTGCCGGCCTTGGCCGCTCGCCGACCGAGAACGATCCGGACACCTACGACTACATGAACCAGCACTGCGACGTGCTGATCGTCGGTGCCGGCCCTGCAGGTCTGGCCGCTGCACTGGCCGCTGCGCGCAGCGGTGCCCGTGTAATTCTGGCTGACGAACAGGAAGAGTTCGGCGGCAGCTTGCTCGACTCCCGCGAAAGCCTCGACGGCAAGCCTGCGATGGAGTGGGTGGCCAGCGTCATCGACGAGCTGAAGAACACCCCGGACGTGCTGCTGTTGCCGCGCGCCACAGTAAACGGCTACCACGACCACAACTTCCTGACCATTCACGAGCGCCTGACCGATCACCTCGGCGACCGCGCACCGATTGGCCAGGTGCGTCAGCGCATCCACCGGGTCCGCGCCAATCGCGTGGTACTGGCAACCGGCGCTCACGAGCGTCCACTGGTCTACGGCAACAACGACGTGCCGGGCAACATGCTCGCCGGCGCCATCTCGACTTATGTGCGTCGTTACGGCGTGGCACCGGGCAAGAAGCTGGTGCTGTCGACCAACAACGACCACGCCTACCGCGTTGCCCTGGATTGGCTCGATGCCAGCCTGCAAGTGGTGGCCATCGCCGACGCCCGCAGCAATCCGCGTGGTGCGCTGGTGGAAGAAGCCCGTGCCAAAGGCATCCGTATCCTCACCGGCAGCGCCGTGATCGAGGCCCGTGGCAGCAAACGCGTGACCGCTGCCCGTGTGGCCGCCATCGATGTCAAAGCCCACACGGTGACCAGCCCAGGCGAATGGCTTGAATGCGACGTGGTGGCCAGCTCCGGCGGCTACAGCCCGGTGGTTCACCTGGCTTCGCACTTGGGCGGCAAGCCGACCTGGCGCGAAGACATCCTCGGTTTCGTACCGGGCGAAGCACCGCAGAAACGCGTGTGCGTCGGTGGCATCAACGGCGTCTACGGCCTCGGCGATTCCCTGGCCGACGGTTTTGAAGGTGGCGTTCGCGCTGCTGCCGAAGCTGGCTTCCAGTCGGTTGAAGGCGTGCTGCCCAAAGCCCTGAGCCGTCTCGAAGAGCCGACCCTGGCGCTGTTCCAGGTGCCCCATGAAAAGAACACCGCACGGGCGCCGAAGCAATTCGTCGACCTGCAAAACGACGTCACCGCCGCCGCCATCGAACTGGCGACCCGCGAGGGCTTCGAGTCGGTCGAGCACGTCAAGCGTTACACCGCGCTGGGCTTCGGCACCGATCAGGGCAAGCTCGGCAACGTCAACGGCCTGGCCATCGCTGCCCGCTCGCTGAACGTGACCATCCCGCAGATGGGCACCACCATGTTCCGCCCGAACTACACGCCGGTGACTTTCGGCGCCGTAGCCGGTCGTCACTGTGGACACATCTTCGAGCCGGTGCGCTACACCGCACTGCATCAATGGCACCTGAAAAATGGCGCCGAGTTCGAAGACGTCGGCCAGTGGAAACGTCCTTGGTACTTCCCGAAATCCGGTGAAGACCTGCATGCCGCGGTGAAGCGCGAATGCAAAGCCGTGCGCGACAGCGTCGGCCTGCTGGATGCTTCGACCCTGGGCAAAATCGACATCCAGGGCCCGGATACGCGTGAGTTCCTCAACCGCGTCTACACCAACGCCTGGACCAAGCTCGATGTGGGCAAGGCCCGTTACGGCCTGATGTGCAAAGAAGACGGCATGGTCTTCGACGACGGCGTGACGGCTTGCCTGGCCGACAACCATTTCGTCATGACCACCACCACTGGCGGCGCGGCTCGCGTACTTCAGTGGCTGGAACTGTACCACCAGACCGAATGGCCGGACATGAAGGTGTACTTCACCTCCGTCACCGACCACTGGGCGACCATGACCCTGTCCGGGCCGAACAGCCGCAAGCTGCTCGCTGAAGTCACCGACATCGACCTGAGCAACGAAGCCTTCCCGTTCATGACCTGGAAAGAAGGTCTGGTGGGTGGTGTGCCGGCGCGGGTATTCCGGATTTCGTTTACCGGTGAACTGTCGTACGAAGTCAACGTGCAAGCCGACTACGCCATGGGCGTGCTGGAAAAAATCGTCGATGCCGGCAAGAAGTACAACCTGACCCCGTACGGCACTGAAACCATGCACGTGCTGCGGGCCGAGAAGGGCTTCATCATCGTCGGCCAGGACACCGATAGCTCGATGACCCCGGACGACCTGAACATGGGCTGGTGCGTCGGTCGCACCAAACCGTTCTCGTGGATCGGCTGGCGCGGCATGAACCGTGAAGATTGCGTGCGTGATCAGCGCAAGCAACTGGTTGGCCTGAAGCCGATCGACCCGAACAAATGGCTGCCGGAAGGCGCGCAACTGGTGTTCAACACCAAGCAAGCCATCCCGATGACCATGGTTGGTCACGTGACTTCCAGTTACCTGCACAACTCCCTGGGCTATTCGTTCGCCATGGGCGTGGTCAAGGGCGGGTTGCAGCGGATGGGCGAGCGAGTGTTCGCTCCGCTGGCCGACGGCAGCGTGATCGAGGCGGAAATCGTTTCTTCGGTGTTCTTCGATCCGAAGGGCGAACGCCAGAACGTTTGATGGCTTCAAGGCTTGTGAGTGGGCAATGACACCGAGTCGGCCCATTCGCGAGCAAGCCCGCTCCCACAGGGGAATGCGGTCAAATGTGGGAGCGGCGGTGCGACGATTCGCCTTGCTCGCGAAGGCGGTAGTGCAGCCACCACAAGGCCGGAACCAACAGAATTCAGGAAAGGTGCTTTATGACCGCAGCCAATGTTTACCAACAACGCCCAACCTCCGGGGCCAAGGCCGAGTCGTCGCTGCATCACGCCGACCTCGCCAGCCTGGTGGGCAAGGGCCGCAAGAACGCCGGCGTGACCGTGCGTGAGAAAAAACTCCTCGGCCACCTGACCATCCGGGGCGATGGCCACGATGCCGCGTTTGCCGCCGGTGTGCACAAGGCCCTCGGCATCGAATTGCCGGGTGCGCTGACCGTCATCGTCAAAGGTGAAACCAGCCTGCAATGGATGGGGCCGGATGAGTGGCTGCTGATTGTGCCGACCGGTGAGGAACTTGCCGCTGAGCAAAAACTGCGCAAAGCGCTGGGCGATTTGCACATTGCAATCGTCAACGTCAGCGGCGGCCAGCAACTCCTCGAACTCAGCGGCCCGAACGTACGCCAGGTGCTGATGAAGTCCACCAGCTACGACGTGCACCCGAACAACTTCCCGGTGGGCAAAGCCGTCGGCACGGTATTCGCCAAGTCGCAACTGATGATCCGTCACACCGCCGAAGACACCTGGGAACTGCTTATTCGTCGCAGCTTCTCGGATTACTGGTGGCTGTGGTTGCAGGATGCTTCTGCCGAGTATGGCCTGAGCGTACAGGCGTAACTCAGTGTCGTGTCATGACTGCTTTTGTGGCGAGGGAGCTTGTCGGATCGCCGCACCGTCCCGCTCAGCTGCGAAGCAGTCGTAAACCTGAGTCCGCATTCTTCCTGAAGGAATGCGATTTTGGGGTCGCTTCGCAACCCAGCGGGAGCAAGCTCCCTCGCCACAGGTCTTCGCAGTCGCGTAGGTATTTTCGAACAGGAGTCACCGCACTATGAGCCGCGCCCCAGACACATGGATTCTGACCGCCGACTGCCCCAGCGTGCTCGGCACCGTGGACGCGGTGACCCGCTTTCTGTTCGAGCAGGGCTGCTACGTCACCGAGCACCATTCCTTCGATGACCGGCTCTCGGGCCGTTTCTTCATTCGTGTGGAATTCCGCCAGCCTGACGGTTTCGACGAGCAGTCCTTCCGCGCGGGCCTCGCCGAGCGCGGTGAAGCCTTCGGCATGATCTTCGAACTGACCGCGCCGAACTATCGGCCGAAAGTGGTGATCATGGTCTCCAAGGCCGATCACTGCCTCAACGATTTGCTCTATCGCCAGCGCATCGGCCAGTTGTCGATGGACGTCGCCGCCGTGGTCTCCAACCATCCGGACCTCAAGCCACTGGCCGACTGGCACCAGATTCCGTATTACCACTTCCCGCTGGATCCGAACGACAAGCCGTCCCAGGAACGTCAGGTATGGCAGGTCATTGAAGAGTCCGGTGCGGAACTGGTGATCCTTGCGCGCTACATGCAAGTGCTGTCGCCGGAGCTGTGCCGCAAGCTCGATGGAAAGGCGATCAACATTCACCACTCCCTGCTGCCCGGGTTCAAGGGCGCCAAGCCCTATCACCAGGCCTACAACAAGGGCGTGAAACTGGTGGGCGCCACGGCGCATTACATCAACAACGACCTCGATGAAGGCCCGATCATTGCCCAGGGCGTGGAGGCGGTGGACCACAGCCATTACCCGGAAGATTTGATCGCCAAGGGGCGGGATATCGAAGGGCTGACGCTGGCGCGGGCCGTTGGGTATCACATTGAGAGAAGAGTGTTTTTGAACGCGAACAGAACAGTCGTTCTTTAGATTGCCATCGCGAGCCAGCTCGCGATAGCGGCATAACAGACAACACAAGACACACAGGCAATAACCCGAGTACTTAACGCGCTGCCTGCCTGGGCAACGCGGTTCCATAAAAACAACAGCGAGGTGAAAGCATGTCTGGCAATCGTGGTGTGGTGTATCTCGGCGCTGGCAAGGTCGAAGTGCAGAATATTGACTATCCGAAAATGCAGGACCCGCGCGGCAGGAAGATTGAACACGCTGTCATCCTGCGTGTGGTATCCACCAACATCTGTGGTTCCGACCAGCACATGGTGCGCGGGCGTACCACGGCGCAAACCGGCCTGGTGCTGGGCCATGAGATCACCGGTGAAGTGATCGAGAAGGGCAGCGACGTCGAGAACCTGAATATCGGCGACCTGGTGTCCGTACCGTTCAACGTGGCTTGCGGGCGCTGCCGTTCCTGCAAAGAGATGCACACCGGCGTGTGCCTGAGCGTCAACCCGGCGCGTCCGGGCGGTGCTTATGGTTATGTCGACATGGGCGACTGGACCGGTGGCCAGGCCGAATACGCCATGGTGCCGTACGCCGACTTCAACCTGCTGAAACTCCCGGACCGCGATCGGGCGATGGAAAAAATCCGCGACCTGACCTGCCTCTCCGATATCCTGCCGACCGGCTATCACGGCGCCGTGACCGCTGGTGTCGGCCCGGGTAGCACCGTGTACATCGCCGGTGCCGGTCCGGTCGGTCTGGCGGCGGCCGCATCCGCTCGCCTGCTGGGTGCGGCGGTGGTGATCATCGGTGACGTCAACACCGTTCGCCTGGCCCACGCCAAGGCGCAGGGTTTCGAAATCGCCGACCTGTCACTCGATACCCCGCTGCACGAACAGATCGCCGCACTGCTGGGCGAACCGGAAGTGGATTGCGCCATCGACGCCGTAGGCTTCGAAGCCCGTGGCCATGGCCATGACGGCGTGAAACACGAAGCCCCGGCCACCGTGCTCAACTCGCTGATGGGCGTGGTGCGTGTGGCAGGCAAGATCGGCATCCCCGGCCTCTACGTGACCGAAGACCCGGGCGCCGTCGACGCTGCCGCGAAAATGGGCAGCCTGAGCATCCGCTTCGGTCTGGGCTGGGCCAAATCCCACAGCTTCCACACCGGCCAGACCCCGGTGATGAAGTACAACCGCCAGTTGATGCAGGCGATCATGTGGGACCGCATCAACATCGCCGAAGTGGTGGGTGTTCAGGTGATCAGCCTGGATCAGGCGCCGCAGGGCTATGGCGAGTTCGATGCCGGCGTGCCGAAGAAGTTTGTGATCGATCCGCACAAGATGTTCAGCGCGGCGTAAGACTGCAGGCCAAACAAAACGGCGACCTTCGGGTCGCCGTTTTTGTTTGGATATCTTTTCCAACCGGCTGCCCGGTCGTGCCATTCATCGTATGGCATCCAGGGATTCACGTTTCTTATACGTGGCCTGTGTAAAAACGGATGCGCGGCAAGGAACATGATTGAGGATGCCCGGTCGAATCGGGAGTTTTACCGCCGGTTTTCGGATGGTTTCATGGCACAAGAGGATGTCTGGATGAAGATTTCACGCGGTATTGCACTGGCTTCGCTGTTGGCACTGTCCGCCAGCCCGGCCTTTGCACAGTTCAGCCTGAACGACGCGGCCAATGCGATTTCGGGCATGAAGGGCGGTGACGCGACCGCGACTGCCGCACCGGCGCCGCAGACAGCCGACCTGCTAAGCACCCTCAGTGAATTGAACATCACGCCACAACAAGCCATCGGCGGCGCCGGGGCGATGCTGGGGCTGGCGAAGAACCAGTTGAGTCCGACAGACTACTCGGAACTGGCCAAAAGCGTACCGGGCATCGACATGCTCTCGGGCGGCGGTGAGTTGGGTGCACTGGCCGGTCTGCTCGGCTCCAGCGGCAAAGCTGCAGGACTGGGCAATGCCTTGGGTAACGTCAAGAACACCAACGACCTGAACAACGCCTTCAGCGCCCTGGGCATGGACAGCGGCATGATCGGCCTGTTTACCCCGGTGCTCCTGCAATACCTCGGCCAGCAGGGCGTCGGCGGTTCGCTGCTGAGCAGCCTGGGCGGGATCTGGGGTGCCGGCACCGGCAGTTGATTCAGCGGCGCCCGGCGCGCAGGGCGTCGATGCGCTGATCCTTTTCGATCCAGAGCTGGTTGACCCAGTTCTGGGTTTTTTCACGAAACAGCGGATCGTTTTCGTAATCGCCCTGCCACAGCGCCGGGTCGAGTTCGCGGGTCTGGATATCGATGATGACCCTCGGCACATTGCCGCTGATCAAGTCCCAGAACCCCGGAATCTTCTGCTGCGGGTAAACCACCGTCACATCGAGAATCGCGTCCAGCTGTTCACCCATCGCCGCCAGCACAAAGGCCACCCCGCCGGCCTTGGGCTTGTGCAGGCGATTGAACGGTGACTGTTGCTGGGAAGATTTAGCTGCCGTGAAGCGAGTGCCTTCGAGGTAATTGACCACCGTCACCGGTTGGCGCTTGAACAGTTCGCAGGCTTGCCTGGTGATTTCCAGATCCTTGCCGGCCAGTTCCGGATGCCTGGCCAGGAACGCCTTGCTGTAGCGTTTCATGAACGGGTAATCCAGCGCCCACCACGCCAGGCCCAGGAAGGGCACCCAGATCAGTTCTTTCTTGAGGAAAAATTTGAAGAACGGCGTGCGCCGGTTCAGCGTCTGGATCAGCGCCGGGATGTCGACCCAGGATTGATGGTTGCTGATCACCAGATACGAGGTATCACGACGCAGATCGTCACAGCCGCGGATGTCCCATCGGGTGGGGATACACCAGCGGAAAATCAGCTTGTCGATTTCCGACCAGGTCTCGGCGATCCACATCACCGACCATGAGGCGTAATCGCGAAAACGGCCGGGCAGGACCAGTTTGAGCAGGGCAAACACCATCAACGGCCCGATCAGGACCAGGGTATTGAGCACAAGCAGCAGGGTCACGAAACAGCCGGTGAGCAGGCGGCGCATAAGTCACTCGTGGAAGCGTTTGGGCGCGCCATGATAAGCAGCTTCGGGCGGCAGGCCAAATCGGTGCTGACGAATGTTTCACTTTTGGGTCGGTAACCTTGTGGGAACGATCAAGCGAACGACGGTCTAAAATCCGACTGCTCACTCTCATGGAAACCCATCACGTGAAATCCCTCCTTGCAGTGCTCTCCCTCATCGCCCTGCCGGTCATGGCCGCCGAGCCGACCCTGTACGGGCGTTATGAATACATCGCCCTGCCGGAAATCGGCGGGCAGGTCCTCAAGGCCAAAATGGATACCGGCGCCCTGACTGCGTCGCTGTCGGCCAAGGACATCGAAACTTTCAAGCGTGACGGCGAAGACTGGGTGCGTTTCCGCCTCGGCACCAAGGACGCGGGCAATCAGGTCTACGAACACAAGATCGCGCGCATCAGCAAGATCAAGACCCGCTCCGAAGAGGAAGAGGAAGACAGCGAAGTGATCGCACCCACCAAGCGTCCGGTGGTCGATCTGGAACTGTGTCTGGGTAACGTCAAGCGCACGGTCGAGGTCAACCTGACTGACCGCAGCAGCTTCAATTATCCGTTGCTGATCGGCGCGAAGGCGCTGCGTGAGTTTGGCGCGGCGGTGAATCCGGCTCGGCGGTTTACGGCCGACAAGCCGGATTGCTGATCTTTTGAAGGCTTAAATCTTCGGCATCGTCGCAATCATCGAAGGCCGCTGACTCACCTCGAAATACCACGCCGCAAGTTGCGGATTCGCTGTGCGCCAATCCAGATCCGGATGGCGCAGGTCCAGGTAACCCAGTGCGCAGGCCACGCTGATCGCGGCCACGTCGAAGTGGCAGGTCAGCTCGGCAATCGCGTCCTTTTCCAGCAATGCCAGGGCACGACGGATCTTGTCGCGCTGGCCGTCGAGCCACTCGTCCCAGTGTTTCTCCGGGGCGCGCAGGGCGACTTCGTAGCGCACCAGCACGGCCGCGTCCATGATCCCGTCGGCCAGCGACGCCAGGGTCAGGCGCCGCCAGCGGGCCGAACCTTCGCGGGGGATCAGCGGGTTGCCGACGTGCTGGTGGTCGAGGTAGTCGAGGATGACCCGGCTGTCGTGGATGATGTTGCCGTCGGCCAGGCGCAGGGCCGGGATTTTGCTCAGCGGGTTATCTTCGATCAGAGTCAAGTCCGGGTTGACCGGGGTGAGCACACTGGTCTGCAACGCCACGCGGTTCTGTTGACCGGTTTCGTGCAACAGCACCATGACTTTGCGAACGAAGGGGGAGAGCGGGTTGTGGTACAGGGTCATGCTCGGGGCGGACATGGCAGCGTCTCGATCGGTGGCAGTGTCGGGCAGCATAGCGTGTTGGAGCGATAGCTCAAGATGGCAAACACCCCTGTAGGAGTGAGCCTGCTCGCGATGGCGGTGTGTCAGTCAATTCAATATCGACTGATACGGCCCCATCGCGAGCAGGCTCGCTCCTACAGGGGTCAGCGGCGTTGCAGGAGGCCGCGTAGGGCTAGCACAGCCGGGATGCCCAACCCCACCCAGCTCAACGAATCCCACACACCATCCCCGAGCAACGCGGCAAACAACCCTGCCGCGCTGAGCACCGCGATGACGGTCGGAATGGCAAACACTTTCCAGTAATTCGATTGCCGGGGCTTCATGCCACGCTCTCCGCTTTTTCCAGCACCGGCCTGGCAGCCTTGCGCCGTACCACCCACAGGTAGACCCCGCTGCCGAGCACGATGATGGTCAGCACATCGAGGGTCGCCCAGAGGATCTTCATCGGCATGCCGCCGTAGTCACCGAAGTGCAGTGGCTGCGACATGCCCATGGCGTCCATGTACCACGGTCGTTCGGCCACGGCGGTGACTTGCAGGGTGCGGGCGTCGATCAACACGGGTGTCAGTAGATGTGAGGTCAGGTGCGTGCTGCCTTTCATGAACACCGCGTAATGGTGCTCGCTGGAAAACCGCGTGCCGGGGAAGGCGATGAAGTCCGGCTGCATGCCTGGCGCGACGTCCTTGGCAATATCGAGCAAAGGGGGCGCGGGCGCTCGTTGCGTCAGCGGTGGCGCATCGCGGTACGGCGCGACCATCGCGCTCAGGCTGTCGTTGCGCCAGGCGGCAATGATCAGGTCGGCGCAGGCACTGATTACGCCCGTCACGCCCACCACCAAAGCCCAGGTCAAGGTCACGACGCCGATCAGGTTATGCAGGTCGAGCCAGCGCAGGCGCATGGATTTGTCCTGGCGCACGGTGGCGAATTTCAAGCGGCGCATGAACGGCAAATACAACACCGTGCCGGAAACGATCGCCACCACGAACAGAATCCCCATGAACGCCAGCAGCAACTTGCCCGGCAAGCCGGCGAACATGTCCACGTGCAGGCGCAGCATGGTCATCATGAAACCGCCGTTGGCCGATGGCGTCTCCAGCGCTTCGCCGGTACGGGCGTCGAGCATGAAGGTGTGGGACGAGTTCGGCTCGGTGCCTGCGGTCGCGGCCATGATGGTCAGCACCGCGTTGGGCTCATCGTCCTCGAAGCCGAAATACTGCATGACTTCACCGGGACGGTGTCTCTCGGCCGCTTTTACCAACTGCTGCAAATTCAGGTGCGGGGTGTCCGCTGGCATTTCCTTCACGTCAGGCGCATCGCCCAGCAAGTGGTCGATCTCGTGGTGAAAGATCAGCGGCAGGCCGGTCAGTGCCAGCAGCAACAGGAACACCGTACAAATCAGGCTGGTCCAGGTATGAACAGCGGACCAGCGGCGAATTGTTTTACTTTTCATTTCATAGCCTTCAGAAAAACCAAAGCCGTCCACAAAGGACGGCCTGGTCATTGGGCGTGTCAGCTCAGAGCGTTACCACTTGTAGGTTGCACTTGCGACGACACTGCGCTGGTCGCCGTAGTAGCAGTAGAAACTGTCGCAAGTCGAGATGTAGTCCTTGTCGAACAGGTTGGTTGCGTTAACGGCCAGCGAAGCGCCTTTGAGGCTGTTGTCCAGGCGACCGAGGTCGTAGTGAACCACCGCGTCGAACACCGTGTAGGCGCCGGCCTTGCCCAACCAGGTGTTGGCCTGGTCGCCGTAGGTGTTGCCGGTGTAGCGCGCGCCGGCGCCGATGCCGAAGCCATCCAGCACGCCGTTGTGCCAGGTGTAGTCGCCCCACACCGACGCTTGCTGGTTAGGCATCAGTTGCAGGCGATTGCCCTTGTAAATGCCCTCTTGCACTTCGGATTTGGCCAGGGTGTAGGCAGCGGTGACCTTGAGGTTTTCAGTCACGACGGAAACGGCTTCCAGCTCCAGGCCTTTGACTTTCACTTCACCTGTCTGGCTGGTGACTGTCACGTTGCCCACGTTGTTGGTGACGGAAACGTTTTTCTGGGTCAGGTCATACACAGCCGCGGTCAGCAGGGTGTTGCTGCCTGGTGGCTGGTACTTGATCCCCAGTTCCCATTGCTTGCCTTCGGTCGGCTTGAACGACTCGGTTGGCGAGGCGACGGCATTGCTGGTCGGCTGGAACGATTCGGCGTAGGACAGGTAGGGCACGAAGCCCGAGTCGAACACGTAGCTGATCGCCGCGTTGCCGCTGAAGTTCTTGTCGCGTTCGGTGTTGGTGGCATCGCCCTTGTTGAAGAACGTGGTACCGGTATGGACCCAGTCTTCACGGCCGCCGAGGGTCAGGCGCCATTGGTCGAGGGCCATCTGGTCCTGGATGTACAGGCCGGTCTGCTGGGTCTTCTGCTCGTAGTCGTAGAACGCCGTGGAGCGTGCCGGACGTTCGATCGGCAAGCCATAGATCGGGTCGTTGACGTTGATGCCCGGCGCGGTGCCGAAGATCGAGAGGTAGTTGGTGGTGTTGCGCTGGTGGTCCAGGCCGATCAGCAAGGTGTGGCTGACGTCGCCGGTGATGAAGTCGCCCTGGAAGTTGTTGTCCACGGCGAATTGGGCGATGTCTTCGTCGACATTGGTGGTGCCACGACCGGTGTTGCCTTGATCGTCGACGACAAACCCGAACTCGGCAAAATCAGGGTTGTAGCTGTTGACGGTCACGGCCTGGAACGACAGCTCCGACTTGGTGTAGCGCAGGTTCTGCCGGAACTGCCAGACATCGTTCAGGCGGTGTTCGAAGGCATAACCCAGCGCGTAGTAGGTGCGGTCGTAGAAGTCGTAGTTCGGATCACCCAGGTTCTTGTGGTGGGAGATCTCGCCGAACGGCATGTCGATCTTGGTGCCCTGGATCGGATAGAACTGACTGGTGATACCGGTATCGTCACGGGTGAATTGCGTGAGCAGGGTGAACCTGGTGTCTTCGTCGATGTTCCAGGTCAGGCTTGGCGCAATGTTGTAGCGCTTGTCATCGATGTGGTCGATGGGCGTGCCGCCGTCGCGCAGCACGCCGCTGAGGCTGTACAGGAACTGGCCTTCGTCGTCGATCTTGCCGGTGCTGGCGAAGTTGATCTGGCGATGATTGTCGCTGCCGTATTGCAGTTGGATCTCGCTGCTGGCCTCAGCGCTTGGGCGACGGCTGACCATGTCCAGCAGGCCGCCCGGCGGGGTCTGGCCGTACACCGAGGAGGCTGGGCCGCGCAGCAGCGCCAGTCGGTCGAGGTTCCAGGTTTCCTGTTTCGGGTTGGAGTACACACCTTTTGGCAGTGGCAGGCCGTCGAGGAATTGAGTCGGTTCGAAACCCCGCACGCGCAACCAGTCGGAGCGGGTGTCGCTGCCGAAACTGCTGGCGGTGATGCCCGGCAAGTAGCGCACGGCATCATCGAGGGTGTGCGCGTTGCGGTCGTCCATCTGCTCACGAGTGACGACCGAAATCGAACGCGGCGCCTCGACCAGCGCGGTGTCGGTCTTGGTGCCGGCGGCCGTGCGCTTGGCCAGGTAGCCCTGTGCCGGGCCCCAAGCGCTTTCAGAGTCTTCCACACCGATCACGCTGGTGGCCGGCAGGTCCATCACACCCTCGGGCACGGCCACCAGGCTATAGGTGCCCGCACTGCTCAGCTCCAGTTGCAGCCCGGTGCCACGCAGGGCTTCGCGCAGGGCGCCGGTTGCATCGAACTGGCCTTTGACCGGCGCCGAGGTCTTGCCCGCCGCCAGGGATGGATTCAACGACAGGGCCAATCCCGCCTGGCTGGCGATCTGGTTCAGGGTGCTGGCCAACGGCGCGGCCGGCAGGTTGTAGGCGCGGACGCTGGACATCTGTTCAGCGGCGACCAGTTGGCTGCTGGCCAAAGGGGTGCAAAGGGCAATGGCGACTGCCAGCAAACTGCGGCGCAACAGGGAGTCTAGCGAACGAGGCATACAGCGGCTCCTGAATGGAAACATTTCTCAATTGCCTGTGTGCCGGACGAAAATCAAAAAGTGATAGGGCTGGATGAAAATAATTTCGATTTAGAAGTTGGTTGCGGCTGGTATTGGGTCAAAACGGTTTTTGCGGGGAGTCGAACGCCGTCATCGCGAGCAAGCTCGCACACATTTTGAAATGCATTCCAATGTGGGAGCGAGCTTGCTCGCGATGGCGGTTGATCAGACACAAAGCATTTCAGGGCTTGGTATCGGCCTTGGCCACCACCTTCACCCACCATTGCGTGTGCTGTTCGATCTGCACCGGCAGGGTTGGCAGCAGGGCATTGAGTGCCAGGTCGGTGTCGCGCAGCGGGAAGCTGCCGGTGATGCGCAGGTCGGCCACTTCCGGTGCGACGCCGACGTAACCGTTTCGATAGCGGCCGATTTCATGCACCAGATCTTCCAGCCGCGTGTTGTCCACCACCAGCATGCCGCGGGTCCAGGCATCCGCGCCGAGGTTGACGGCCAGAACCGGGCCCAGGCCGTTGTTGCGGATCAGTACCTGCTGGCCTTCGCGCAGAATCTGTTCGTCAAGGTTGGACTCAGGGTGAACCGCCACCGCCGACTGCAAGACGCTCAAACGCGTTCCGTCTTCCTCGCGCTTGACCAGAAACCGCGTACCCAGAGCACGCATGCTGCCTTCGCGGGTTTCGACGATGAACGGCCGGGGATCGCCATGGCCGGTTTCGACCAGGATTTCGCCTTCCTGAAGCACGATGCGCCGCTGCTTTTCATCGAAGCGCACATCCAGGGCGCTGTGGGTGTTGAGATTGATCAGCGTGCCGTCAGCCAGGCGCAGGGTGCGTTGCTCGCCAACGGCGGTGCGCTGGTCGGCCAGCCAATAGTCGATCGGCAGGTAACGATCCCCGGCGAACAGGGCCAGGCCGATCACGGCAACGATACTGGCGACACCGTTGCCAAGCTTACGCACGCGCCGACGAATGCCTTCGCGCGATTGCAGCAGGGCCGTGCGGGCCGGGCCGCTGGCCACGCTGAAACGCTGGTCGAGCATGCCCAACTGGCGCCAGGCGCGGGCGTGCTCTTCGTGGGCCGCGTGCCACTTGGCGAACTCTTCGCGCTCTACCGGGTTGGCGGAGTCCATGGACAACTGCCAGGCAATCGCCGCGTCCAGCACGTTGGCCGATACCGGTTTGGAACTGAGCGGATTCATGTCGGCTCACCATACAGCGCGATGTAGCACTGGCGAATGCCTTGGGCCAGGTACTGGCGCACCCGCGGCACCGACACACCGAGGCGCTCGGCGATTTCTGCGTGGCCGAGGCCGTCGAGGCGGTTGTAGAGGAACGCCGCCCGGGCCTTGCTGGAAAGCTTACCGAGCAAGCGGTCGATGTTTTTCAGGTCTTCGAGGATCATTTGCTGTTCTTCCGCCGACGGTTGCTCGGCTTCGGGAATCAGCATCAGCTCGGTGAGGTAAGCCTGTTCCAGCGCGGCGCGACGGAAATAATCGAAGAGCAGGCCCTTGGCGATCGCCACCAGGAACGCCCGCGGCTCGCGCGGGACCTTCAGTTCCTCACGGCCCAGCAAGCGCACGAAAGTGTCCTGGCTCAGGTCTTCGGCCCGTTGTGGGCAGGCGACGTTGCGTCGAAGCCAGGCCAATAGCCAACCGCGATGGTCACGATACAACGCATCGACGAGCTCACTTTGAGGGCTTGGAACTGACAACACGCCGCATCACCGATTGGGAAATATTAACTAACGAGAATTGTTCGCGATTGTGGCAGAGGCGAGGGAGGTAAGCAATTGGCGTTGGTCGGGTGGGAATTTGGTGACGGCCCCTGTAGGAGCGAGCCTGCTCGCKAAAAATTATCTGACACCTCGGTCTTGCCAGAAAACGTGTCACCCTTGACGATTTTCGCGAGCAGGCTCGCTCCTACAGGGGTGCGTATAGGTCAGAAGGACGGCGCCTGCTGCCGGCGTTTCCACTGATTCAAGCGCTGTTGCAGATTCAACGGGCTATGAATCTGCTGCTGCCGCGCACGGCTGAACAGGATCAGCATCAGTTCGGCGGTGGCCAGGGCGTCGGCGCTGGCGTGGTGGCGCTCGAAGACTTCGAGCTTGAACCAGTCGATCCAGTCGTCCAGCCCGGCCTCGCGAATGTGCGCCTGGGGGCATAGCAGCGGCGCAATGTCCGCCACGTCCAGAAGCGGATGCTGCAATTTGAAACCCAGGTGATCTTTCAGCGCACGGCCGAGCATGTGCTGGTCAAACGGCGCGTGGAAGGCCAGCACCGGACTGTCGCCGAGGTACTCCATCAGGTCGAGCAGTGCTTCTGCCGGGTCGCTGCCCGCCGCAATGGCGCTGGGGCCAATGCCATGGATCAGCACGCTGGGGCCGAGTTTCACTTGCGGATATTGCAGGGTGCGTTCGAACTGCTGGCGAAAGTCGATGGCCCCGTCCTCGATCACTACCGCGCCAATGGACAACACGTGGTCCTTGTTCAGGTTCAAGCCGGTGGTTTCCAGATCGAGCACTACCCAGCGCTGCTCGCGCAGGCTGCAATCAGCCAGGTCGGCAGCCGTCGGTAATTGCTCCAGCCGATGTTGCAGGTGGGCTGGCAGGGTGGGGCTCGCCGGGCGCAGCCACGAAAACAGGCTCATAACTGATACCGCAAAGTCAGGCTGCTTTGCAGGCGTTGTGCCTGGCGCAGGGACTCACGCAGGATGCGCCGGTCCAGATGATTGAGGCTGTCGGGATCGACCCGATTTGAGTAAGGAAAATTCTCCCGGGTCTGCAGTTGATGTTGCTGCATGCGGGTTTGCTGGATGAAGTGATAGGCCTCTTCGTACGCGGCGCCGTCCAGGGGGTCGATGACCTCCTTGTCGACCAACTGGCGAAAACGCTCCAGCGTGTTGTTCGCTTCGATACCGTGGACCAGGGCCAGCAACCGGGCGCCGTCGACAAAGGGTGCCAGGCCCTGAATCTTCAAGTCCAGGGTGGCCTTCTCACCATTTTTGCGCGCCAGCACGAACTCGCGGAAACGCCCTACGGGCGGGCGATTGCGCAGCGCATTCTCGGCCATCATGCGCTGGAACAAACGGTTGTCGCCGACCTGATCGAGAATGCCCCGACGCAACTGCTCGCAGCCTTGGTCGCTGCCCCAGACCACGCGCAAATCGAAATAGATGCTCGAACCCAGCAGGTTCTCCGGGGTTGCCTCGCGGATAAACGCCGCAAAGCGCCGCGCCCATTCGGCCCGGGACAGGCACAGCTCGGGGTTGCCGGCCATGATATTGCCCTTGCACAAGGTGAAGCCGCACAGCGCCAGGCTCTGGTTGATCTGCTGGGCAATGGGCAGCAGCTTGCCGCGAATCTCGGCGGCATGGGCCGCGTCCCTGGCTTCGAACAAAATGCCGTTGTCCTGATCGGTGTGCAGGGTCTGCTCGCGACGGCCTTCACTGCCGAAACACAGCCAACTGAACGGCACGCCGGGGTCGCCTTTTTCGGCGAGGGTCAGTTCGATCACCCGGCACACAGTGTGGTCGTTGAGCAAGGTGATGATGTGGGTGATCTGCGTCGAAGACGCGCCGTGGGCCAGCATGCGCTCGACCAGTTGACCGATTTCGCCCCGCAGCGCCACCAGGTTTTCCACTTTCTGGGCATTGCGGATAGTGCGCGCCAGGTGCACCAGGTCGACCCGTTGCAGGGAAAACAGATCGCGCTCGGAAACCACGCCGCACAAGCGTTGGTCCTTGACCAGACAGACATGGGCGATGTGACGCTCGGTCATGGCAATCGCCGCGTCGAATGCACTGTGATCCGGCGACAGGAAAAACGGTGCCCGGGTCATGTGCCCTTCGATGGCTTCGTTGAAATCACTGCTGCCGTTGGCCACGGTCTGACGCAGGTCGCGCAGGGTGAAAATCCCCAGTGGCGCCTTGTGTTCGTCGACCACCACGATGCTGCCGACTTGCTGGTCATGCATCAACGTCACGGCTTCGCGCAACGGCGTCTGCGGGCCGCACGTTACCGGGTGGCGCATGGCCAATTCGCCCAGTCGGGTATTGAGCGAATATTGGGTGCCCAGGGTTTCCACGGCTTTTTGCTGCACTTGCTGGTTGACCTGATCCAGCAGGCTGCTGACGCAGCGCAGGGCGAAGTTGCGGAAGGTGTCCGATAGCGAAAACAGGCGGATGAACGCCGGCTTGTTCAGTTGCAGGCAGAAGGTGTCCTCGCCGGCCAGGTGCTCGGTGCGGGTCGCCCGTTCACCCAGCAACGCCGCGAGGGGGAAACACTCGCCGGTGGTGATCTCGAAGACCGTTTCGGTGCCACCTTTTGCCGTGTGCGGACGCTCGCCCACGACTCGGCCTTGCTTGACGATATAGAAGTGCTCGACCGGGCCGTCGGCGGGTTTGATGATGCTCTCGCCGGGGGCGTAAAAACGCAGCTGACATTGCTCAACCAGATACGCCAGGTGAGCGTGTTCCATTTGGTTGAAGGGCGGGAAGCGCTGAAGGAATTGCAACGTGCCCTGGATGTTCTGCAACACCGCGGTTTTCCCTGCCTGTGTGAAGGCGTCCGCTTTACTCATAACCATTACCGCAGTCTTTTTTGAATTGTTGTAGTCGGATGACCCAGACATGGTCGACCCCTGTGGCCGGGGTGCCCATTGGACGTAAGTCTAGGTAGGCAATCAGGGTGATGGAATGTCGGAAAAACCTTACGCAACTGCGAGAAAAACCGCTCTATTCTGCTATTGGAAAAATATCCGACGAAGTGCACATTGGTGGTCTGCTCAGCGATGTCTCAGCACTGTGCAAGGGAAATGAATTGAACCTATAGGGAAAGCCATGTCCGACCACGATATTTTGAGTGACGCCGAGCGCGAAGCGCTCAGTGCCGTCATGCTGGAGCCTGACCTGCCGCTGCAACGGGTGCTGATCGTCGACGACGATAAAGGCGCCCGGAAGCTGCTGTCAGAGATCCTTGCGTTAGAGGGCATTCGCTGCCTGACGGCGGCCAGTGGCGAAGCGGCACTCAAGATCCTGGTGACCGAGGCAGAGATCAAAAAGCCCTCGATCGGTTTACTTATCACCGATCTGCGGATGGGCGGCGTTGACGGTTTGGAACTGATCCGTCAGGTACGCGAATCGGTAAGGGCGGCATTGCCGATCATCATTGTCTCGGGTGACGCCGACGTGAAGGATGCGATCGCCGCAATGCATTTGAGCGTGGTGGACTTTCTGCTCAAGCCGATCGATGCCAGTCATCTGCTGACACTGGTAAAACGTGAATTGGGCATTAAATAACTGGACTCCTGTAATTGTTAGTTGCAGGTTCGAGTTGTTTTTGTGAATTTAACTTGTAATTAAGTTTATCTAGTTGGTCTGCGAAAAAGCTACTCACAAATAGCTTGTTTCTTCTTTCGATTAATCAGATATCGTTCGGTTCTTGAAAACCAACGCAGGCATCTATTTGATGTTGTACTTGGTTTAATAAAATCTGTCGTAGCACTATCCAGGTTACCAGTTTGGCACTCCGCTTTTTAGTGGCTTGAGTATGCCGATGGTCGTCGTGTATTCAGTCTGCGGCTAGTTCCTGCGGATAAAATACCGACAAAGGTCATTACTCTTCCTGGATTGTGTGGTTGTGTGTCGCAATGAGGACGATATGATAAAGAAAATTGAATTTCGCGATCTTGTACTTATTATCGGTGTGACAGTCATGTGGGGCAGCAATTTTACGGTCATTGATATCAGTCTTGACGGTATCGATCCGTTCATACTGACAGCGTTGCGCTTTACTTTTTGTGCATTACCACTGGTGTTCTTCATCCCGAAACCAAAAGGTGTCAGTACTTTTGTAACTATCGTCTACGGTTTGTTGTTTGGTATCGGAATGTGTTGGCTGATGAACTACGGCATGTTTCTTGGCGTCAGTGCCGGCGTGACATCTTTGCTCTTGCAGTTCAGTGCTTTTTTCACGGTCATCTGGGGAGTACTGCTGTTTGGCGAGAAAATGACGGCAATACAAGTGGCCGGCATTCTCATGGCGTTGGTGGGGCTGATGTTCATTACTCATGTAACACACGGTGATGCCGAAAGCTTTGGGCTTTTTCTGGTACTGCTCGGCGCATTGTTCTGGAGTCTTTGCAATGTGCTGGTCAAGAGAAGCAAAGTGGCTGATATATTTTCCTTTGTCGTTTGGTCGAGTCTGTATGCAACACCGCCTCTATATCTGATGACTTACTGGGTCAAGGGCGCAGCCCCTTTCCAGTCGTTGCTAACGGACATAACTGCTCCAGTGCTGGCATCTGTCCTGTTCCAGGCCTATGTGGCGACGGTATTCGGGTATTGGGTGTGGAACCGAATGATTGAGAAGTATCCGGCGAGCCAGGTTGCACCGTTGTCAGTAATTGTTCCGATATCGGGTATCTTGACCTCGTGGTATGTACTCGACGAACCCATTAGTGGCGAAAAGCTGTTTGCGCTCATCATCACGGTCCTTGGAATTGCCTTGTTCATGAATGCATCGAGAATAGGCCGCCACATCGCTGCAAACGCGTTGCGTTTCAGGAGATAGTTCTGCATTTGCAGGACGCAGAAACAAAAATCCCCCGGCTTTTCAACCGAGGGATTGCTGTGGAGGGAGCTGGTTTACAACCCGTTCTTCGCCTTGAACTCGCGACGACGACGGTGCAGGACCGGCTCGGTGTAGCCATTCGGCTGCTTCGTGCCTTCAACCACCAGTTCGACCGCCGCCTGGAAGGCGATGTTACTGTCGAAGTTCGGGGCCAGAGGACGGTACAGCGCGTCGCCGGCGTTCTGCCGGTCAACCACCGGCGCCATGCGCTTGAGGCTTTCCATGACCTGGTCTTCGGTGACGATACCGTGACGCAGCCAGTTGGCGATGTGCTGGCTGGAAATACGCAGCGTTGCACGGTCTTCCATCAGGCCGACGTCGTTGATGTCAGGCACTTTCGAACAACCAACGCCCTGGTCGATCCAGCGCACAACATAACCAAGAATGCCCTGTGAGTTGTTGTCCAGTTCGTTCTTGATCTGTTCGGCGGTCCACTGCGGGTTCACCGCCAGCGGGATGGTCAGGATGTCGTCCACCGAAGCGTGGGCACGTTTGGCCAGTTCGGCCTGACGGGCGAACACGTCAACCTTGTGGTAGTGCAGCGCGTGCAGGGCAGCAGCGGTCGGCGATGGTACCCAGGCGGTGTTGGCACCAGCCATCGGGTGAGCGATTTTTTGTTCGAGCATCGCTGCCATCAGGTCAGGCATGGCCCACATGCCTTTACCGATCTGTGCGCGACCTTGCAGGCCGGTGCTCAGGCCGATATCGACGTTGGAGTTCTCGTAGGCGCCGATCCATTTTTCCGCCTTCATGTCCGCCTTGCGCACCATCGGGCCGGCTTCCATGGAGGTGTGGATTTCATCGCCAGTGCGGTCGAGGAAACCGGTGTTGATGAACACTACACGCTCACTCGCTGCCTTGATGCAGGCCTTGAGGTTGATCGTGGTACGACGCTCCTCGTCCATGATCCCGACTTTGAGGGTGTTGCGTGGTAGGCCCAGCACGTCTTCGATGCGACCGAACAGCTCGTTGGTGAACGCCGCTTCTTCCGGGCCGTGCATCTTCGGCTTCACGATGTAGATAGAGCCGGTGCGGGTGTTTTTGCGCGACGTGTTGCCGTTCAGGTTGTGCATCGATGCCAGGCAAGTGACCAGGCCATCGAGAATGCCTTCCGGCACTTCGTTGCCTTGACTGTCAAGGATCGCGTCGATGGTCATCAGGTGACCGACGTTACGCACGAACAGCAACGAACGACCGTGCAGGCTCAGTTCACTGCCATTGACAGCGGTGTAGGTGCGGTCGGCGTTCATGGTGCGGGTAAAGGTCTGACCGCCCTTGGCGACGTCTTCCGACAGATCGCCCTTCATCAGGCCGAGCCAGTTGCGGTAGATCACCACTTTGTCATCGGCATCGACGGCGGCGACCGAGTCTTCGCAGTCCATGATGGTGGTCAGCGCGGCTTCCATCAGGATGTCTTTGACGCCGGCCGCGTCGGTCTGGCCGACCGGGGTGCTGGCGTCGACCTGGATTTCGAAATGCAGGCCGTTGTTTTTCAGCAGGATCGCGGTCGGTGCAGCGACATCGCCTTGGAAGCCGATCAATTGCGCATCGTTGCGCAGGCCGGTGTTGCTGCCACCTTTAAGGGCGACCACCAGTTTGCCGTCGACGATCTTGTAGCCGGTGGAGTCGACGTGGGAGCCGGCCGCCAAAGGCGCCGCTTCGTCGAGGAAGGCACGGGCGAAGGCGATGACTTTGTCGCCGCGAACCTTGTTGTAGCCTTTGCCTTTTTCCGCGCCGTCGGCTTCGCTGATGGCGTCGGTGCCGTAGAGCGCGTCGTACAGCGAGCCCCAGCGGGCGTTCGAGGCATTGAGCGCGAAGCGCGCGTTCATGACCGGTACCACGAGCTGTGGGCCGGCCATGCGGGCGATTTCGTCATCGACGTTTTGTGTCGTTGCCTGGAAATCGGCCGCTTCTGGCAGCAGATAACCGATCTCTTGCAGGAAGGCTTTATAGGCCTTCGGGTCGTGCGCCTGGGTTGACCCAAGAGCTTGGCGGGATTGGTGCCAGCCATCGATACGAGCCTGGAAATCATCGCGTTTGGCGAGTAGGGCTTTGTTCTTCGGCGCCAGGTCATGGATGACCTTGTCGGCACCGGCCCAGAACTTATCGGCGGTGAGGCCGGTACCGGGAATGGCTTCGTTGTTCACGAAGTCGAACAGGACTTTGGCGACCTGCAGGCCACCGACTTGAACGTGTTCAGTCATTGCTTGCCTCACTCTGCTCAGCTATTTCGCTTTTCAGCTCTTCAAATTAACAATGAAGCCGTTGGCCATTTAAACCACAAACCCGTCTACCAGTACATGCCCATGACAGGCGGCTGGGTTGGGACCAATCAACGGCTTGGGGCCTTGCTGACAGGGCTTTCAGGGTTGCGAACGTGCCTGCGGCAGACATCGATCCAACGTTATGTAGTGCGCGCTGCGGCATACTACATGATGAATTGCGGTTGTGAAAATTAGACTAATTACGTCGTTCTGCGACCCCATGACGCATTGCGGTCACGTCGGGGAGTGTGATGTTCTCAAAAAACCATTGGATTGTTCCAGTTAAATATAAAAAGTTGTACACATTGTCTTTGGCGCTCTGCTATGGAGCGTCTGTTTTTGTGGCGAGGGGGCTTGCCCCCGTTGAGTGGCGAAGCCGCTCCCGTGCATGTACTACGAAAAATTACATCCGCTCATTTTGCGACTGCTGCGCAGCCGAACGGGGGCAAGCCCCCTCGCCACAATGTTCCCCTTGCCTATACTTGGTTCTCTATAACAAAAGTCATGACTAGAGGGCTGCGCCATGGACCACCTCGTACTCACTGTTTTTGCTCCGGACAAGCCAGGGCAAGTCGAGCGCATTGCCCAATGCATTGCCGAGCACGGCGGCAACTGGCTGGAAAGCCGCATGTCGCGCATGGCGGGACAGTTCGCCGGGATTCTTCGAGTGGGGGTGCCGGCCGAGGCCTACGACGAATTGGTCGATGCCCTGCAGGGCTTGTCTACCCAGGGCATTCGCGTGTTGATCGCTGAAAGCGGCATTGAACAATCCTGCACCTGGAAACCGATTGCCATGGAACTGGTGGGCAATGATCGTCCGGGGATCGTGCGTGATATCACGCGCTTGTTGAGCGAGCAGGGGGTGAATCTGGAGCGGCTGGTCACCGAAGTGCGTCCGGCACCGATGAGCAGCGAGCCGTTGTTCCATGCCGAAGCGATTCTTGCGGTCCCGCTGACCCTGTCGCTGGACGTGCTGCAGTCGCGCCTGGAAACCCTGGCTGACGACCTTATGGTCGAATTGGTGCTGCGCAGTGAACCCTGATCAGGTTATCCAAGTTAAACGTGCACCGGCCTGTGGATAACCTGTAGAGACACCCCGCCAGGCCACGCCGACCGCGGTTCTCCAGGATCTGATCAAAAAACCAGCAGTTTCAGATACTTGCGCACAAACGGCGGGGATCACGCTGTGGATAACCTTGGGGAGGATCGATGCAGGCCACGGGGGGCGTGGCCTGTAGAGTTTTGTGCGTTTTTTGATCAGCTGCGGCGGCGCAAACTTATCCACGCATCGACGCTGTAAACCGCCAGGCCGGCCCAGATAAACATGAACGCTACCAAGGTGCTGGACGACAGGTGCTCGCCAAACAGCAGGACCGCTTGCAGCAGCACCAGTGTCGGTGCCAGGTACTGGAGAAACCCCAGTGTCGTGTAGGGCATATGCCGTGCAGCAGCGTTGAAGCAGACCAGCGGCACCAGTGTGATCGGGCCGGCGGCGACCAGCCACCAGGCTTGGGAAGTGGTCCAGAATTCGGCCTGGGCGCTACTGGCCGTCGGATTGAGCAGTAACCAGCCGAGGGCAATCGGCACCAGCATCCAGGTTTCCACCACCAGCCCCGGCAGCGCCTTGACTGGCGCCTGCTTGCGAATCAGGCCATAGAAACCGAAGGTCAGTGCCAGCACCAGTGAAACCCACGGCAGGCTGCCGACTTGCCAGACCTGTTGCGCCACACCGACAGCCGCCAGACCGACGGCAATCCATTGCATGCGCCGCAGCCGTTCGCCAAGAATCAGCATGCCCAGCAATACGTTCACCAACGGGTTGATGTAGTAACCGAGGCTGGCCTCCAGCATGCGGCCGTTGTTCACCGACCAGACGTAGGTCAGCCAGTTGGCCGCGATCAGCGCACCGCTCAGGGCCAGGATCGCCAGCCGCCGAGGGTTTTCCCGCAGTTCGCGCCACCAGCCGGGATGCTTCCAGACCATCAGCAACAAGGCGCCGAACAGCGCCGACCACAGTACCCGGTGGATGATGATTTCCACGGCGGGCACACTGGCGATGGCTTTGAAGTAGAGGGGGAAAAGCCCCCAGATGATGTAGGCACTCAGGCCTAGAATGTACCCGCGACGCGGGTTGGCGGCTTGCATGCAGAATCCTTGCTTAGGCAGCTAACAAAGAAGGGATTGTAAGGAGATTTGTCTGCGAATGTCCTGACTGAATAGGTTGGGTATTTGTGAACACAGTACCTGTGGGAGCGGGCTTGCTCGCGAAAGCATAGTGTCAGTCAGCACAAGGGTTGAATGTCAGTCCGCTTTCGCGAGCAAGCCCGCTCCCACAGGATTCAGGGTGGGTCAGAAGAGCTTCAGTGGCTCTTCGTTGAGCGCCGCCAGTTGTTCGCGCAACGCCAGCACCTGATCACCCCAGTAACGCTCGGTGCCGAACCACGGGAAACTGCGGGGGAATGCAGGATCGTCCCAGCGGCGGGCGAGCCAGGCGCTGTAGTGCATCAGGCGCAAGGCGCGCAACGGTTCGATCAGCGCCAGTTCACGCGGGTCGAAGTCGTGGAATTCGTTGTAGCCGTCCATCAGTTCCGACAACTGGCTCAGGCAATCCTGACGATCGCCGGCGAGCATCATCCAGATGTCCTGCACCGCCGGGCCCATGCGGCAGTCGTCGAGGTCGACGATATGGAACATCTCGTCGCGGCACATCATGTTGCCGGGGTGGCAGTCACCGTGCATGCGAATGTTCTGGTGCGGCGTGTTGCTGTAGGCATCTTCCACGCGCTTGAGCAGATCGCGGGCCACCGATTCGTAGGCCGGCAGCAGGCTGCGGGGAATGAAGTTGCCGTCGAGCAACGTGGCCAGCGAGTCATGGCCGAAATTTTTCACCGCCAGCGCTTCACGGTGCTCGAACGGCCGGGTCGAGCCGACCGCATGCAGGCGTCCAAGTAACTGGCCCAGGCGATACAGCTGGTCGAGGTTGCCCGGCTCCGGCGCGCGGCCGCCACGGCGGGGGAACAGGGTGAAACGGAAACCGTTGTGTTCGTGCAGGGTTTCACCGTTGTGGATCAACGGCGCCACGACCGGCACCTCGCAGTCGGCGAGTTCGGCGGTGAATTGGTGCTCTTCCAGAATCGCCTCGTTGCTCCAGCGTTGTGGCCGGTAGAACTTGGCGATCAGCGGCTCGGCGTCTTCGATACCGACCTGATAGACGCGGTTCTCGTAGCTGTTGAGGGCCAGGATGCGTGCGTCGCTGAGAAAGCCGATGCTTTCTACGGCATCGAGCACGAGGTCTGGTGTGAGKGTTTCAAACGGGTGGGCCATGCTGACTCCTGCGCGCAGCAGGCTGCTGCGTCCGGCCAGGCATGGTAGCGCAGACGGGCGCTCTTTAGGGGCAGGGTTGCGAGATGTGTTGCTCGGGCTGGCGCCTTCGCGAGCAGGCTCGCTCCCACAAGTGATCTCCTGTGTGTCACAGATCGTGTTCACTCGGAAAACCCCATGTGGGAGCGAGCCTGCTCGCGATGGCGATTAATCAGGCGCCGACGACCCCGCCATCTTCCCGGGTAATCGCCATCACCGAAGACCGCGGCTTGCCATTGGGCAGGTGCTCGGGAAAGGTCGAACCGCCGTTTTCACCCGGATGCTGAATCCCGACAAACAGGGTTTTCTGATCAGGCGAGAAGCTGATCCCCGTCACTTCACAACCTACCGGGCCAACCATGAAGCGGCGAATCTCGCCGGTTACCGGGTCGGCACAGAGCATCTGGTTGTTGCCCATGCCGGCAAAGTCTCCGGCGTTGCTCGAATCGCCGTCGGTGAGAATCCACAAGCGTCCGGCCTTGTCGAAGCCCAAACCGTCCGGGCTGTTGAACATGTTTTGCAGCGTGATATTCGACGATCCGCCTTTTGGTGTACCGGCGTGAACCCCCGGATTACCGGCGACGACGAACAGGTCCCAGGCAAATGTTTTCGAGCCGTGATCGTCACGCTCGGTGCGCCAGCGCAGGATCTGGCCGTAGACGTTCTTCTCGCGCGGGTTCGGCCCGCCCACCGGTTGCCCGTCTTCGCCGCGTTTGGCGTTGTTGGTCAGCGTGCAGTAAACCTGACCATCCTTGGGGCTGACCACGATCCACTCCGGGCGGTCCATGCGCGTGGCTTTCACCACGCTGGCGGCGAGACGCGCGTGAATCAAAACTTCGGCCTGATCGGCAAAACCGCTGCTGGCGTCGATGCCGTTCTTACCGTGGGTCAGTTCGATCCATTCACCCTGGCCTTTCGGGTGATCGGTGCTGCCGTCGCCCGCATCGAAACGCGCCACGTACAGGGTGCCGTGGTCGAGAATGTCGCGGTTGGCCTTGGGGTTCTTGTGGTCGATCTTGTCGCGGCTGACGAATTTGTAGATGAACTCCCCGCGCTCATCGTCGCCCATGTACACCACGGCATGACCGTCGCCGGTTTCGGCCAAGGCGGCGTTTTCGTGTTTGAAGCGGCCAAGGGCCGTGCGTTTGACCGGCGTCGACTTCGGATCGAACGGATCGATCTCCACCACCCAGCCGTGACGGTTGAGTTCGTTGGGGGTCTTCGCCAAGTCGAAGCGCTCGTCGTGCGGGTGCCAGTTGATCTCTTTGCTGGTGGCCACCACGCCGTAGCGTTTTTGCGCCGGGTCGAATTTCTGCTCGGCGTTGCTGCTGCCGAAGCAGTCGGTGAAGTTTTCTTCACAGGTCAGATAGGTGCCCCACGGCGTCTTGCCGTTGGCGCAGTTCTGGAAGGTGCCGAGGACGTTCTTGCCGTGCGGATCTGCGCTGGTTTTCAGCAGGGCATGTCCGGCGGCCGGGCCGCTCAGGGTGATGGGTGCGTTGCCGTGAATGCGGCGGTTGTAGCGCGAGCCCTGGACGAATTGCCATTGGCCGTTCTTGCGCTGCACTTCAATCACCGACACACCTTCGCAGGCCAGCGCCTTGCGCACTTCTTCCGCTGACTGCGGCATGCCGCCGTGGGCGTAGAGGTAGCGGTAGTTGGTGTATTCGTTGTTGATCGCCATCAGCGCCCGGTCTTTTTCGCCGGGAAATTCGAACAGGCTCATGCCGTCGTTGTTGTCGCCGAACTGGGCTTCCTGATGTTCGGCGCTGCCGTTGCCGCTCGGGTCGAACGCCGGGCCGTCCTTGTGCAGAGGCTGACCCCAGCTGATCAGCACCGAGGACTTGTAGCCAGCTGGCAGGGTGATGGAATCGCTGGTGGCGGCGGCAATGCTGTCGAAGCCCAGCAACTGGCTGTTGCCGGCGCTGACGCTGGCGGCCATCACGCTGCGGCTCAGCAGGTTGCCGCCGAGGAACATCGCCGCGCCGCACAGGGCACCTGCGCTGATGAAGCCGCGACGGCTGAGGCCGACCATGTTTTCGAGATCGGTGGACTGGTTTTCTTCTAATAGGCTCATTTCAGGCTCCCTGCGGTTTGTGCAGACACCTTAATGAAGAGTAATGAACCTTTTGTTGCAGTTTTGTTTAAAGCGGCGTGCCCAGCAGAACCCTGGACGGCGAAAACTCCACGCGCACCGGTTTGCCGGACGTCAGCCCCAATGCCTGCAGATGCCTCGGTTCGGCCAATGCGCACAGCATCAGGCCGTTGGGCAGGGTGATGCGCACTTCGCAGGGGCCATCGTCGGCGTCGAGAATTTTTTCGATGATGCCCCTGAGGCAATTGTGTCCAGGGGTTTCGACGGAGTTGATTTCCAGCACGTCGAGCCAGCCGGCCTTGATCAATGCCACGACTTCGCTGCCGATTTGCAGCTCCAGGCGCTCGGTGCTGTCGTGGGTGATCTGCGCGTCGACGATCACGCCTTCGGCGACTTTCAGGCGAATCAGGTCGTTGCGCCCCTGAGTTTCAATCGCCACCACCTTGCCGTGCAACTGGTTGCGCGCGCTGGTGCGCAGCATCAGACGCCCTAGCAGGTCGAGGTCACTCGCGTCTTCAGCGGCTTCCAGCACCTGGGCCTGCAAGGCTTGCAGCTTCTGGTACAGCCGCAATACTCGCTCCCCCTCGTTGGACAGGCGCGCACCGCCGCCGCCCTTGCCGCCGACGATCCGCTCCACCAGCGGCTTCTGCGCCAGGTTGTTCAGCTCATCAATCGCATCCCAGGCGGCCTTGTAGCTCAGGCCCGCGCTTTTTGCCGCGCGGGTGATCGAGCCTTGTTCGGCGATGTGCTGCAGCAGGGCGATGCGCTGCGGACGGCGGACAATGTGCTGGGACAACAAGGTTGGCAAAGACATGACAAGTCGCTTTGGGTGGTGACGATGGTGAGGACGTTGGCCGCTTGGGCCGCGTGAGTCAAGTCAGGGTGTCTCGCCGGGTTTGGGCGTACGGGCCAGGCAATAGACGTCGACCCTCGCCGCACCGGCGTCCATCAGCAGGCGAGCCAGGGCCTGGGCCGTGGCACCGGTGGTCAGTACGTCGTCGACCAGGGCCGGGTGCAGGCCTTTGACGACGGCGCCGGGTGCCAGGGCGAAAGCGTTGCACAGGTTTTTTCGGCGGGCTTCGGCGTTCAAGGCCTGTTGGGCGTCGGTGTCTTGGGTGCGTAGCAGCAACCGTTCGTCGCAAGGGATATCGAGACTCGCACTCAACCAGCGAGCCAGCATCGCCGCCTGATTGAACCCGCGCTGGCGCAGGCGTCGGTTGGCCAGCGGCACCGGGATCAGCGCATCGGGGCGCTGCAGATCGTCTTCGAAGCGATGTTGCAGGTATTGAACGAGAAGTTCGGCGAGCAGGCGGCCAAACGGCCACTTGGCGTTGTGTTTGAAGCGGGTAATCAGGCTGTCTACCGGGAAGCTGTAGGTCCAGGGGACAATCACTTGTTCGAAGGCCGGTGGCTGCTTCAAGCAATGGCCGCAGGTCAGGCCCGCGGCCGGGAGCGGCAGGGCGCAGGTCATGCAATGATCGCCGAGCCAAGGCAACTCGGTTTCGCAGGCCGTGCAGACAGGAGGGGTGCCGTCGGCCGTTTCATCGCACAAGAGACATGATTGTTTGTTTTTTAACCAGATGTAAACCTGTCCTTCGTATCGTGGTTGACAGCGCATCGCTCTTCCTTAAATATGCCGAAACAACTGTGAGGCGGCTGTGACATTCCATTACCCAGCCGCATGCCAAAGCATAATTCAAAGGAAACGCCCATGAGTGCCAGCACCACTGCAACCCTGCGTCATGACTGGACTTTGGCCGAAGTCAAAGCACTCTTCGTTCAGCCATTCAATGACCTGCTGTTCCAGGCGCAGACGGTGCACCGTGCGCATTTCGACGCCAACCGCGTCCAGGTGTCGACCCTGTTGTCGATCAAAACCGGCGCCTGCCCGGAAGATTGCAAATATTGTCCGCAGTCCGGTCACTACAACACCGGCCTGGAAAAAGAAAAACTGATGGAGGTGCAGAAGGTCCTCGAAGAGGCCGCTCGTGCCAAGGCCATCGGCTCAACCCGCTTCTGCATGGGCGCGGCGTGGAAGCACCCGTCGGCCAAGGACATGCCGTACGTGTTGAAGATGGTCGAAGGCGTGAAGGCCATGGGCCTGGAAACCTGCATGACCCTCGGTCGCCTGGATCAGGAGCAGACCGAAGCGCTGGCCAAGGCCGGCCTCGACTACTACAACCACAACCTCGATACGTCGCCGGAGTTCTACGGCAGCATCATCACCACCCGCACCTACAGCGAGCGCCTGCAAACCCTGGCGTATGTGCGTGAATCGGGGATGAAGATCTGCTCCGGCGGCATTCTTGGCATGGGCGAGTCGCTGGACGACCGCGCCAACCTGCTGATCCAGCTGGCCAACCTGCCGGAGCATCCGGAGTCGGTGCCGATCAACATGCTGGTGAAAGTCGCCGGTACACCGCTGGAAAATGCTGACGACGTCGACCCGTTCGACTTCATCCGCATGCTCGCCGTCGCGCGCATCCTGATGCCGCAATCCCACGTGCGCCTGTCCGCTGGCCGCGAAGCCATGAACGAGCAGATGCAGGCCCTGGCGTTCTTCGCCGGTGCCAACTCGATTTTCTACGGCGACAAACTGCTGACCACCGCCAACCCGCAGGCCGACAAGGACATGCAACTGTTCTCGCGTCTGGGTATCCTGCCGGAAGCCAGCGAAGAGCACGCCGACGAGGTGCATCAGGCAGCTATCGAGCAGGCGCTGGTGGAGCAGAAGAGCAGCGAGCAGTTCTATAACGCGGCGGTTTAAATTCAGCATTTATTCCTCTGAAGGAATGCAAAACCCCCTGTGGGAGCGGGCTTGCTCCGGGCGGCGATCCGACGAAGGCGTCGTGTCAGTCGACATCAATGTTGAATG
>NZ_JBFUHS010000031.1:0-59900 GCF_056402255.1 Pseudomonas sp. P4_B4
CTTGATAGCAGAAACCGGCATTGCCATTGAACATCCCCCGAGATATGGTTTTGAGCACTTGAAGGGCTCACCCAGAGGCGCAGGCTTGTTCCTATCGTCGGTCTAGCCAGATGCATTCTTTATCGGCGCTTGGGTGAAAGGAGGAGGGGCGAAATCTCCCACGGATCTGTACTGCGCTAACAGTCAGAATCGAGCCTTGTCCCTCCTCCTCCCTTCAAGTCCTAGCATACAAGCGAGCCTGCTCGCGATAGCGGTGTGTCAGGCGACATCAATGTTGATGGTGCTGGCCTCATCGCGAGCAGGCTCGCTCCCACAGGAATCGTGCAAAATGCCGGAGTATCAAAGGGCGTCGTGCAGAATAAAACAGGCCCCATGCCATCACTTTATACGCAACGGGCTGATTTAAAACCCCTTTTGCCGCAACGGGCCTTGGCCTGATCTCTGCACCCCTTCAGCTACATTCATCAAGCGTCGATTGAAGGGGGATGCATGACCCCAACAAACCGCAGGAAACTGGTGGTCGCCCATTCGGTGCTCGCCGACGCGCCACTGCACGAAGTTGAAACCAACCGTGCACTGGCCCGCTGGCTGGCGCAGATTTTGCGGCTCAAGTACGGTGGCAGCTACGACCCGCAGTTGCATGACGGGCGGGACCTCTACCTGTTGCCGACCCAGACCCTGGTGGGCGCTGCGGCTGCCCGGCAACTGGGGGTCAAGGGACCGGAGGATTTGTGGGGTGGTTATGTCGACCACGACTTCATCTGCACCAAAGCCATCAGTCACGGATTGCTCAACCGCCACGCCCATGCGCCGCCAGGCTGGGCTCCGTTGTTTTCCGAGCGGGTGCGCAACGTGGTGCTCGACGGACTCAGCGTGTTCTCCCTGAAGGATGCGCGCCCGGCGGCGGAGCATCTGTTGTACACCGGGCCGATCCGCCTGAAGCCGATTCATGCCTGTGCCGGACGTGGTCAGGAAGTGATTAAAAGCCTCGACGAGTTCGATGAAGTGCTTGCCAGGCCAGAGGCTGAGGCCACGTTCTGCGAAGGCGTGGTGCTCGAACAGGACCTGGGCCAGGTGATCACCCACAGCGTCGGTCAGAGTTTTATCGGCGGCAAGGTACTCAGTTACTGCGGTGATCAATACTTGACCGAGGACGCTCAGGGTGAGCAGGTGTATGGCGGGTCCAACTTGCTGGTGGTGCCGGGTGACTATGACCAATTGCTGAAGCTGGATCTGCCGGAAGACGTGCGCCTGGCGATCCATCAGGCACAGGTGTTCGACAACTCGGCGGATGAAGCCTACCCAGGTTTCTATGCCTCGCGGCGCAACTACGACATCGCCCAGGGCGTTGATAGCGACGACCAGCCTCGCAGTGGCGTGCTCGAACAGTCCTGGCGCATGGGCGGTGCCAGCAGCGCCGAGGTGGCGGCCTTGCAGAGTTTCGTCAACGATCCGGGGATGTGCGCGATTCGTGTGTCTTCGGTGGAAACCTACATCGATCAGCCGCTGCCGGCAGACGCCATCGAGGTGTACCGCGGGCCGGCGCAGACCAGTGACTTTCTCCTCAAGTACGTGACGGTTAGATCCTATGACGGCTAGAAGCGAATCCATTCAGATCGACATCGACGACGAACAGATGAGCGGGACCTTCCTGAGTCCCAAATCGAAAGTCCCCGGTGTGCTCTTCGTGCACGGTTGGGGCGGCAGTCAGGAGCGGGATCTGGAACGCGCCAAAGGCATCGCCGGGTTGGGTTGTGTATGCCTGACCTTCGACCTGCGCGGGCACACCGGTGGCACCGGCATTCCATTGTCCCGGGTGACCCGGGAGGACAATTTGCGCGACTTGCTGGCGGCCTATGACCGCCTGCTTGCACACCCGGCCCTCGATACATCGGCGATTGCCGTGGTCGGTACCAGCTATGGGGGTTATCTGGCCTCGATCCTGACCTCGCTCAGACCGGTGCGCTGGCTGGCGCTGCGGGTGCCGGCGCTGTATCGCGACGAGCAATGGCACGCGCCGAAACGCGACCTGGACAAGCTGGATCTGCGTGATTACCGAAGCACCCTGGTGCGTGCCGACAGCAATCGTGCCTTGCATGCCTGCTCGCAATTCACCGGGGATGTCCTGCTGGTGCAGTCCGAGACCGACGACTACGTACCCCATTCGACGATCATGAGTTACCGCGCGGCGTGCCAGCAGACTCACTCGCTGACCCATCGCATCATCGATGGCGCCGATCACGCGTTGAGTGATCCGGTTTCGCAGCAGGCCTACACCTCGATCCTCGTCGGCTGGATTACCGAGATGGTGGTGGGGGAGCGGTTGAGCATTATTCAATCATCCTGAGATTTGCGGTGTGCTTGCGGACGCCACAAAATCACTTGGTTTTTTTCTTGATCCGCAACGCCTTGGCCTTGGCCTCCACCAGCAAATACATCACCACGGTAATCAACAGCGGCAGGATGAAATAAATCGCCCGATAGGCCAGCAGTCCCGCCACCAGGCTGCCCCGCGAAACCTCGTGTTGCAGCAGCGCCACGAATACTGCTTCCAGCACGCCGAGCCCGGCCGGGATGTGAGTGATGACTCCGGCGATGGCGCTGATCAACAACACACCCAGTACCAGTGGATAGTCCAGTTTGCTCGGCAGCAAGGTGAAAATCACCGCCGCCATCAGCGACCAGTTCAGGGCACCGAGTGCCAGTTGCAGCACCGCCATGCGCAGCGAAGGCAGGTCAATCTCGATGCCTCGAGTCGCCCACTCCCGACGTTTGGCAAACCGACATGCTGCCAGGTACCCGGCGCTCAGCAGCAATAACAAAACCCCCACGCCTTGCAGTGCGTTACTGCTGAGTTTCCAGCCCGGCGGCATGCGCACCAGCCCGCTGCTGAACACGGCGCCGGCAATCACCATGTAGCCGAACCAGTTGGTCGCCAGGCTCAGGCCGAGGATTTTCGCGATGTTGCTCTTGCTCACCCCGAGCCGCGAATACAACCGGTAACGCATGGCGATGCCGCCGACCCAGGCGCTCAGGTTCAGGTTGAAGGCGTAGCTGATGATCCCCACGGGCAAGATCTGCTTCCAGGTCAGGTTCTGGCGGATATAGGTGCGGCCGATCAGGTCGAAGCAGGCGTACACCAGAAAACTTACCAGGGTCAGCCCCGACGCAATGATCAGCGTGCGCACCTTGAAATCGGCCAGGTTATCGAACACTTCGTTCCATTCGAGGCGCTGGGCGAACATCGTGAACAGCACGATCAGCATCAGGAAAAACAGCATCGTCAGCGGTCGTTTCCAGCGGCTCCAGTGCGACTTGCCAGGGCTTTTGGCGTGAGTTGCCGTGTGCGTATCAGCGCGGTTCATGGTCAGCGCTCCCGGTCGGAGGGAGGGAAGGGTTTCAGGCGAGGTTTATGCGCCGGCAACCAACCGGCCCACGCCGGGAAATGCCGCAGGAAGTGAAACACCAGAAAACCGATGGTCATGTGCCAGACACGCCCGCGTGGCGCGATGTCGGGAGACATGGCCTGGCAATGATTGTCGCTGAGGTCTTCCAGGCGATCGAACAGATGACGATTGAAGCCACGGTCGCGGATCAGCACGTTGGCTTCCAGATTCATCGACAGGCTCAACGGGTCGAGGTTGCTCGAGCCAACGGTGCTCCAGTCCTCATCCACCAGCGCGACCTTGCCGTGCAGCGGGCGGTCGCAATATTCGTAGATCTTCACCCCGGACTTGAGCAAGTAATCGTAAGTCATGCGCGCCGCGAGCCTGGCCACCCGCATGTCTGGCTGGCCCTGCAGGATCAGCCGCACATCCACGCCTCGGCGAGCCGCGTTGCGGATCTCGCGCAGCAAGCGGAAACCGGGAAAGAAGTAGGCGTTGGCGATCACCACCCGGCGCTGCGCCTGGCGCAATACCTGTCGGTAAACCTCCTCGATGTCGGTCTGGTGTTCCCCGTTGTCGCGGTACACCAACCGCACCTGGCCATCGTGATCACTTAAGGCCAGTTCCGAGCGCCGCTGCCGACGGCGTTGCCACCAGTATTTGGCGTGCACTGGGCGGCCGCATTGCAGCAGGGCAAAGTGATGGATATCGGCCACGGCCGGGCCTTGCACTTCTACGGAATAATCCTGTTTGGCCTCGGGGCCGAAGTCGGCCAGATGATCGGCAGAAAAGTTGATCCCGCCGACGAACGCGACGGTGCCATCCACGACCACAATCTTGCGGTGCAGGCGCCGGAACCAGTTGGTGCGCATGCCCAGGCGTTTCGGCGCCGGGTCGAACATTTGCAGGTGTACGCCGGCGGCGGTCAGGGCGGTGAGGAACCCGGTACTCAGTTCGCCGCAGCCAAAGCCGTCGAGGCTGACGGTAGTACGCACGCCACGTTGAGCGGCTTCGATCAGGATCTGTTGCAGCTCATTGCCGACCTTGTCCTCGAACAGAATGAAGGTTTCCAACAGGATTTCACTTTGCGCCCGGCGCAGGGCTTCAAACACCCGGGGAAAATACGCCTCACCGTTTTCCAGCAACTCGACCCGATTGCTGCCTTGCCAGCCGTATTCGACATCGACCGCTGTCGGCTCGCGAGTGGGCGGAGCAGGGATGTGTTCCAGCGTGGTGTTTTCCATCGACTGGCTGCTCATAGCTCGATCTCCACCGACAGCGGGACGTGGTCGGAAAGGTGCGACCAGGGGCGGGAGGTCAGCACTTGCGGATGGCTGGCCTTGAGGTTGCGCACGTAGATGCGGTCCAGGCGCAATGCCGGCAAGCGCGCGGGGAAACTGCGCGCCGGTTTGCCATGGTGCGCGGCGAAGACTTCACGCAAACCGCTGGGCGTGAGCAATGCATCGGCGCGCTGGCGCCAATCGTTGAAGTCCCCGGCGACAATCACTGGGGCATCACCCGGCAGGGCATCCAGGCGTTGGGCGAGCAACTTCAGTTGTGCTGTGCGGTGGGTTTCGCGCAGCCCCAGGTGCACGCAAATCGCATGCACTTCCTGGCCATCACCGGGCAAGCGCAACACGCAATGCAGAATTCCGCGGTTCTCGTGGCCGCTGATGGACACGTCGAGGTTGTCGTGGCGGATGATCTGGAACTTTGACAGCAGCGCATTACCGTGATCGCCCGCCGGATACACCGCATTGCGGCCATAGGCGAACTGCGGCCACAGGCTGTCGGCAAGGAATTCGTATTGCGGCATCGCCGGCCAGTTGGTGTAGCGCCTGGGATGCTGTTCGTGGGTACCGTGGACTTCCTGCAAAAACACCACATCGGCAGACACACTGCGCACTGCTTCACGCAGTTCCGGCAGGATGAAACGCCGGTTCAGCGCGGTGAAACCTTTGTGGGTGTTGACCGTCAGCACCGTGAAACGACAAGTGACGGACGAACCCTGTACCCGCATGTCGGTTGCGTTTGAGTGTGCGGGAATATCGGTGTGATTCGCTGTCATGTCGTCTCCCGCCTGACGGCTCCTGTCATTGGATGACTCTGGGGCAGTGGCGAAAGTTTCGATGGGGCGGCGGACGGTACACAGTTTACTAATCACCACAAACATTGTGGGAGCGGGCTTGCCCGCGATAGCGGATTGGCAGCCACCTCCATGTTGAATGTGCCGTCGCCATCGCGGGCAAGCCCGCTCCCACAGGGTCCCTCAGTGGCCAGCAACGATCCGGGTCGTCCCTTCAACCGGTTCGGCATAGACCGGGCCGAGGCGATCAAGACGCCCGCTCCACGCGGTCAATGCCAGCGCCACCAACACCACCAGGCCACCGATCCACGCGGTGTGAATCAGTCCCATGTGGGCGACGATCAGGCCACCGCCCCACGCGCCACCGGCAATGCCGAGGTTGAACGCCGCGATGTTCAGGCCGGATGCCACGTCCACCACCTGCGGGGTGTGATGCTCAGCCTGGCGCACCACATACACCTGCAACCCCGGCACGTTGCCGAATGCCACGGCACCCCAGACCAGCACGGTGGCCAGCGCCAGCCAAGGATTGCCGGCGGTGAAGGTCAGCACGAACAACACGGCGGCGAGCAGGGCAAAGATGATTTTCAGGGCGCTGATCGGGCCGTGTTTGTCCGCCAGTTTGCCGCCCCAGATGTTGCCGACGGCCACGGAGATGCCGTAGACCAGCAACACCAGGCTGACGGTGCTGGCGCTGAAGCCGGAAAGGTCCTGAAGAATCGGTGCGAGGAAGGTAAAGGCAATGAACGAGCCACCGTAGCCGACGGCCGTCATGGCATACACCAGCAACAGGCGCGGTTGCTTGAGCACCTGCAGTTGCTGCCGCAACGATGCGGGTTTGCTGTGGGCGATATTTTTCGGCACGTAGATCAGGCTGCCGATGAAGGCGATCACGCCCAGGGCCGAAACGGCGAGGAAGGTTTCACGCCAGCCGAAATGCTGGCCGATGAATGTCCCCAGCGGCACGCCGGTGACCAGCGCCACGGTCAGGCCGGTGAACATGATGGCAATCGCGCTGGCGGCTTTTTCCTTCGGCACTAGACTGGTGGCGATGGTCGAGCCGATCGAGAAAAACACCCCGTGGGCCAGACCGGTGACGATCCGCGCGAGGATCAACGACTCATAACTCGGTGCTTGCCACGCCAACAGATTGCCGAGGGTGAACAGCACCATCAGCGACAACAGCAGCAACTTGCGCGGAACCTTGCCGGTGAGGGCGGTCAGCACCGGGGCGCCGACGGCAACGCCAAGGGCATACAGGCTGACCAGCAGGCCGGCGGACGGCAGGCTGACGCCGAGGTCGGCGCCAATGGTGGGTAACAGGCCAACGATGACGAACTCGGTCGTCCCGATGGCAAAGGCGCTGAGGGTCAGCGCGAGCAAGGCAATGGGCATGGCTACAACTCCGGAGGTTGATTCGATGGAGCGCAGTGTCGGGATTTGGCTCGTTCAGAAAAATACAGGGATGGACATTTGATATTTGCCTTGGGCGCAAAGATCGCGAGCGCGGGTGTTAGTCTGTGGCGAGGGAGCTATATCCGAACTTGCCCGGTATTTCTCGATCAGTTCCATACAGACACAGCCAAAGGAGCGGGTGCTTTGATCAGGCTCAAGACCGCGATACTGCTGGGAGCGTTGCTGTTTGTGAGCAGCGAGCAACTGGAAGCCGCCGCGATACCGGGGCTGCCGGCCACCGCGACTGCTGCGACGCCGTTGGCCCACCCCGAACCGCTGGTGCAAGGCGGATTACTGGGGGCCATCAGTTCGAGCATCGACGAGGTCCAGACCAAACTCGATCTCAACGAAAACCTCGTCGACGTCTGGCGCCTGCGTGCTGACCGCGCGGCCGATGAAGTGGATCAGTTGGTCAATCAGCCTTCGGCCCGTTCGCCCTGGAGCGTCGCCGGCGATTTCCTGCTGCTGACCTGCGTGTGGGCGGCCGTGTTTGCCTGTCTTTGGCTGCTTGGGCGGATGGCCGCCAGGCGTCTGTGCGAGCATCGTCTGCTGCTCAGTCGTGAACGGGGCCAGGCGTTGCTCGGCTACGTGTTGCCCTACACCCTTCCGGCGGTGGTCAGCCTGCCCTTGACGATTTATGCCAGTCAGTTTTTGCCGATATCGGCGGGAAGGGCGCTGGCGCTGTGTCTGGCTTATGCCACTAGCGCGGGGATATTTTCCGCGTCATTGGTGCTGTCGCTGGTGGTGGTGTTCAATGCCGGGCACAAGCGGCGGGCGGTGCAGATCATCCGCAAGAACAGTCCCCGACCCTTGTTCGTTATCGGCTTTCTGGTGGCATTGAGCGACGCTCTGACCAGCCCGCAGATCGCCCATCAACTGGGCAACAATCTCACCAGCAGCATCGCCGTGTTCACCGGGTTGGCAGCGTCGATATCCTTCGGCTTGCTGGTGATCCGCATGCGCCGCCCGGTCGCTCATGTGATCCGTATCTTGCCGCTGGCCCAGCGCCTCAAGCAGCCGGCGTTGCGTGAAACCCTGCGGATATTTTCCGGGCTCTGGTATTGGCCGATTCTGTTGATGGTACTGGTTTCGATCATCAATCTGATCGGTGCCGGGGCCGACAACCAGAGAGTGCTGCGCAGCGCCTTGTTCACCACGGTGTTGCTGATTGCGACGGTGTTTCTCAGTACCACGCTACATCATCTGTTCAAGGCGCGCAGCGAGGCGGACCTGCGCCGCAGCAGCGCCTACAAGGAGCGCTTTCTCAATCTGTCCCACGCCTTGCTACGCATCGGCATGGCCATCGTGTTCATCGATATCCTCGGGCGGATCTGGGGCGTGTCGCTGTTCGAATTCGCAGTGACCAACGCCGTGGGCCGGGCGATCAGTGATTCCCTTAGCCACATCGGTTTCATTCTGCTGGTGACCTGGATGGTGTGGGTGGTGCTCGACACGGCGATTCAGGAAGCCCTGAAACCACCGACCAACAAGCGCTCGGCGCACCAGCCGAGTACGCGGGTGAAAACCATCCTGCCGCTGTTGCGCAACGCGATCAAAATCATCCTGGTGGTGATTTGCGCGATCACTACCATGGCCAACCTGGGAATTAACGTCGCGCCATTCCTGGCAGGTGCCGGGGTCATCGGCCTGGCGATCGGTTTCGGTTCCCAGCAACTGGTGCAGGATGTGATTACCGGGCTGTTCATCATCATCGAAGACACCTTGTCCATCGGAGACTGGGTAGTGCTCGATTCCGGTCACGCAGGCACCGTCGAAGGCCTGACCATCCGCACCTTGCGCCTGCGCGACGGCAAGGGCTTCGTGCACTCGGTGCCGTTCGGGCAGATCAAGGCCGTGACCAACCAATCGCGGCAATTCGCCTATGCGTTTTTCTCGGTGCAATTCACCTACGACACCGATGTCGACAAGGCCATCGAACTGATCCGCGAGGCCGGGCATTCCATCAGCAACGACCCGTTCCTGCGCTACAACCTGCAAGGACCGCTGGATGTGTTTGGAGTCGACAAGATGGACCTCAACGGTGTGGTGCTGACCGCGCAATTCCGGACGGTGTCCGGTGGTCAATACGCGGTGAGCCGGGCCTTCAACCAGCGTTTGAAAAAGCTTGTGGATAACTGCCCGTGGGTGAACTTCGCGCAGACTTATCCACAGCAGGCGCTGGTGCCGAGGCATCCGGTCGAAGCACCACCCGAGGCAGCGCATGAGTCGGACCATTCGGCGGTGCTGATGCCGGATCGGCCGCGGTCTCAATAGTTTTTTTTGCCGTGCTGGCCTCATCGCGAGCAGGCGCCAGACCAGACACTCTCAATGCCGGATCAGTTTGTTGCGCACCTCGGCACCCACCCGCTGATCCAACTCCCCCCAAAATTGCTGCTTGCCAGCAATCTCGGCAGCAACCGGCAACCCGTCGCGATACACCAGCCGATTGCTCGCCAGTGCCGGGACTTTCGCGCCGGGCAATAGCGTGCCGGCGAGGTTCAGCGGATCGACCCCGCACACTGCGACCAGACTGCCGTCATGGGGCCGACGCCGCACCTCCCGCAACAATGGAATCGCCTCCGGCAGTGCGAATTGCTCGCCCGCCAGGCCGCTGACAAACCGCCCGCCGCGAATCTCGCCGCGTGCCTCCAGGCGATGGAAAGTACGCAGCAGTTCGCGCCAACTCGGCAGCCAGTCTGCCTCACGTTCCAGCAAACGCCAGAACACCACGCCGTAGCGGCGCAGCAACGTCAAGGCGATGTGTTCCAGGGTTTCGGCGGGCGTCCGCTGGTTTTCCACCACCGGCGCGGCCGGCGCGCGTCGCAACAGGGCCCAGCGCCCGGCGTCGTCCATGCCACCGATGAATGCCCCGCGTCCACGCCGACTGTTGCGAGGCTGGCGCTTGCTGGCCGGGGTAATCAGTGCGCGCAACCCGGCGAAGCTGTCGGCATTCACTAGCCCCGCGCCCACCAGTTCCTGCAGGGCGATCTCCAACTCTGAACGCAGCAGGTGGGCCTCATGGATCAACTCGTCGAAAAACAGCGCGCCATGCTGGCTGAGGGCGGCGTGGACCTTTTGCGTTTTCGGCGACAGGTCGCTGACCGGCGTCTGTTCGGTCAAGTCGCTCCAGAGGCTGACCCGGTTGCGCGGCAGCAACACGATCGGCGTGCTGCGCAGCGCGGTGCTGGCGCTTTTGTTGTGCGCAGTCAGGCGCGTCCACACCAGTCTGCCGCTGCGGCACAGTTCATCGAGCCAGGTCGCCGAGTAGTCCTTGATTCGCGCTGGCAGGATGTCGCTGTCCCAGGCTGAGGCGGCGGCGGGGTAGCCTTCGAATTGCGCGACGACGGCAGGCAGTACCGCCGCGCCCTGGCCCTGGCTTGCACTCGACACATGCTGCCAGTCGAACAGAAATCGCATGAAATCCTGCAACGCCACCGGTTCGATTTCCCGGTGCAGGCGCTTGACCGTATAGCGGTGAATCCGCGCCAGCAAATGCCGCTCGCACCATTCTTCCCGGGTGGTGCCCGGGGTGAAGCGACCGCGCAGCACGTAGCCTTCGCGTTCAAGTTGCGCCAGGGCCTGGTTGACCTGCGCAGCGGGCAATCCGAGTGGTTCGGCAATACGATCGAGCGCCAGCGGCCCGAAGGCGCTGAGCCGTGCGCGGATCAGTTCTAGGATGGCGTCGTCGGGTTCCCAGGCCTCATCGAAGTCCGGCAGCGCTTGCAGCGATGGCGTCAATTCGGCCTGTGGATAAATCGCCCGCAGGCAGGTCAGGCGTTCCAGTGCCAGCCACAGCGATTGCCTGGCGTTGATCTGCAAACGGCTTGCGCGTCCGCTGTCGGCCAGGGTCGTGAGCCAGTCGAGCCACTGCGGATTGGCTCCGGCTTCGGCGTCGGTGATGCACGCCAGGCTCATCAAGGCCTCGTGCATTTCATCGACAGCGGAGGGCGCCGGCCAGGCTTCTTCGCGCACGGCGGCAATCGCCTCGGCGTCCAGGGCACCGAGATCGTCGGTGGATTGCGGGTCGCTCCAGCGCCGATTGAGCACCGCTTGGGTGCGGCGTTCCTCCAGCGGCGCATCGTCGAGAAAGGTATAGGGCCGGGCACTGAGAATCTCCGCCGCCAGCGGCGAAGGCGCCGGCAAGTCGCGGCTGATCAGGCGAATGTCGCCGCGTTCCATGCGCCGCAACAAGGCCAGCCAGCCCTCCGTGTCCATGGCGTCGTGCAGGCAATCGTCGAGGGTCTGTTCTACCAGCGGATGGTCGGGAATCTCCCGTTCGCCGGCGAGGTTTTCCACGCAGGCGATTTGATCGGGAAACACGCTGGCGATCAGGTCTTCGCTTTTCATCCGCTGGATCTGCGGCGGGACTTTGCGCCCGCCGCTGTAGCGCTGCAGGGCCAGGGCCACGCCGGCATTCCAGCGCCAGCGCACGCCGAACAGCGGTGCGTCGAGCACGGCTTGAATCAGGATGTGTTCGGCACTGTTGCTGTGCAGGTAGCGCCAGACGTCATCCAGTTCAAAACTGTGGCTGGTGGACAGCGACAGCACGATGGCGTCTTCGCTGGCAGCGGCCTGCAATTCGAAGTTGAAGGTGCGGCAGAAACGCTTGCGCAGGGCCAGGCCCCAAGCGCGGTTGATGCGGCTGCCGAATGGCGTGTGAATGACCAGTTGCGTGCCGCCGGACTCGTCGAAAAAGCGTTCCATCAGCAGTGTGTCTTGCGATGGCAGGGCCCCCAGCGCTTGCCGCGCGCGGGCCAGGTAATCCACCAGTTGTTCGGCGCTGGCAACATTCAAACCCAGGGTGCCGGTCAGCCAGTCGAGCGCTGGCTGCACATTGCCTGGCGCAGCCCCCAGCAGGTCGTCGAGTTGTGCCTGCAAGCGCGCCACCGCCGAGGACAATTCGGCGCTGCGCCCCGGTGCTTCACCGAGCCAGAACGGAATGGTCGGTGGCTGGCCCTGGGCGTCCTCGACCCGGACTTTGCCGGTTTCCACCCGCAAGATCCGATAGGACGTGTTGCCCAACTGGAAGACATCCCCGGCAATGCTTTCCACCGCGAAGTCTTCGTTGATGGTGCCGATGTTCAGCCCTTGAGGCTCCAGCAGCACGCTGTAGTCGGCGTTGTCCGGAATGGTCCCGCCACTGGTCACCGCCGTCAGTTTCGCGCCCCGGCGGCCGCGCAGGGTGCGGTTCACGGCGTCGCGGTGCAGATAGGCGCTACGGATGCCCTGACGCCCGTTGTAACCCTCGGCGAGCATGTGCAGCAGCGCCTGATAGTGTTTGTCGTCGAGTCCGGCGTAGGGCGAGGCGCGGCGCAGCATGTGCAGTAGCGCTTGCTCCGGCCACTCCTGGCAACTGACCTCGGCGATGATCTGCTGCGCCAGCACGTCCAGCGGCGCTTGCGGGATCAACAACGTATCGAGTTCGCCCCGGCGCACGCAGTCGAGCAGCGCGGCGCATTCGATCAGGTCGTCGCGGGTGGTGGCGAACAAACGGCCCTTGGGCGTACCGCCGACCTGGTGCCCGGAACGGCCGACCCGTTGCAGAAACCCGGCAATCGAACGCGGCGAGGCGATCTGGCACACCAGGTCGACGTCGCCGATGTCGATCCCCAGTTCCAGCGACGCCGTGGCGATCAGCACTTGCAGGTCGCCGCGCTTGAGTCGCTGTTCGGCATCGAGGCGAAACTCCTTGGCCAGGCTGCCGTGGTGGGCCGCCACGGCATCCTTGCCCAGGCGCTCGCTCAGGTGCCGGCTCAGGCGTTCGGCCAAGCGCCGGGTGTTGACGAAAATCAGCGTGGTCCGGTGCTCGCGGGCGAGGGCGGCGAGGCGGTCGTAGACCAGTTCCCAGACATCGTTGGCCATCACGGCCGATAGCGGCACGGGCGGCACTTCGATGTCCAGGTCGCGGGGGCGGGCGTGGCCGATGTCGACGATCTCGCACGGACGGTTGTGACCGACCAGGAAGCGCGAGACTGCTTCGATGGGTTTTTGCGTGGCAGACAGACCGATGCGCAGCAGCGGCTCCGGGCAGAGTGCTTGCAGGCGTTCAAGGCTCAGTGCCAGATGGCTGCCGCGTTTGCTGGCGGCCATGGCATGGATTTCGTCGACGATCACCGTTTGTGCAGTGCCCAGCATCTGCCGGCCGGAGTCGGAGCCGAGCAGCACATAAAGGGATTCCGGAGTGGTCACCAGAATGTGCGGCGCCGTCTTGCGCATCGCCGAACGGTCTTTTTGCGGTGTATCGCCGGTGCGCACGGCGGTGCTGATCTGCAATTGCGGCAGGCCCATCACGCGCAATTGCTCGGTAATCCCGGCTAGCGGGTTTTGCAGGTTGATCTGGATGTCGTTGGACAGTGCCTTGAGGGGCGAGACGTAGACCACCAGGGTGGCGTCGGGCAAGCCTTCGGGGCTTTCCAGGCCGCGGTGTACCAGGTCGTCGATGACGGCGAGAAAGGCGGTGAGGGTCTTGCCGGAACCGGTGGGCGCGGCGACCAAAGTCGAGCGGCGCTGGCGGATCAACGGCCACGCCCGGGCCTGGGCGGCGGTGACCGCCGGGAACGTGTGGCTGAACCAGGCGCTGACGGCAGGGTGGAAGCCGCTCAGGGCACTGTCTGCGGGAATGGGCAGGTTCATGCAGCAATTTATGCGGGTGGGGGGCCGAAGATGCAAGTACCACTGGCTGGTCGGTAAACCTGTGGCAGCACCACAAATCCAGGACATCTACACTTTACGGGTGACGGTTGCGCACTAAACCCGCAAAATGCAACGATTCCGGCAATTATCAACGACATCGCCTGGGCGCGGTGTCGATAAAGCCATCGTTTCAATCAGACTGGGCCTGCTGACTCTATGCGAATGCGCCTTATGTTACTGGGCGGCGGAAATGCCCTTGGGCAGGCGCTGATTCGCCTCGGTGCGGAGGAAGACATCGGTTTCCTCGCCCCCCGCCCGCCGCAAGACGGCTGGGATGCCGCGAGCCTGACACAACTGCTCGACGACACCCGTCCCGATGCATTGATCAACCTTGCCTACTACTTCGACTGGTTTCAGGCAGAAGCAGTGAGCGAATCGCGTCTGGCCGGCCAGGAGCGCGCGATCGAGCGTCTGGCGGAACTGTGCCAGCACCACAACATCGTCCTGCTGCAACCTTCCAGCTATCGCGTGTTCGACGGCTCCCGGGCCACGGCCTACAGTGAAAAAGACGAACCCGTTCCATTGGGTTTGCGGGGTCAGGCCTTGTGGCGGATCGAGCAAAGCGTGCGTGCCACCTGCCCGCAACACGTGCTGCTGCGATTCGGCTGGCTGCTGGATGACAGCCCGGATGGCGCCCTTGGCCGCTTCCTGGCCCGTGCCGAACAACCCGAAGAACTGCTGATGGCCGACGACAGGCGCGGCAATCCAACGCCGGTCGACGATGCCGCCCGTGTGATCATTTCTGTGCTCAAACAACTCGATTGCGCCGCGCCGCTGTGGGGCACCTACCATTACGCCGGGCATGAGGCGACCACGCCGCTGGCGCTGGGACAGGCGATTCTGACCGAAGCCCGCAGCCTGCATCCGCTGGCCATCGAAGCCCCAACCGCCCAGGCCCACGCCGCGCGTCCGGATGCTGCCGAAGAACCGCAACACGCGGTATTGGCCTGCAAGAAAATTCTGCACACTTTCGGGATCAAGCCGCGCGCCTGGCGTGCGGCGCTTCCCGGTCTACTGGACAGGTTCTATCGCCATGGCTGACGGTCCCGTTTTGATCACCGGTGGTGCCGGTTTCATTGGTTCACACCTGACTGACGCCCTGCTTGCCAAGGGGCATGCGGTGCGGATTCTCGATGACCTGTCCACCGGCAAGCGCAGCAATCTGCCGCTGGACAATCCCAGGGTCGAATTGATCGTCGGCGACGTGGCCGATGCGGCTTTGGTTGCCCAGGCGATGGCCGGATGCAGTGCTGTGGCGCACCTGGCCGCCGTGGCTTCGGTGCAGGCTTCGGTGGACGATCCGGTGCGTACGCACCAGAGCAACTTCATCGGCACGCTGAACGTCTGCGAAGCCATGCGCCAGACCGGGGTCAAACGTGTGTTGTTTGCCTCCAGCGCGGCGGTGTATGGCAACAATGGCGAAGGTGAGTCGATCGACGAAGACACGCCCAAGGCGCCGTTGACGCCTTACGCGGTGGACAAACTGGCCAGCGAGCATTACTTGGACTTCTACCGCCGCCAGCATGCGCTGGAACCGGTGATTTTCCGCTTCTTCAACATCTTCGGCCCGCGCCAGGATCCGTCCTCGCCGTACTCCGGGGTGATCAGCATATTCAGTGAGCGCGCACTAAAAGGCTTGCCGATCACCGTGTTCGGCGATGGCGAGCAGACCCGGGATTTTGTCTACGTCGAAGACCTGGTCGACTTGCTGGTGCAGGCCATCGAGAAGCCCCGGGTCGAAGACGGTGCGGTCAACGTCGGCTGGAACCAGGCGACGACCCTCAAGCAAATGCTCGAAGCGCTCGAAGCCGTGGTCGGCAAGTTGCCACCGGTGAGCTACGGCCCGGCGCGCTCCGGTGACATTCGTCATTCCCGGGCGAACAACCGGCGTTTGCTGGAGCGCTTTCGCACTTCTTCGCAAACACCGTTGAGCGTGGGGCTGGCGCGGTTGCTGGGGCGATAGATCGCTGCCCTGCGGACATGAAAAAGGCGCCTTTTTACAGGCGCCTTTTTACAGGCGCCTTTTTCACGGCCGGAATTTAACTTTCAGATTTCGCAATTCCTGTGGCGAGGGGGCTTGTCGGATCGCCGCATCGCCCCGCTCGACTGCGCAGCAGTCGTAATTGCAGGCAATGCGGTTTGTCTGAATCACCGCTTCTGCCGAATCTGGGGCTGCTTCGCAACCCAACGGGGCGGTGCGGCGATCCGACAAGCCCCCTCGCCACACAAGCCTCATTCACCACCACGTGAACGTTCTTTAGAACTTGTAGCCAAGACCTACCATGTACACAAACGGATCGACGTCGATGTTGACCTTGGCGCGGGTGCCCGGTGCAATCGAGTTGTTTTCGACGGTGGCGCGGGTATCGATGTCGATGTAGCGCACCTGGGCGTTGAGCATGACATGTTCGGTCAGCATGTAGTCGGCACCGACCTGCCAGGCCAGACCCCAGGAGTTCTTCGCGTTGAAGTTGCTGAAGCCGGCGGACTTGGCTTCGCTGCTGAGGCTTTCGTCGTAGATCCAGGTGTAGTTGATGCCACCGCCGACGTACGGCTGGAAGGCCGACTTCGAATCCAGCGGGTAGTAGACCACGCTCAGGGTCGGCGGCAGGTGTTTGAGGGAGCCGAGTTTGCCGTTGGCGGCAGGCAGGGCGGTACCTTTGAGTTTCACGTCATGCTCGAACGGAGTGGCGGCAAGCAGTTCGATCCCCCAATTGTTGGTGAGCATGTAGGCGAAGTTCAGGCCCAGTTGCGTGTCGCTGTCCATGGTCGCCTTGCCGCCCAGGTTGGTACCGGCCAACGGACCCTGATCGACCTTCACGCTGGAGCTGTCGGCTTTCGGGTTAACGGTGATGGCGCCCGCACGAAGGATGATGTCACCGGCCTCGTGGGCGTGGGCGAGCGGGGCTGCGAGCGCGAGGGCAACCAGCGAAGCGCTGAGCATGGACTTGTTCATGGGGGCTCCAAAGGACGTTAAAAATGTTCGATGTCCAATGGTAAGCCGGCTAACTATTCGGTCTTTTGATGCAGCTCAATGAAAGTGGGAAGGGGTTGTATTTTGTGGTGTTTTTGATGGATTCATCGCGAGCAGGTCGGATCGCGATGACTGACTATCAAGCAACACATGACTACCGGACTCACTCCGGCAATTCATACAGGTAAATCTTGTCCGCCTCCATCTGATACCCGGCATCCGCCAACTCGCTGGTGGACGCCTTGACCTGCAACGCGCCTTCGATCCAGTAAGGCTGATACAACTCGTCGAGCTTCACGCCGACTTCGCTTTTGACGTGCACGATCTGGTTCGACGGCGGTGGCGGCACATGGATGCAGGCGCCGAAATACGGCACCAGCAGAAACTCCGTGGTGCGTCCTTCCTCGCTCACTTCCAGCGGCACGATGTAGCCCGGCAGGCGAATGTTCTGGCCGTCGAGGGTCTTGACCACCGGTGCGTTGGGCATGTCCTGTTTGGCTGCTGGCGCCGACTCTGCCGAGAGCGTGCTGCTCATCTGCGACAGATCGTGCAGCGGCGTCATGTTCGGCACTTCTTTCGGCGCGTCGGGCGGGATCATCTCCGACCAGGTCAGGTCTTTTGGCTGGGCTGCCCACAGGGGTAGGGCGACCAGCATCAACAGCGCAAGTACAGCGCGGGGCATTTTCAACGTCCTCATAAACGGATCGACAGGCCATCGGCCAGGGATTGGCGATAGGCGCGCCAGGCCGGCACGCTGCCCATCAGCAGCGCGGCGATCAGGATGCCACCGAGCAGCGTCCATTCATACTCGCTCGGCCAGGACAGCGGCAGGAACAGACCGTAGTTGGCTTGCACATAACCCTGCGCCGCCGCGATGCACACATACAGCAACGCCACGCCGGCGATCACGCCTGACAATGCCAGGGCAAAGGCCTCGAGCACCAACAGCGTCGCGATGTGCCAGGGGCGTGCGCCCACCGAGCGCAGGATCGCCATTTCCCGGCGGCGTTCATTGAGGCTGGTGAGAATCGCCGTGAGCATGCCGATCAATCCGGTCAGCACCACAAACAGCGAGACCACGAACAAAGCTTTTTCCGCGGTGCCCATCAGGCTCCACAGCTCTTGCAACGCCACACCTGGCAGGATCGCCAGCATCGGCTCACCGCGGAATTCGTTGATTTCCCGTTGCAGGGCAAAGGTCGAAATCTTGTTGTTGAGACCGAGCATGAACGCGGTGATCGCTTGCGGCGTGAGGTCCATGTTGCGCGCCTGATCGGCCGTGATGCGCCCCTCGCCCCGGGCCGGCACGCCGTTATGCCAGTCGATGTGAATCGCTTCCATGCCGCCAAGGCTGATGTGCAGCGTACGGTCCACCGGGGTCCCGGTGCGCTTGAGAATGCCGACCACGGTGAACGGTTTGTCGTCGTGCTTGACCAGGCTGATCGCCGCCACGCCGTGGGCCAGCACCAGTTTGTCACCGAGTTTGTAGTGCAGTGCATCGGCCACTTCGGCACCGAGCACCACTTCGAACGGGTCAGTGGCAAACGCCCGGCCATCGGCCAGTTGCAGGTGTTGCTGGCGGCCGTACTGATAATGCTCGAAGTAGGCTTCGGTGGTGCCCATCACCCGGTAGCCGCGATGGGAATCACCGAGGGACATCGGGATCGCCCACTTCACTTTCGGGTTGCTGGCGAAGTGTTCGAAGCTGTCCCAACGAATGTTGTTGGTGGCGTTGCCGATGCGGAACACCGAGTACAGCAACAGGTTCACCGAGCCTGAGCGGGCGCCGACGATCAGGTCGGTGCCGCTGATGGTGCTGGCGAAGCTGGCCTTGGCTTCGGTGCGCACGCGCTCCACCGCCAGCAGCAGGCACACCGACAGGGCGATGGCGAACGCGGTGAGGATCGCGGTGAAGCGGCGGTTAGCCAGGCTGGCCATGGCTAGACGAAACAGATACATCTCAAACCTCTGCGGGCGTGGCGGCGCGATTGAGTTCGGCCAGCGACAGGTTGTGGTCGAACAGCGGCGCCAGGCTCTGGTCATGGCTGACGAACAACAGGCTCGACCCGGCTTCGCGGCACTCGGCGAACAGCAGGCGAATGAAGTTCTCGCGGGCGTCGTAATCGAGGGCCGAGGTCGGCTCGTCGGCGATCACCAGTTCCGGTTGACCGATCAGCGCGCGGGCGGCGGCGACCCGTTGCTGCTGGCCGATGGACAGTGAGTCGGCGCGGCGACCGAGGATGTTCTCATCCTTCAAACCCAGGTGGGCGAGCAGCGTGGCGGCGGCTTTATCGACGCTGCCGTGACGTTGTTTCGCCCGTTCGGCGCGCAGTTTCGAGAAGTGGCAGGGCAGTTCGACGTTTTCACGCACCGACAGAAACGGCAGCAGGTTGAACTGCTGGAAAATGTAGCCGGTGTGGTCGACGCGAAAGTGGTCGCGGGCGCCGGCCGAAAGTTGCGTCAGTTCCTGGCCGAGCAGGCGGATGCTGCCGCGATCAGGCTTTTGCACGCCGCCGAGCAGGCCGAGCAGGGTGGTCTTGCCGCTGCCGCTGGGGCCTTTGAGAAACAGGGTTTCCCCGCGCTCCAGGCGAAACGCCGGGATGTCCAGCAGCGGCGGGTGACCGGGCCAACTGAAGCCCAGGTCGGACAGTTCGATGAGTGCTTGGGTCATGTGAAACCGGTCTGGTTGGTGGTGAACCCTGTGGGAGCGGGCTTGCTCGCGAAGGCGGTTTTACAGTCACATTGATGTTGCATGGACTGCCGCTTTCGCGAGCAAGCCCGCTCCCACATTCGATTTGCGGTGGATCAGAATTTCAGCGCCGCAGCCTTGGCCGTCACTTCAACCCCTTGCTGCCCGCTCGGGCCGATCAGTTGTACCTGAATTTTTTGGGTGGCCGGGAAGCTGGTGAAAATATTCGCCAGGTCCAGCGACTTCAGTGCCGCTGGTGTGGCGCAGGTGAACTGATAGCGAGCGTGGATTTCGCTGTGATCATGGTGATGCTCGTGGCCGTCTTCGTCCTTGGCGTCTTCATCGTGATCATCGTCGGCATCGGGCTTGTCGCCGAACAGCGGGCTTTCCAGTTCCTGGTTTTCCACCACGCAACCGGCGGCTTTTGGCAGGTTGAACAGGGCCAGTGGTTGCTCAAGCCGAGCGCGGGCGGCGGCGACCTTGGCTTTGTCTGCGTCGCTGGTGGCGACGTGCTCGAAACCCACCAGGTTCATGGCCGGGCTTTCCAGTTCCAGCTCCAGGGTCTGCCCGTCCAGCGCCGCATTCAGGCGACCCACGCCATGTTCGTGGGCACCCAGGCTGCCATGCTCATGATCGTGTTCGTCGGCGGCATGGGCGACAGCCAGCGGCAACATGGCAAACGGCAGAGCGAGAAGCAGACGACGCATGGCGAGTCTCCGGAAAGTAAAATGAAGAAATTGTTATGTGATCTTATAACGTAAGTGCGCAGAGTTTGACTGCCTGCTTGGCGTTGCACAAGTCCCATGGGAGCATGCCGGGAAGAAATGTGTGGGAGCAGACCTATGTTGCGAATTCGCGGAAGCATCGGCGACTGGCCGGTGGATTTGACCCTGGAGATGGACGACGCGGACTGGGCGCGACTAGGCGCGCAGTTGCAGGTGGAAAAATCCGAGGTCAGCGCGCCAGCGGCGAAACCGCTGAATCAGGATGATGCGCTGTGGCAGATCGCCAGGGATTTGCTGCGCAAGGCCGGGCAGCTCAGCGGGCCGGACCTGCTCGATCAGTTGGAAGGATTGACTGGCAGCGCGGCGGCGGGCAAACGCCTGCTGGTGCGTTTGCGCCATAGTCCGGACGTGAAGGTGGAAAGCGGTACCGATACGCCGCTCTATCGCTGGTTGTAGGAGCAAGCTCGCTCCTACAAGGTCGTGATCAGTACAGCGCGGCAAACAACTTGCGGCGGTACGTGCTCACCAACGGATGATCGTTGCCCAGCAACTCGAACACCTGCAGCAAGGTCTTGTGCGGCAAGCCTTCGCTGTAGCTGCGGTTGCGGATGAACAACTTCAGCAAAGCATCCAGCGCGGCATCGTACTGCTGACGGGCCAGTTGCTGGATCGCCAGTTGATAGACCGCCTCATCGTCCAGCGGGTCTTTCGCCAGTCGCGCCTTCAGGTCGGCGGCATCCGGCAAGTCCTTGGCCAAACCGAGAAACTTGATCTGTGCCTTGGCGCCGGCCAGCGCGGCCTTGTGCTCGTCGCTCTTGACCGCATCCAGCACGGCTTGCGCTTCGCCCAGTTCACCGCGCTCGGTCAGGCAGCGGGCGTACAGGATCAGTGCCTTGGCGTTGGTATTGTCTTCACCCAACAGCACTTTGAGCAGGGCTTCGGCATCGGCAAAACGGCTGTCATCGAACAGCGCCTGAGCCTGCTCGAACGGATCGGCAGCGGCCGGTGGCGGCATCTGTACATGGGGTTCGAGCAGAGTGCGCACGGCGGATTCGGGCTGGGCACCGGCAAAGCCGTCGACAGGCTGGCCGTCCTTGAACAGCACCACGGTCGGCAGGCTGCGGATGCCGAAGCGGGCAACGATGTCTTGCTCGATGTCACAGTTGACCTTGGCCAGCAGCAACTCACCCTGATAGCTCTCGGCAATGCTCTGCAGCATCGGCATCAGCACTTTGCAGGGCGCGCACCATTCGGCCCAGAAATCCACCAGCACCGGCTTGTGGAAAGAGTTCTCGATCACCGACTGGTCGAAATCGGCAGTCGTGGCGTCGAAGATGTACGGCGTTTCCTGACTCATGGGGGATCTCGTAAAAGCGTGAATGGGGCAACTATACGACTTGGTGGGGGGCGGCCGGAAGCGGTTGGTCGCTAGTCTTCTGTTGCCTGACAAACTGTCATCGCGAGCAAGCTCGCTCCCACAGGGGATTTGTGAACGACACGGATCCAGTGTAGGAGCGAGCCTGCTCGCGATGCTTTTAGCTAGCGTTGCGCGTGGTACAGGCTCACATGCCGAAACTCGTGGGGCTCGGCCAGATCCGGCAGGGTCATGGCTTCGAGCATCTCTATGCGCCGGTACAACGGGTGGCGAAAATCCCGCACTCGGGAATCCGCCACCAGCGCCTCTCGGCCGCGGCTGAGGAACTGGTCGAGCAGCGGCAGGTTGGCCCGGTCGTACAGCACATCCGCCACCAGGATCAGATCGAAGCGATCGGCCTCGGCGAAAAAATCCGTCGAGTAGTTGAGCTCTACGTTATTGAGCTCGGCATTGGCCCGACACGCGGCAATCGCCAGCGGGTCGAGGTCGCAGGCCAGCACTTCCAGCGCGCCGGCCTTGGCAGCGGCAATCCCTGCCACCCCGGAACCGGCACCGAAATCCAGCACCCGCTTGCCTTCGACCCAATGCGGGTTTTCGGCCAGATAACGGGCCACGGCCAGGCCGCTGGCCCAGCAGAAACTCCAGTACGGCGGCTCATGCAGGATGCGTCGGGTCTCTTCCGGGCTGAAGGCGCGGTCCATGTTGTCGCCGTCGATCAGCCACAACTTCAGGTCGGTCCCTGGTAACTCACAGGCGACCAATTGCGTATCACCGAGCAGTTCACCCAACGCCTTTTGCAGGTCGAGCGGTGCACTCATGGGGCTTTGACGAATTGCAGTTGGCCCAGGGCCTGGGTGGTCGGCTGGGTGATCAGCTGCGACGGCAAGTGCAGGATCAACTGCCCGGACTGACTGGCGCGGCCTCGCAGTTCAACGCGGGCCCCGGCCGGGAAGGATTCCGGATTGAAGCGCAGGTGAAACGCCAGCACCTGGTTGTTGCCGATCAGGCTGGAACTGGCGAGCAATTGTTGCGGGCGGTCCTTTTCGTCGATCACCAGCAGCGCCAGTTCGACTTCAGCGCCGGCTGGAACGCCTTGCAAGGTGCCGCTCAGTTCACGCTGATAGGCGGGCAGTGGGCCGAGGTCGGCGGCTTCCCGGGCTTTCTTCTGCGCTTGCTGCGGCGCCGGGCCTGGCGTTGGCGGCTGGGGCTTGGGTGCATCGCTGCCGCAAGCCACCAGCAGGCTGAAAACACTGAGCAAAATGAGCGGACGTAACGACATTGGTGGCTCCATAAAGCTGAATTCCATGGATCAAGTGATCATCCCGTCTGTATACCGCAAACCCTATGGCTTGTCTTGCCACCGGGATGCGCTACCATGGCCCTCCCTTTTTTTGTTGCCTGCCACCATGCACTGTCCCTTCTGCGGTGCCAACGACACCAAGGTCATCGACTCGCGTCTGGTCGCCGAGGGCGAACAGGTGCGCCGCCGGCGTGAATGCCTGGCCTGCGGCGAGCGCTTCACGACGTTCGAGACGGCTGAACTGGTGTTGCCGCGCCTGATCAAAACCGACGGCAGTCGCCAGCCGTTCGACGAAGAAAAACTCCGCGCCGGCATGCAGCGCGCGCTGGAAAAGCGCCCGGTGAGCGTCGAGCGCCTCGAATCGTCGCTGGTGCACATCAAACACAAACTGCGCGCCACCGGCGAACGCGAGGTCAAATCCCTCGTGGTCGGCGAACTGGTGATGGCCGAGCTGCAGAAGCTCGACGAAGTCGCCTACATCCGCTTCGCTTCGGTATATCGCCGCTTCCAGGACCTCAACGAGTTCCGCGAAGAGATCGATCGCCTGGCCCGTGAACCGGTGAAAGAATGACCACGACCGCCGAACAAGCCATCCTCGATGCTCATTTCATGGCCCGTGCCCTGGAACTGGCGCGCAAGGGGCATTACACGACGCACCCCAATCCGCGGGTCGGTTGCGTGATCGTGCAGGGCGGGCAGATTGTCGGCGAAGGCTGGCACGAGCGCGCCGGCGAGCCCCACGCTGAAGTCCACGCCTTGCACGCGGCCGGTGAGCAGGCTCGTGGCGCCACCGCTTACGTGACGCTTGAGCCTTGCAGCCACCACGGCCGCACACCGCCTTGCGCCGATGCACTGGTCAATGCCGGTGTGGCCCGCGTGGTCGCGGCGATGCAGGACCCGAACCCGGAAGTCGCCGGTCGCGGTCTGCAACGCCTGGCCCAGGCTGGCATCGCCACTGATAGCGGCGTGCTGGAAGGCGAGGCGCGCCAGCTTAATCAAGGTTTTCTGAAACGGATGGAACACGGCTTGCCGTTCGTGCGGGTCAAACTGGCGATGAGCCTCGACGGTCGCACGGCCATGGAAAGCGGCGAAAGCCAATGGATCACCGGCCCGGCAGCGCGTTCGGCAGTGCAGCGCCTGCGCGCCCAGTCCAGCGTTGTGCTGACCGGTGCCGACACGGTGCTGGCGGACAACGCCCGTTTGACCGTACGTGCCGATGAACTCGGTCTGGATGCCGAACAAACGGCACTGGCCATGAGCCGACCACCGCTGCGCGTGTTGGTCGATGGGCGTTTGCGAGTGCCGCTGGATGCACCGTTCTTCAAGGCCGGCCCGGCGCTGGTCGCGACCTGCGTGGCGGTGGAAGAGCAATATGCCAACGGTCCGGAATGCCTGATCGTGCCGGGCTACGACGGCCAGGTCGATCTGCGCCAACTGCTGGTTGAACTTGCCGCCCGTGGCGTCAACGAGGTGTTGGTCGAGGCTGGCCCGCGTCTGGCAGGTGCCTTTGCCCAACTCGGTCTGGTGGATGAGTTCCACATCTTCATCGCCGGCAAGTTCATGGGCTCTTCGGCGCGACCGCTGCTGGACTGGCCGCTCGCGCAAATGAAAGATGCGCCCGAGCTTAAAATCATCGAAATTCGTGCGATCGGCGATGACTGGCGAGTCATCGCCATTCCTTTGCCTCAGTCAGCGTGAGAGCTACTGCACTCGGTAATACTGCGTTAAAAACAGGCTCGGAATGCTCATTTACAACCCGTAAACTCCGCTTCCTCGCCTGTTTTTGCCTTGTCTTCCCTTCGTTCGCTACGCTCTCACGCTGACTGAGCAGCAGGCGTATAATTTCCGGCCATCGCGCAAGCTTTGGCTTAGTTCTCGAGGAGAACCTCATGTTTACCGGCATCATCGAATCCATCGGCAGTATTCGTGCATTGACCCCAAAGGGCGGTGATGTGCGGGTTCACGTCGAAACCGGCAAGCTCGACCTGAGCGACGTCAAACTGGGCGACAGCATCGCGGTCAACGGCGTGTGCCTGACCGCCGTTGAGTTGCCGGGCAATGGCTTTGCGGCGGACGTCAGTCGCGAAACCCTCGACTGCACCGCCATGAACGACCTGAAAAGCGGCAGCCCGGTCAATCTGGAAAAAGCCCTGACCCCGACCACTCGCCTTGGCGGGCATCTGGTCAGTGGTCACGTCGACGGTGTGGGCGAAGTGGTTGCCCGTACCGAGAACGCGCGCGCCGTGGAATTCCGCATCCGTGCGCCGAAGGACCTGGCCAAGTACATCGCCCATAAAGGCTCGATCACGGTCGACGGCACCAGCCTGACCGTGAACGCAGTCGATGGCGCCGAGTTCCTGCTGACCATCATTCCCCACACCCTGAGCGAAACCATCATGGCGTCGTACCAGCCAGGCCGCCGGGTGAACCTGGAAGTGGACTTGCTGGCCCGTTACCTGGAGCGTCTGCTGCTGGGCGACAAGGCCGCAGAGCCAGGCTCTTCGCAAAAGCCCGGCAGCACCATTACCGAAAGCTTTCTGGCCCAAAACGGCTACCTCAAATCCTGACTCAAGGGGGTGCCTTGTGGCGCTCAATAGCATCGAAGAACTGGTTGAAGACATCCGCCAAGGCAAGATGGTCATCCTCATGGATGACGAAGACCGCGAGAACGAAGGCGACCTGATCATGGCCGCCGAGTGCTGCAAGCCCGAGCACATCAACTTCATGGCCAAGCACGCCCGTGGCTTGATCTGCATGCCGATGAGCCGCGAGCGCTGCGAACTGCTCAAGCTGCCGTTGATGGCACCGCGCAATGGTTCCGGTTTCGGCACCAAGTTCACCGTATCGATCGAAGCGGCCACCGGTGTGACCACCGGCATTTCCGCCGCCGACCGTGCGCGCACCGTGCAGGCTGCCGCCGCCCGTGATGCCAAGGCTGAAGACATCGTCAGCCCGGGCCACATCTTCCCGCTGATGGCCCAGGCCGGCGGTACCCTGGCCCGCGCCGGCCACACCGAAGCGGCGTGCGACCTGGCGCGCATGGCCGGTTTCGAGCCGAGCGGCGTGATCTGCGAAGTGATGAACGATGACGGCACCATGTCCCGTCGCGCCGAGCTGGAAGCCTTTGCCGCTGAACACGACATCAAGATCGGCACCATCGCCGACCTGATTCACTACCGCATGATTCACGAACGTACCGTTCAGCGGATTGCCGAGCAGCCACTGGACAGCGAACTGGGCCAATTCAACCTGGTGACCTATCGTGATTCCGTGGAAGGCGACGTGCACATGGCGCTGACCCTGGGCAACGTGTGTGCCGAAGAACCGACCTTGGTTCGCGTGCACAACATGGACCCGCTGCGCGACCTGTTGATGGTCAAGCAACCGGGTCGCTGGAGCCTGCGCGCCGCGATGGCTGCGGTTGCCGAGGCTGGCAGTGGCGTGGTGCTGTTGCTCGGTCACCCGCTCGATGGCGACGTGTTGCTGGCGCACATCCGCGAAACCGCCGACCACGCCGCAGTGAAAAAACCGACCACCTACAGCATTGTCGGTGCCGGTTCGCAGATCCTGCGTGACCTCGGTGTGCGCAAAATGCGCCTGATGTCGGCACCAATGAAATTTAATGCGATATCCGGTTTCGATCTGGAAGTTGTAGAATACGTGCCCTCCGAATAATGACCGGTTGTTTCCGGCCTTGAATTCGCGGTTCAAATATCACCGAGGGGCGCGTACGAGACGCGTCCCGGCTCTTTAAGAGATCTATCGAATGACCCTGAAGACCATCGAAGGTACCTTCATCGCCCCTAAAGGCCGCTACGCTCTGGTAGTGGGCCGTTTCAACAGCTTCGTCGTTGAAAGCCTGGTCAGCGGTGCAGTTGATGCCCTGGTTCGCCACGGCGTGAGCGAAAGCGACATCACCATCATCCGCGCGCCTGGCGCCTTCGAAATTCCGCTGGTTGCGCAGAAAGTCGCCCAGAAAGGCGAATTCGCGGCAATCATCGCCCTGGGCGCGGTCATTCGTGGCGGCACTCCGCACTTCGAATACGTGGCTGGCGAGTGCACCAAGGGCCTGGCCCAGGTGTCCATGGAGTTCGGCGTTCCGGTCGCTTTCGGCGTCCTGACCGTTGATTCCATCGAGCAAGCCATCGAACGTTCCGGCACCAAGGCCGGCAACAAAGGTGCTGAAGCTGCTCTGTCCGCTCTGGAAATGGTCAGCCTGCTGGCGCAGTTGGAGGCCAAGTGATTAGCGACGAAAGCGATCGTTTCAACCCGCGCGATCCAAAGCCTGCGGATGCCGGCAAGCCATCGAAAAGCGTCAAGCGTCGCGAAGCCCGTCAGCTCGCGACCCAGGCGCTGTACCAATGGCACATGGCCAAGCAGTCGCTGAACGAGATCGAAGCGCAGTTCCGGGTCGATAACGATTTCAGCGATGTCGACGGCGCGTACTTCCGCGAAATCCTGCACGGGGTTCCGCAGTTCAAGACCGAAATCGACACCGCGCTCACGCCATGCCTGGACTTGACCATCGAAGAGCTGGACCCGGTTGAACTGGCGGTTCTGCGCCTGTCCACCTGGGAACTGCTCAAGCGCGTCGACGTGCCGTACCGCGTTGTGATCAACGAGGGTATCGAACTGGCCAAGGTCTTCGGTTCCACCGACGGCCACAAGTTCGTCAACGGTGTGCTCGACAAGCTGGCCCCGCGTCTGCGTGAAGCTGAAGTCAAGGCGTTCAAGCGCTGATTGGCGTTTGAATCAGCAATGGGCGAGTTTGAGCTGATCCGCAATTTCTTCGCCGCCGCGCCTTGTGCGCAGGGCGGCGAAGGCGTTGCCCTCGGGATTGGCGATGACTGCGCCTTGCTGGCTGTTCCCCCCGGGGAACAGATGGCGATCTCTACCGATACGTTGGTGGCCGGTGTGCATTTCGCCGATCCCTGCGATCCGTTTCTGCTCGGTCAGCGCTCGCTGGCCGTGGCCGTCAGCGACCTGGCCGCCATGGGCGCCACCCCGATTGCCTTTACCCTTGCCCTGACCTTGCCGACGGTGACCGCCGATTGGCTGCAAGCCTATGCCCGTGGTTTGAACCAGATGGCGCAAAGCTGCGGCGTGGCGCTGGTGGGCGGTGACACGACCCGCGGGCCGCTGAGCCTGACCATGACCGTGTTCGGACGCGTGCCAGCCGGTCTGGCGTTGACCCGCAGTGGAGCGCAACCGGGCGACCTGCTGTGTGTCGGCGGCGACCTGGGCAATGCCGCCGGTGCCTTGCCCTTGGTGCTCGGCCAGCGCACAGCCGAAGCGAGCATTGCCGAGCCGTTGCTGGCGCATTACTGGTCGCCGCAACCGCAGCTCGGCTTGGGTCAGGCGTTGCGTGGCAAGGCCACTTCGGCGATGGATATCTCTGACGGTCTGCTCGCTGATTGCGGGCATATCGCGCTGGCGTCGAAGGTCGGTATCGAAGTCGAGCGGGATCGATTGCCGCTGTCGCAGAGCCTGGTCGACTTTCTCGGCCAATCGGATGCACAGGTTGCGGCCCTGAGTGGAGGCGACGATTACGTCCTGGCTTTCACCTTACCGTCCGTCGAGTTGCCGCTATTGCTGGCCGACGGCTGGCCGATCCATGTGATTGGGCGCGTCGTTAATGGGCAAGGTGTGACACTGCTGGATGCCAACGGACAAGACATCACCCCGCAAACCCGGGGTTATCAACATTTTCGGGAGTCACCGTGACAGATCATCCCAAACAGGTCCCGGCGGAATTCGTACCGCCGTCGGTCTGGCGTAATCCGTGGCATTTCCTGGCGTTCGGCTTCGGCTCGGGCACCTTGCCAAAAGCGCCCGGCACTTGGGGGTCGTTGGTTGCGCTGCCCTTTATCCCGTTGTGGCAGATGCTGCCCGACTGGGGTTACTGGCTGATGCTGGGCATCACCATGCTGTTCGGCTTCTGGCTGTGCGGCAAAGTGGCCGACGATTTGCGGGTACACGACCATGAAGGCATCGTCTGGGACGAAATGGTCGGGATGTGGATTACCCTGTGGCTGGTGCCGGAAGGTTGGCAGTGGTTGCTGGCGGGGTTCTTGATGTTCCGCTTCTTCGACATTCTCAAGCCATGGCCGATTCGCTGGATTGACCGGCACGTACATGGCGGCGTCGGCATCATGCTCGATGATGTCCTGGCCGGGGTGTTCGCCTGGTTGGCGATGCAGGGGCTGGTGTGGTTTTTCGCCTGACCGGGGATTTCCAGGCGTTGATCATGAGAGCTGTTTATCGGGGGAAGCGGGGGATGGCTGTACGCGGATTGATGGTGATGGCGTTCGCGATGTTTTGTTCTTTTGCCCTGGCGGGAGGAGGGGGCGCCACGCCGCCGTCGGTGATTCATCTGGCCAGCGAAGACTGGGAAGACTACACCGCCGCTGACGGTCATGGACTGGGTTGGGACGTGCTACGGCAAGTGTTCGAGCCGGCGGGCGTCAAGGTCGATATCCGCACCGAGCCCTACGTGCGTTCGCTGGGCCTGGCCGAACGTGTCGAAGTCGATGCTTGCGTCGGTTCCTATCGTGATGAGTCCGAGGGTGTGCTCTATCCCCATTGGAACTTCGACACCGATCACATCTATGCCCTGGGCCTGGCCAGCAGTCCGGTACCCACCCCGCAAACCCTGGGCAATTATCGACTGGCATGGGTCCGCGGCTACGATTACCAGGATTACTTACCCAATGTGCGCCACTTCGACGAAGTGCAGCGGCGTACCGGCATCGTGTCGATGCTGATCCACAATCGCGCCGACTTCTACATCGATGCCCTGACCGAAGTCGATTTCGTCATCAACCGCGCCAAGGATCCGTCCCAGCTGCGGCGCACCCATATCGCCGAGTTGCCGCTGTATCTGTGCTTCGCCAAGACCCCGAAGGCGCGCACGTTAATGGCCCTGTTCGACCAGCGCATGGAGCAATTGGTGAAAAGCGGCGAGCTGAAACCGATTTTTGAACGCTGGAAACAGCCGTATCCGTTTGATTCGAACTGACACGGTTCTTACGGCTGATGATGTACCCATTGTGGGAGCGGGCTTGCTCGCGAAAGCGGTGTGTCATGCAACAATGATGTCGACTGACACGACGCCTTCGCGAGCAAGCCCGCTCCCACATTGATTGCGGTGCGGCTTTTATCAAACATTTTGATAGTTATCGCCGATAATTCAGCCTAAGCGTCCTCCGGAACCTGCTGTTACAATGCCGGCTCTGCGAATCTTCAGACTTTTAGATCAGGAGCACACCGGTGCCTGTCGTTTTTGTCGCCGCTTCCAAGCTGCCAACGCCTTTTGCGCAATTCACCATGCATGGCTTTCTCGATGAAGCCACCGGCCGCGAGCACGTTGTGCTGAGCCTGGGTGAATTCGCCGACGGTGCCCCGGTACTCGGCCGGTTGCACTCCGAATGCCTGACGGGCGATGCCTTGTTCAGCCAGCGTTGCGACTGCGGCTCGCAACTGGAGGCCGCCTTGCAGGCCATCGCCCGCGAAGGTCGTGGCGTATTGCTCTACCTGCGCCAGGAAGGCCGGGGCATTGGCCTGCTGAACAAGATCCGCGCCTATGAGCTGCAGGACGGTGGCGCCGATACCGTTGAAGCCAACGAACGCCTGGGCTTTGCCGCCGACCAGCGTGACTACGCCATGTGCCTGCCGATGCTGGAGCACCTGGGCGTGAAGTCCCTGCGCCTGATGACCAACAACCCGCGCAAGGTCAAAGCCTTGACCGACATGGGTATCGTGGTCGCCGAGCGCGTGCCGCTGCACACCGGCCACAACCCGCATAACCGACTCTACCTGGCGACCAAGGCCAGCAAGCTCGACCATATGATGGGCAATGAGCATCAGGGCGAGGTAGACCGGGCGTGACCCGCGGTCAGGTGCGGCGGCGACTGTCCGTCAACTGGTGGCAATACCTGGCGCTGGCCCTGTTGCCGCTGTTTGTGATCAACGCGCTGTTCGGTCAGAGTGAAGCCATTCTGCCGGTGCTGGCGATGCCGTTGTTCATCGCCGGAGTCGCCTCGATGTTTATCAGCCTGAAGTTTTTCGGTGCCTACAAACATGCGCTGATCGCCACCCAGAAAGCCCTCGATACCCCTGAAGAGCCTGCCGCCTGGATCAGTCTGGCGGCCAAGCGACGCACGGCATTCCTTGCCGCCGGGCTGCCGGCCTGGATCGGTGCCCTGGCGGTGTTCGTCGGTCTCGAAGCCGTGCCGCTGATGCTGCTGGCTCTGTCGACCGCCGTGCTGTTTTACCTCTACCGTATTCCGCGTCAACTCGGTTGATGCGCGCGCGCTGGCTGGCGGTGTTGCTGCTGGCCGCCAGTGGCTCGACCATCGCGGTCGAGCGGGTTGTCAGTCTCGCACCGTCGCTCTCTGAAATCGTCGTTGAACTGGGCTCCGCCGACCTCCTGGTCGGTGTGCTGGACGCTGGTGAACGGCCTGCGCCACTCAAGAACCTGCCCTCCGTTGGCCGCTATGGCCAGCTGGATATGGAGCGGTTACTCAGCCTGAAACCCGATCTGTTGCTGCTATGGCCCGGTAGCGTCGGCCCGGCCCAGCGTGACCAGCTCAAGCGACTGAATATTCCCACCTACGTCGCCGAACCCCACAGCCTGGACCAGCTCGCCGCACAGATCGAGACCATAGCCGCTCAGCTCGGTCGGCCTGAACGCGGAACTTCATTGGCCAGCGATTTACGCCAGCGGCTGGATGAATTGCGCCAACGCTATCGACGGGATAAGCCGTTACGGGTGTTTTATCAGGTCTGGGATCGGCCGCTGTATACGGTTGGCGGTGAGCAGATCATCAGCGATGCGCTGGAGGTCTGCGGTGCGCAAAACGTGTTTGCCGACCTGAAACTGCCGGCACCGCAAGTCAGTGTGGAAGCCGTGCTGCAGCGTAATCCCGAGGTGATTCTGGCCAGCGAACAGGCGCAGCTTGATGTGTGGAAAGCCTGGCCGCAGGTGGCGGCGGTAGCACAAGGGCAATTGCGCCTGGTGACGGACAAGGGCCTGGAGCGGCCGAGTGGGCAGATGATTGAGGCAACTGCAAAGCTCTGCCAGTTGATCGCGCCTGATCGCTGACCCGTGGCGAGGGGGCTTGCCCCCGTTGGGCTGCGAAGCGGCCCCAAGTCCTGCAATGGTGTTTCATCTGGCATCCCCCATCAGCCTGATTGCGGTTGCTGCGCAACCGAATGGGGCGGTGCGGCGATCCGACAAGCCCCCTCGCCACAAATGATCGAGTCTGGCTTTAGATCTCCGGCGTCCATGTCACCCCGAACATCCACGCCCGACCCTCCTCGCGATACCCGTACTGGCTACCTTGGAAGCTGTACAGCGCCCGGCTGTAACCCTTGTCCAGCAGGTTATCGACCTTCAGCTCCAGACTGATTTCACGATTGAGCTCCCAACTGCTGCGCAGCCCCAACAAGGCATAACCGCCCAGCGGCTGTTGATTGTTCAGGTCGTCATAGCTGCTGCTGACCGCTTGCCAACTGGCGCCGAGGCCCAGGCGATCGAACTGTCGGTCCAGGTCCCAGCTCAAGGTGCGTCGCGCGCGACGGGCCAGGGTATGGCCCGTATCACGATCCCGCGGGTCGATGATCGCCACGCCAAGGTTGCTCTGCCAGCCGAACAGTTCCTGCTTCAGCGCTGCTTCGAAGCCGTTGATCCGCGCCGAGGCGACGTTTTCGGGGCGCGAGTTGCTGCCGAAGATGATCGCGTCTTCAAGGTCGGTGCGATACAGCGACGTCTCCAGGCGACTGCTCTCGGTCAACTGGCTGCGCCATTGCAGCTCGTAGCTTTTCGAGGTTTCAGGCTTCAGGTCCGGGTTGCTGAAGTCGGGGTAGTACAGATCGTTGAACGTAGGCGCGCGGAAGCCTTCGCTGTAGGTCAGCAGCACTTCGTTGTCCGGGTTCAGCGGCAGGGTGAAGGTGCCGCTCCAGGTGTTCTGGCTGCCGAACTGCTGGTTATCGTCGTGACGCAGGCCCAACTCCGTGGAGAAACTGTCGGCCCGATAGTGATGCTGGATGTACGCCGCACGGTTCCAGCGACTGTCCTCATCGAATGCGGTGCTGCTGTTGATGCGGTCTTCATACCAGTCACCACCAAGCAGCAAACTGTTGCGTTCGTTGAGCGTCAGGTCGTTCTGCCAGTTCACCGCATCGCGGTAGGTGTTGAACACGCTGCGCTCATCGCTGAGCTTGTCGAGGGTCTTCTCGCGGTTTTCGCTGTGGCCGAACTCGATGCGGGTTTTCCACAGATCATTGATGCGCGCGTCGATGTAACTGCTGACACTGCTCACATCGAATTCGGTGTAGGGCTGCTGTTGGACCGACTCGAACGTATTCATGTCGAAGCGCCCGAACGGGTTGTCGAACTCGCTTTTGCCGCGGTTATCCAACGCGTTGGCGCCGATCTCGATGTCATCGCTGAGTGCGTGGCTCAAGCTCAGGCTAAACGACTGGTTTCGGTACTCGTCATGGTCGCCGTCGCTGGGGAACGACTCGTGGGTGCGATTGATCTCGGCGGTTTCGTCAAGGCTGGTGCCGAGGTTGAAGCGGGTCTGTTCATCGCCGCCGGACAAACCGAGGCTGCGCTCCCAGGTCTGATTGCTGCCGAAGCCGACGTGCATCCGCGGCTGCAGGCCTTGTTCGCCGCCACGGCGGGTGAAGATCTGGATCACCCCGCCAATCGCATCGCTGCCATAAATCACCGAACGGGAGCCGCGCAGCACTTCCACGCGCTCGACCTGCTCGATATTGATGTGTTGCAGGTTACTGTCGCCGGAGGTCGAACTGCCGATGCGCTGGCCGTCCACCAGCACCAGGCTCTGGGCCGACTGGGTGCCGCGGATGTAGACACCCGGAAGGCTGCCGCGCCCGCCGGTCTGCGAGACTTGCACGCCTGGCACCCGGCGCAACAGATCAGTGACGCTATCGGGTTGCAGGCGATCGATGTCTTCGCGGGTGAATACGGTGTTGGCGGCGCTGCTGTCGTTGCGCGCTTCGACCTGGCGGTTGGCGCTGATCAACACGTCGGGCAGCTTCAGGGCCTGATCGCGTTCGAAGGTGTCGGCATAGGCGTTGGCGGTGGGCAGCAGAAACAGAGGGAGGGCGAGGCGGGAGAACTTCATTGATAGTCCGTTGGTGTTTCGAGGCGCACACAAATCAAATGTGGGAGCGGGCTTGCTCGCGAAGGCGGAGTGTCAGTCAACTTCTCAGTTGAATGATCCGACGCTTTCGCGAGCAAGCCCGCTCCCACAGGGTGTTGCATGTATCCAGGGATTTAGAGGTTGAGCAGTTGCAGGCGCTCGCGGATCGAAGCCTCGATCCCGGCTTCATCCAGGCCGCACTCAGCCAGCATTTGCGCAGGCTTGGCGTGTTCGACGTAAATGTCCGGCAAGCCCAGGTGCAGCACCGACTTGAGGATGTTTTCGCGGGCGAGGAATTCGCTGACCGCGCCACCGGCGCCGCCCATGATCGCGTTTTCTTCGACGGTCACCAGCAGCTCGTGGCTGCCAGCGATTTCGCGAACCAGCGCTTCATCCAGCGGCTTGACGAAACGCATGTCGACCACGGTCGCGTCCAGCGTCTCGGCGACTTTCAGGGCTTCGGCCAATTGCACGCCGAACACCAGCAGGGCGACTTTGCTGCCTTGGCGGCGGACTACACCTTTGCCGATCTCGATTGGCTCGAGGTCTTTCTCGATGGTCGCGTTCGGGCCGTTGCCGCGCGGGTAACGCACCGCCGCCGGGCCTTCATACAGGTGACCGGTGGTGAGCATCTTGCGCAGCTCGTTTTCATCGCTCGGGGTCATCACCAGCATGCCGGGAATGCAGCGCAGGAACGACAAATCGAAGCTGCCGGCGTGGGTCGGACCGTCTTCGCCCACCAGGCCTGCGCGGTCGATGGCGAACAGTACGTCGAGATTCTGCACTGCGACGTCATGCACCAACTGGTCGTAGCCGCGCTGCAGGAAGGTTGAATAGATGGCCACCACGGGTTTGGCGCCTTCGCAGGCCATGCCGGCCGCGAGGGTGACGGCATGCTGCTCGGCAATGGCCACGTCGAAGTAGCGCAGCGGGAAACGTTCGCTGAAAGCGACCAGGTCCGAGCCTTCCTTCATCGCCGGGGTAATCCCGACCAGACGCGGATCGGCAGCCGCCATGTCGCACAACCATTCACCGAACACACCTGAGTATTTCGGCCCACTGGCCTTTTTCGGCGCGGCAGCCGGGGCGTCCAGGGGTTCGAGTTTGGTGATGGCGTGGTAACCGATCGGGTCGACTTCCGCCGGGGCGAAACCTTTGCCTTTCTTGGTGACGACGTGCAGGAACTGCGGGCCTTTCAGATCGCGCATGTTGCGCAGGGTGGCGATCAGGGTCGGCAGGTCGTGGCCATCGATGGGGCCGATGTAGTTCCAGCCCAGCTCTTCGAACAGCGTGCCGGGAACCAGCATGCCCTTGGCATATTCTTCGGTGCGACGGGCGATTTCCCAGGCACCGGGCAGGCGCGACAGCACTTTCTTGCTGCCTTCGCGCATGCTCGCGTAGGTGCGGCTGGAAAGGATCTTCGCCAGGTAGTTCGACAAGCCACCGACGTTGCGCGAGATCGACATGTCGTTGTCGTTGAGGATCACCAGCATGTTGGCGTCCACTTCCGGCGCATGGTTCAGCGCCTCGAACGCCATGCCCGCGGTCAACGCGCCGTCGCCAATCACCGCGATCGCTTTGCGCTCGCTGTTTTGCAGGCGGGCGGCAATCGCCATGCCCAGCGCGGCACTGATCGAGGTGCTGGAGTGGCCGACGCCAAAGGTGTCGTACTCGCTCTCGGAGCGGCGCGGGAACGCAGCGACGCCGTCCTTCTGGCGCAGGGTGCCCATGCGCTCGCGACGACCGGTGAGGATCTTGTGTGGATAAGCCTGATGACCCACGTCCCACACCAACCGGTCGTCCGGGGTGTCGAAGACGTAATGCAGCGCGATGGTCAGCTCGATCACGCCCAGGCCGGCACCGAAATGCCCACCGGTCTGGCCGACCGTGTAGAGCAATTCCAGGCGCAACTCATCGGCCAGGGTTTCCAGCTCGGCTTCGCCTAACCGGCGCAGGCCGTCCGGCGTGTTCGCGCGGTCGAGCAGGGGCGTGGTCGGGCGCTTGCGGGGAATCTCATGAAACGTCGTGGGCATCAGGCGAATCGTTATAGGTATAAAAGATGCGGCAGTTTACCTGATGCATCGGTCCCTGCCCACGCGTTGGTTTTTTTTGGCGGATTCGCCGTCAGCTGCGGCGATCGACGATATACCGGGCCAGATCGCGCAACGGCTCGGCCGCTGCGTCAAACGGTCGCAGGGCGTGCAGGGCCTGGTCGCGCAGTTCCAGGGCATAGGCCTTGGCAGCGTTGAGGCCGAGCAGGGCCGGGTAGGTCGGTTTGTCCCGGGCAATGTCGGCGCCCTGGCGTTTGCCGAGGGTTTCGGTATCGCTTTCGACGTCGAGAATGTCGTCCTGCACCTGGAATGCCAGGCCGATGGCCTGTGCATAAGTCTGCAGGGACTTGAGTTCGTCTTTCTCGGCACGGCCGCTGGCCAGGGCACCGAGTTTGACGCTGACCGCGATCAACGCGCCGGTCTTGTGCCGGTGCATGTACTCCAGGGCTTTCTGATCAAGCTTCAGACCGACCGAGCCGAGGTCGATGGCCTGACCGCCGACCATGCCCGCCGGGCCTGCCGCCAGCGCCAGGGCGCTGACCATTTGCAGGCGGATTTCGGCATCCGATGCGTTCAGGCGTGGATCGACCAGGGCGCTGAAGGCCAGGCTCTGCAAGCCGTCGCCGGCGAGGATCGCGCAGGCTTCATCGAATTTCTTGTGGGTGGTTGGCTGGCCGCGACGCAGGTCGTCATCGTCCATCGCCGGCAAATCGTCATGCACCAGCGAATAGGCGTGGATCAGCTCCACCGCACAGGCTGCGCCGTTGGCTTGCTCGGCCTTGCCGCCCAACGCTTCGCACGCGGCGTAGGCCAACAGTGGACGCACGCGTTTGCCGCCATTCATCACGCTGTAGCGCATGGCCTCGTACAGCCGCGCCAGCTCGGGGCTCGGCGCGGTGAACAGGGTTTCCAGGGCTGCATTGACCCGGGCCTGGCTGCTTGCCGAATACGCTGCAATCATTCTGGCTGATCCGCGTCGAAGGGTTCCTCGGCCAACTCGCCATCACGCTCGAGCAGCACCTGAACCTTTTGCTCGGCCTGGGCCAGCGCCGCCTGGCAATCGCGAGTCAGACCGATGCCTTGCTCGAAAGCGGCCAGCGAGTCCTCCAGCGACAATTCGCCATTCTCCAGACGCTCCACCAGCGTTTGCAGGTCGGCGAGGGACTGTTCGAAATCCAGTGCAGCTTTTTTGCGGGCCATGGCGGCGATTTCCGGTTGACGTTAAACCGGCGCGACACTAGCAGATAGGGGGGGCATGGGCAAATGAGCGGGGTGTTTGACAGGCGAAAAGCGGAGCCCTGTGGCGAGGGAGCTTGCTCCCGCTGGGGCGCAAAGCGACCCTAAATTCATCTGGCAGGTTTTTCAGGAATACTGAGGTCAATTGATTGGGCCTGCTTCGCAGGCCAGCGGGACGGTGCGGCGATCCGACAAGCTCCCTCGCCACAAAGTTAGTGGTCCTAAAGTGTGCTGAGGATTATTCGGCTCACGTTATGAGCCGAATAACATCGCTATTCGGCTCACCGTCCACCCATTACCGTGACTCCCACCGCAATTTCGGAGCCATCCGATTGTTAAAAAACACCCAAATGGCTAACCTTCGAGCCCTATACGACCTGGCAGTTACGGGTCTTTCAGACGAAACGCAGTATCCACATCTGTAACGCGCCCAGGATCAGGCGCAAGGTTTCGTCATGCATGGCAGGAGGCGTCGCATGCGCTCATTTCTTTTGCTGCTGATCGGGTTGGCTATCGTGCCCGTGATTCTGGCTGCGCCGAATGCCGAGCTATCGGAGCCGGTGGGCGGCTGGCGTTACAACGGTTTGCTGGACCGTAGCGAAAACCCGCAAGTCGCCTATCCCACGCCCCCCATCGACCGGGGTGTGCAGCGCAATCGCACGATGATCGAAGGCCAACTGAAGGCCCTGGGCACCCAGCGTGGGCCGCACACCTTGGCGGTCAACGGCAATCCGCTGAATCTCTATACCGACGAGCAAGGGCGTTTTGCCCGGCCCTATGCGTTTGGCGCCGGCTCCAACAGCGTCGAAGTGCGCAGCGCCGAAGGCCAGTCCCTCAAACGTGTTCAATTCTATGAAGCCAACAACCTGCGTACCCCAGCGCGGATTCGCGTGGTGCTGGGTTGGGATGATCCGAAGGCCGAACTCGACCTGCACATCGTCACGCCCGATGGCCAGCATGCCTTCTGGGCGCACCCGGCCTTGACCAACGGCGGCGGCCTCGACCCTGACGGCGTCGATGGCCCGGGTCCGGAAATGTTCACCATGACCGCGCCGCTGCATGGCACCTATCTGGTTTACGTGAACTATTGGGGCAACTTCGGCAGCGGCGGCTATAACTTCGATGAGTCCAGCAACCAGAACGAGGTCATTACCTCGCAGATCAACCTGGTGCTCAACGAAAACACCGTCGATGAAAAACGCGAGACGTTCATCGTGCCCCTGCGCGCAATCGGCGACCTGCTGCTGGTCAAGACTTTCAACTACTAAGCATCCCCGCTCCACGGATGAACATCGGGTTTTGTGAACATGAGTGATAGCACTGTTACTCCGGCCGCTGGCGCACCAGCGACCAAACCTTCCCTGCATTGGCCGACGCTGCTGATCGGGATATGCCTGGTCATTGGCGTGGCCGGTGGGTTGGGGTGGTTCATGCACAAGCCCAAGGCCCCGGCGCCTGTATTGGCCAGTGACAAATTGGGCATGAGCCGCCCGGATGGCCTGCTGGAAACCCATTCCCTGAGCCAGTTGCCCAAGGACCTGCTGGCGGTGCCGTTCCTCAAGGAAACCCTGACCGAAGATTTCGTCTTCTATTACGAAACCCATGCCGACCGCCTGGGGTTGATCGGCAGCTTGCGGCGAATCATCTACGAACATGACCTGAAACTGCAGGACACCTTGATCGAGCAACTGTTCGATCAACCTGCTGACGTAGCGTTGTGGCGCGGGGCGGATGGGCGGCTCAAGGATTTCCTGCTGGTGATGGATCGCGGCGGGCTGGCCAAGGTGCTGGAGCCGCTGGCCAAAGTGGCGCTGGACGACTCGCAGTTGAGCAAGGTCACTGACGTGAAGGTCGGTACCGACGACGTGGCGCTCTATCAACTCAGTTACAACGCGAGTAAGGCGCTGCTGTTCGCGTCCCATGGCGACAAACTGGTGGTGCTGTCCAATCCGGCGAAACTCTACGATCCGCAAAGTGGTGCAACGGAAGAGTCGGGCAGCGTGTCGACCACGGCCATTGCGGCGCTGCTCAATGGCGACAAACTGTTCCCCGAAGCCTTCGGCCTGCCGCCTCGTGCGCCGGAGGTGAAACAACGCCTGTCGGTGAATGCCAGCGTGCTGGCCATGGGTTACCAGCGCTTCATTCCGAACTTCGCCGGCCTGCGTTTCGACATGGACGACAAGGGCTGGCACAGTTTTCTGGCGATGGATGAACTGGAGAATCAGCCGGACTTCGAATTCAAACCGATCTGGCAAGCCATGCCCATGGGGGCCAGCGCTTGCGTGGCGTTGCCGCTGGCTGCCGAACAACAGAAACCACTGCTGGTGAAACTCGGTGCCGAGGAGAAGGTGGCCCAGGCATTGACCGAACACATGGCCGGTGCGGCGGGCCTGTGCTGGTATGCCGATTCGCGGTTGTATACGCCCTTGCTGGTGGCCAGCCTCAACGATGACGACAGCGGCAAACTCGATGGGGATTTGGGCAGCCTGTTCGGCTCGATGGTCGGCGCCTACGAGAGCAATGTCGAAGAAGGGGCCTTCCCGGTGGCGGAAAAGCAGGAAGGCCAGAGCCACCAGTGGCAACGTCAGGTCAGCTCCAGTTTCGGTCCCTATGCGGCCAAGGAAGCCGAAGTCCCCGACGCCATCACCGGCAAGGCGTTCATGAAAGTCAGCCTGGCGCGGCATGGTTCGACGCTGCTGTTTTCCCTCGACGACAAGCTGGTGGACAAGGCCCTCGGCACCCTCGACAAACGCTTCCCGCCGATGGCCGACGTGGTACCGAAAGACCTGTTGATGCCGGTCTATTTCGGCCCGGATTCGATGGCGCAACTGATGCAGCAGGAAACCCTCGACAGCCTGCCCCAGGACATGGAGCCGGTGTTCTACAACGCCGCGCAAACCTACCTGATCCCGAAACTGCGCAAGCTCGGCGGCTACGGCAAATACGCCCTGACCTTGCCCGAAGGCAGCGAGCCAGACGGCCACTGGCAGTGGCTGCCGCTGGAGTGGAAAGCCCTGTGACGACATTGATCCGAAGTCTCGGCCTGCTGGCGTTGTTGCTGAGCGCGGGTGCCCGCGCTGTCGAGGCACCGTCGCTCGACCCACAGCAATCCCAGGTGTTTCGTGCCTGGTTCGTGCGCATCGCCCAAGAGCAACTGAGCCAGGGCCCGAGCCCCCGTTGGTATCAGCAAGACTGCGCCGGGCTGGTGCGCTTCGCCGCTAACGAAGCGTTGAAGGTCCATGACGACAAATGGCTGCGCAGCAATGGACTGTCCAATCGCTACCTGCCGCCGGAGCTGCAACTGAGCGACGCCCAGCGCGGTCTTGCCCAGCAATGGCAGCAGGGCGGCGGCAAGATCGGGCCATACGTCAATGCGATCAAATTGATCCAGTTCAACAGCCATCTGGTCAGCCGCGATGTGTCTCAAGCACGCCCTGGCGACCTGATGTTTTTCGATCAGGGCGACGATCAGCACCTGATGATCTGGATGGGCCGCTACATCGCCTATCACACCGGCACCAGTACCCCCACCGACAACGGCATGCGTTCGGCAAGCCTGCAGCAACTCATGACATGGAAGGACACCCGATGGATACCCGACGCAGCCAACCCCAACTTCATCGGCGTCTATCGACTGAATTTTCTTTCCCAATGACCGGTGCCCGCATGCTGCGTTTTCTGTCTCTGATGTTGGTATTGGTGCTGCCGTTCTCGGCGGTTGACGCCGAAGACTCGGTCCCGTCCAGCGGCTATGCGCCGGTCGCCGGCGAGAGTTTTTTCCTGCTGGCCGACAGCAGTTTTGCCAGCGATGAACCGGCGATGGTGCGCCTCGAAGCGCCGGGCCGCGACTATCGCCGGTTTCGCATGGAGCCCTACGGCGGTGCCGATATTCGGGTGTATCGCATCGACAAACCGCTGGATTTCCTCAAGCGCCAGAAGAACCTGCATCGGGTGGTCAGCGATGGCCAGTTCAAGGGTGAAGGCCTGTCCAATACCCTCGCTTACCTGTGGGACAACTGGTATCGCAAATCCCGTCGGGTGATGCAGCGGGCGTTTTCCTACGAGTCGCGTAAACAAGTCACCGAGGAAGTGCCGGAACTGAAGATGGGCAACGCGATGGCCGCACCAACGCCCTACGATGCGCAGCCGCAATTCGCGCTGATACCGGGTTTGCCGGTGGTCAGCCAGTTCCGTTATCCGTTGTGGCAGGCCAAGCCGATCCAGCCACCTGCAGGGGTGAACCTGGCCGGGTCTTCCAGCGAATTCGTCAGCGTCGCGCCGGGCAACGTGTACATCCCGTTGGGCAATCTCAAACCGGGTCTTTATCTGGTGGAGGCGCTGATCGGCAAGTACCGCGCGACTACCATGGTGTTCGTCTCCAACACCGTGGCGGTGAGCAAGATCGCCGGTGACGAATTGCTGGTGTGGGCCGCGCGCAAACACGAAGGCAGTTCGGTGCCGAATGTCAATGTGTTGTGGACCGATGGCCTCGGCGTCATGAGCAGTGGCGCCACCGATACCGACGGCTTGCTGCGCCTGAAACACGTCAGCCCCGAGCGCTCGTTCGTGATCGGTGAGGACGAAGAGGGCGGGGTGTTCGTCTCCGAGAATTTCTACTACGACAGCGAAATCTACGACACCAAGCTCTATGCCTTCACCGACCGGCCGCTGTATCGGCCGGGGGATTGGGTGTCGCTGAAAATCGTCGGGCGTGAATTCAAGAACGCGCGGGACTCGGTGCAGCCAAGCGCGGCTGACGTCAATGTGACCGTGCTGGATGCGACCGGCACGGCGCTGCAATCCCTCGATCTGAAGCTCGATTCCAAGGCAGGCACTCAAGGCCGATTCCAGTTGCCCGATAACGCCGTGGCCGGTGGATATGAACTGCGTTTCAACTACAAGGATCAGGCCTACAGCAGCGCCTTTCGCGTCGCTGAATACATCAAGCCGCACTTCGAGATTTCGCTCAATCTGGCCAAGCAGGATTACCGTACTGGCGAGCCGGTCAAGGGCAACCTGGTGCTGCTGTACCCGGACGGCAAGCCGGTGGCCAATGCGAAATTGAGCCTGAGCCTGCGCGCCCAACAGCTGTCGATGGTCGACAACGAACTGCAATACCTCGGGCAATTTCCGGTGGAGCTGACCAGCACCGAATTGACCACCGATGCCAAGGGCAACGCGTCCCTCGACTTGCCGGCTGCGGACAAGCCAAGTCGCTACATGCTCACGGTGTTTGCCAGCGACGGCGCGGCGTATCGGGTCAAGACCACCAAGGAAATCCTCATCGACCGTGGCGCGGCGAATTTCCGCTTGAGCGCGCCCTGGCGCTTCAGCGCGGTGGGTGACAAGGTTGCGTTCAGCTACGCCCGCGAAGGCGAGCAGGCCGATGCCGTTACGCCGGGCAGCTATGGCTGGGTGCGACTGGAAGACCAGAGCACCGGCGAAGGCAAACTCGCGGCAACCGACAAGGCGTTCACCCTGGCCTTTGACCGGCCGGGGACCTACAACCTGACACTCAAGGATGATCATGGCCGGGTGGTTGGCGCCACCGGCCATTCGGTAACCGGCGAAGGCGTCAAAGCCGTACCCGGCACCGTGGAGATCGTCCTCGACAAGCCCGAGTACATCGCAGGCGATGAAGCGCTGGCACTGATCACTTTCCCCGAGCCAGTGAGCGATGCGCTGCTATCTCTGGAGCGGGACAAAGTCGAAGCCACTGCGTTGCTTTCCAAGGGCGGCGACTGGCTGAAGCTGGAAAAACTCAGCGATACCCAATACCGCGCGCGCATCCCGGTGAAAGACGGTTTCGCGCCGAACCTGACCTTCTCGGTGCTGTACACCAAGGGCGGCCAGTACAGTTTCCAAAACGCCGGCATCAAGGTGGTCACGCCACAGATCGACGTGGCCATCGCCACCGACAAAGAAACCTATCAGCCGGGCGAAACCGTCTCGGTGGACCTGACCACCCAGTTCGCCGGCAAAGCGATTCCTGCGCACCTGACGGTCAGCGTGGTTGATGAAATGGTCTACGCCCTGCAACCGGAAGTGGCGCCGAGCATCGACCAGTTCTTCTATCACCCACGCCGCAACAACGTACGCACCAGTGCCAGTTTGTCGTTCATCAGCTATGACGTCGCCTTGCCGGGCAGCCCCGGTGCACCGGGCAAAGCCAATCGCAGTGAGCGCGGCGTGAAGGTGCTGGAGCGACCGCGTCGCGAGGACGTCGACACGGCGGCGTGGCAACCTGAATTGCTGACCGATGCCAACGGCAAAACCCGCTTCACCTTCAAGATGCCTGACTCCCTGACCCGCTGGCGCATCACCGCCAGGGCCATCGCCGATGGCGGGCAGGTCGGGCAGAAGAAGCAATTCGTGCGCTCGGAAAAACCGCTGTACCTGAAGTGGAGCGGCCCGACTCGATTCCGCGCCGGCGACAAACCGGACCTCGGTGTGTTCGCCTTCAGCCAGGCCGAGAAACCGGTCAAGGCCGAACTGGTGACCCATTTCGCCGGCAACGAACAGCGTGTGCCTGTGACCCTGAACAGCGGCATCAACTACATCCCGTTGCCGAACTTTGAACTGGCCAATGGCGAGTGGAGCGCCGAGCTGGTGCAGGATGGCAAAACCGCTGATGCTCTGGCGGTGCGCCTGAGCGCGACCGGTGAAGGCTGGCAGGTGACTCAAACCCAGAGCCTTGATGTGGGTGAGGGCGATACGCCGCTGACATTACCGACTGACGCCAGTGATATCCGCCTGCATCTGGACGACAGTCCGCAAGCGTTGTTCCGTTCTGCACTCGACGATCTGTTGAGCTACCCCTACGGTGGCGTCGAGCAGACCGCCAGCCGCCTGCTGCCATTGAGCATCGCCTACCCGACGCTGGCGGCGAATCCGCAGACCCGTGATCGCCTGCGCCTGATCATGCAAAACAGTCGCTTGCGCCTGGTACAAATGGCCGGCCCTTCGGCGTGTTTCACCTGGTGGGGCATGGACGGCGAGCCGGATGCCTTCCTCACCGCCTACGCCTATTACGCCGACTGGCATGCCAGCCAGGTGCTGGAACTGAGCCTGCCGCCGGAGCATTGGCAGCGGGTGCTGGAGGTCTACGCCAAGCAGGCGAAGAGCACGCCGCTGTTGCAGCGGGCGCTGATCCTGTCGTTCGCCAAACAGATGCAGTTGCCGGTCAACACCTTGCTCAGTGGCTTGATTGACGACCTGGCGAAAGCGGGCGAGGGCACTGCCGCGAACCTGATGGAGGACGGCGAAGACAGCCTCGTCATGAGCGATCCGGATTCCGCATTGGGGCTGGCGGCCGCACGAGTGCTGACGGCATCGCTGGCCAGGCAAGCGAAGGTCGCTTTGCCGGATGCGTTCAATCGGCAACTGGCCGACGCGCAGCAACGTCTGGCGGTCAGTTCCCAGCCGTTTGCCGAAGCGCTGAACCTGTCGCTGCAACCCTTCGATCAGGCTCACGGCCAGGCCTTGTTGCAACGTTTGCTGCCACAGCAATCGACCCTGGAACGGGCGTTGGCATTGACCTGGCTGCAACGCAGCATCGAGCAGGCATCGCCCACCATTGCATTGGCGCCGGGTGAAGGCTGGAAGAAACAGTACGGGGTTTCTGGTGAGATGTATTGGACGTGGCAGGGGGCTGCGCCAGTGCCGACGGTATTGACGCTGACCGGGGTACAAGAGCGTCCGCTGCGCGCTGCATTGAGCTACCGCAGCCAGCAGCCGGCGGTCGATCCGATGGCCGTGACCATCACCCGTCGCCTGTCGCGACTGGTGCCGGGGGATGAGGCCTTCACCTTCAAACTTGAAGCGATCGGCAACGCGCCGCTGTCCAGCGACAACCTCTATCTCGACGAAGTGATCGTCACCAGCAAAGCCGCCAAACCGTTGCGTTACGGGATGCTGGAAGTGCCGCTACCACCGGGCGCCGATGTCGAGCGCACCACCTGGGGCATCAAGCTCATGGGCAAGGCTGGCACCGAACCGACATCGCTGGAGAAGGCGCGATTCGAACCGGGGCAAATGGCTTACGCCGTTCCGGTCGATGCCTTGAGTGGCGAGTTGCGTCTGCGGCATTTGGTGCGTTTCTCGCAGAAGGGGCAGTTCAACTTGCCGCCGGTGCGTTTCACTCAGATTTATGCGCCGCAACATCAGGCGCTTGAACAAAAGGCAACCCTTGGCCAAGTCACGGTTCACTGACGTGCACAGGCTGCTGATAGGTTGGTTGCTGTGTTTGATCCCTGTGCTGGCAACGGCGCAGGACGAACCTCTGCGCCTGGCCTTCAAGGGAGACTTGTTGTCGCTGAGCCGAACGCAGGTGATCACCCGCGAGCCGTTGCCGCAGACCTTGCAGACGCCGCTGGGCAGTGTGTGGAAGTTGTTCGTCTACGCCTGGCTGGGTGGACACCGGCGCGCGTGAGCCGGCTTATGAATGCCGCGGCCAGTCGAAAGAAGAGGTTTATTGCTGCACGGCGGGTGGCAGGATCGAGCGTGATCAGGCGTTGGTGAAATCGTGCGGTCTGTATTTCGAATCCGCGCGGTTGGGCATCGGCGATGCCGACTGGCGAGCCTATTGGCAGACGCGGCAGGCGCCGCAATGGTTGCTGGATTTGCCTTCGTTGCAACCGGCTACCCGGGTTTCGGTGGCGGAACTGTTGAAGGTGTTGGCCGTGCTGCCGGCGCAGGATCAAGCCCGGCGTGTGTTGCTCAATGTGGTGCTCAATGCCGCTGATGGCCAAGTCGTCGGCGAGCTCGGAAGCCGCCTGCGAGTGAAAACCTGGAGCTGGCTGGCGGATCAGGATGCAACATCGCGTCAGGGCGGGTTTGCCGGTTGGACGGCGGATGGCACACCGGTCTGGGCTGGAGGACGGGGCACCAGTCAGCGGGTACTACGTGATTACGCACCGGCACTGTCTACGGTGATTCCTGTTGCATGGCCTGCGGATGCAGGGCAGTGCGTAGAAGTCGACCTGTTCTCCCGCTATCCACTTCGGCGCGTGCTGTCGGGGGGCAGTGTGGTGACTTCCGGGGCATTGCAGGGTGACTACCGCGTTGAATTCGCCAAGGGTAATGCGCTGGATATTCACAGCGACGGCGAACTGTTTCTGCTGAACGATAAGCTCGTGGCTCGTCTGGATCGCGAAGAGTACGTCGCCCGAGTTCTCCAGCGTGAAGCCAGTGCCGAACCGGTCGAGGCCGCCAAAGCCCTGGCCGTGGCCATTCGTACGTACCTGCTGCAAAACGCCACGCGCAGCGGAGACTGCCTGAGCATCGACGACAGCAGCAGCCGTCAGCGGGTCGCACCGCGTCCGGCGTCGTCCGAGTCTCGCGACATCGCCGCCTGGACCAGCGACCTGGTGCTGGCCGGCAGCACCGTCACCTACCATTCCGATCAACCCGGCCCGGACAAGCTGTCCTGGCAGCAAGCTGTCGAACAGGCCCGTGCCGGCCAGCGATACGACGCCATCCTGCTGCACGCCTACCCACGCGCCAGCCTCAGCCGCTGGGACAACCCGGTCGCGTCCTGCGAAGCGTTGCCCGCCGCGCAAGCATGGCTGCAGAAACAACGGCGCGGCTGGCGCCAAAAACTTGAAAGCGAAACCGGCTACAACGAGGTCAGCACCTTCGCCGTGTGCCGCCTGGCCTTCGGTCGCCCCTATGTCGACCGCGGACGTCAGCGCATCTACGTACGCGGTGCGCAGACGCTGCAAGAACGCCTCGACCTGACCCACGAATACCTGCACCTGGCCTTCGAAGCACACCCCAATGGCCAGGATGAAACCTACATCGAAGGGCTCGCCCGCCACCTCTTGCTGGAATAGTCCATGAAACTCCGTTATCCACAGGTCTTGCTGTTGCTCTGTTCGCTGGTGGCGTTGCCATCGGTGATGGCGGCTGACAGCGTCAAACTCAATACCCCCGCAGGCGGCTGGCGCACCGGAGCGCCTGAGGGCGAAGGGGAAAACTTCGGGCAGACCGTCAACTACCCGGCCTCGTCGGTGAATACCCCGGCAGGGCAGGCCAATACCGCGCGCATCAGCGGGCAGATCAAAGTCACGCCCAAATCCACAGAGCCCGGCCGGCTGATCGTCAACGGGGTGAGCATGCCACTGAAAATCGACCCGGCCGGCCGCTTCGATCGCCCGTTCTCATTCCCCAACGGCAGCAACAGCGTCGAGGTTCGCAGCCCTGATGGCCAACAACGTCAGCGCACGCAATTTCTCAACAGCGGCGGCGGTGCGACCCCGGCCAAGTTGCGCGTATTGCTGTCCTGGGACAGCGACAACACCGACCTCGACCTGCACCTGATCACCCCCGACGGCGCCCACATCTGGTACGGCGACCGCGTCGCCCCCAACGGCGCAGCGCTCGACGTCGACGTCACCACCGGCTACGGCCCGGAAATCTTCGCCATGCCCGCGCCGATCAAAGGGCAATATCTGGTCTATGTGAACTACTTTGGCGGCGGCTACAGCAGTGATGAAGAGGGGCAGGAAGACGCGGTGCAAGCGCTGACCACGGCGCAGGTGACGGTAATTACCGAGGAAGGCACGCCGAGTGAGAAGATGGAGACCTTCCTGGTGCCGATGCGTGCGGTGGGGGAGTTGACGTTGGTGAAGTCGTTCAGCTATCCGTGAGGTTGAGGTACAACTTGCGCAGCGTTTGCACACGATTGCGACCGTGATCCTTGGCGCTATATAGGGTTTCATCCGCCTGTGAAAGCAGGCTCGAAAGGTCGTAGCCCGACTCGCGGTTGAAAACGAGCGGGACAATATCGACCCCGCCAACTGATCAGCACCACACCCAGCGCCGCCAGCAGCATCATTGCACCCAGATATGCCAGAGGAAGCTCGCCGGTATCACGCCACCAGGCATGACAGGTCAACAAACCCATCAGAATGAAAACGAAGACCGAGACTACCAGCAGGGTCGGGATGTGCAGATCCATTGCGTAGGTTCCCGTTGAGCTTGAAAGCGAAGTCTGACCGGCAGAGCTTCTTCCGGGGTAAGGGGGCGGTTTTTGGACGGGGTGGATTTGGCATCGACCATTTTGGCTTTGCACGTGTTCTCTGGGCGGGATGGAGGCCTATTAGCGTTGTTTCATGCAGACATACATTGTGAATGTTCTTGCGTCGGTATCAGGAGTAATTGAGAGGGCCTCCAACCGACATGGAAATGCCCTGACGTGAATGATCTTCGTAGCGATACCTCTCTCGAATCAGCTTTCAACGAAATCACCCAACTGATTGTGACCGCGCGACAACGCGCCATGCAGGCGGTCAACACCGAACTGATTGAGCTGCACTGGCAGGTTGGGGCCTACATCAGTCGCAAAATTGAAGCGGCGGAGTGGGGTGATGGGGTGGTGGCGCAGCTGGCTCAGCACCTGGCCTATACGCAGCCTGGATTGCGGGGGTTCACCCGTGCGAATCTTTTTCGCATGCGTAAGTTTTACGAGGCTTATAGGCATGACGCAAAAGTCGCAGCACTGCTGCGACAATTGCCCTGGACCCAGAATCTGATCATCCTCAACCAGAGCAAACGCCCGGAGGAGCGTGAGTTTTACCTGCGCTTGGCAATCCAGGAGAAGTGGTCGAGCCGCGAACTGGAGCGGCAGTTCAAGGCCGCTCTGTTTGAACGTTCAGTGGTCAGCCCGGCAAAAGTGTCAGCACCGCTGCGACAAATTCATCCCCAGGCCCTGGATGTGTTCAAGGATGCCTACGTGGTCGAGTTTCTGGCTCTGGAACGTGGTCATGCCGAGACAGACTTGCATGGAGGCCTGTTGCACAAACTCAGGGATTTTCTGATCGAACTGGGCAGGGACTTCTGCTTTGTGGGTTCGCAATATCCGTTGCAGGTAGGTGGGCGGGACTTTGCGCTGGATCTGTTGTTTTTCCACCGCGGGCTGAACTGCCTGGTGGCGATCGAACTCAAGGTCGGACGCTTTGAGCCGGAATACCTGGGGAAGATGGATTTTTATCTTGAAGCGTTGGACCGCAATGTCCGCAAGCCACACGAAAACCCGGCGCTTGGCGTATTGCTGTGCGCGAGCAAAGAGGACGAAATCGTCGAGTACGCCCTGAACCGCTCACTGTCGCCTGCCTTGATCGCGGAGTACCACACTCAATTGCCAGACAAGAAACTGTTGCAAGCCAAGTTGCAGGAGTTTTATGCGCTGAATACGGAAGGGGTTGGGTGATTCGCGAATCACTTTCTTTCAGGCATTAAAAAGCCGGCTTGTGGGCGGCGTTATTTTTGAGTTTTTGCCTTGTTTTGCTGGGCTTGATGGCTTTCTATATTTCTATCCCCCCATTTGTCCCCCCACTACGGTCGTTCGTGCGCTCACCCATTCAACCGCAAGGTTGGGATGGTCATGGCGTTCATTGGGCTGAAATTTTGCGTACGTGGCAATCTGCTGGCTAGTAATCCGTGATATTCGTCGCAAGCTCCATGATAATCCCCTCAGCTCGCATAAAAGGGAATCCTTCATATGGAACTGATCGACAACATCAATACCCTGCTTGGTGAAAGCCTCAAAGGTACGATCAAGCCGGGTTCAAAGCTGAAGATCGCCGCTTCGTGCTTTTCGATCTATGCCTATGTGGCGCTGAAGAAGGAGCTGGAAAGCATAGACTCCTTGGAGTTCATCTTCACCTCGCCGACCTTCGTACCCAATGAGGTCAGCGACAAGATCAAGAAGGAGCAGCGCGAGTTCTATATCCCCAAGGCAGAGCGCGAGCGCAGCCTCACGGGTAGTGAGTTTGAGATCCAGTTGAAGAATCAACTTACTCAAAAGGCCATCGCCAAGGAGTGTGCTGACTGGATACGCCGTAAGGCTACTTTCCGTTCCAACCGGGCTCAGGCTCCGATGCAGCCCTTTATCGGTTCACAGGCTGAGTCAGGTGACGCTGTATTTATGCCCGTTCAGGGATTTACAGCTGTCGATCTGGGCTACCAGAAAGGTGGCGCGCTCTCGAACATCGTTTCCCGTTTCGATGAACCGGCCCACACGGGTATGTTCCTCAACTTGTTCGAGCAGATTTGGAGCGACCCGGAAAAGCTTGAAGATGTGACTGCTCGGCTCTGCGATCACATCGCGTCGGTCTATCAGGAGAACGCCCCAGAGCGAATCTATTTTCTAATGCTCTACAACATCTTCCGCGAGTTCCTAGAAGACATAAATGAGGATGTGTTACCCAATGACCGCACCGGCTATCAAGACAGCCTGATCTGGCAAAAGCTGTTCAACTTCCAGCGCGACGCGGCCACCGGATTGATCAACAAACTGGAAACCTACAGCGGCTGCATCCTGGCCGACAGCGTAGGCCTGGGTAAAACCTTCACCGCATTGGCGGTTATCAAGTATTACGAACTGCGTAACAAGTCCGTTTTGGTGCTATGCCCGAAGAAGCTCTCCGATAACTGGCGGAACTACAACCAGAACCTCAAGACCAACATCTTTGCCAAGGATCGCTTTAGCTACGACGTGCTCTGTCACACCGATCTGACTCGTACCCGTGGCGAGTCGCTGGGCATTCCGCTGGATCGCGTCAACTGGGGTAACTACGACCTAGTAGTGATCGATGAGTCGCACAACTTCCGTAACAACGACGTCTATAAAGACAAAGAGACCCGTTACCAGCGGCTGATGAATCAAGTCATTCGTCAAGGCGTGAAGACCAAGGTACTGATGCTCTCCGCCACCCCGGTCAACAATCGCTTCAGCGATTTGCGCAACCAATTGGCCTTGGCCTACGAGGGCGACAGCGACAACCTCAGTAAGAAGTTGCGCACTGAAAAGGACATCGACGGTATCTTCCGTCGCGCCCAGGCAGCCTTCAACGTTTGGACCGGTTTGCCACCGGAAAAACGCACTGCAGCGGCGATTCTCAATACCCTTGATTTCGATTTCTTCGAGCTGCTCGACAGCGTCACCATTGCTCGTTCGCGACGGCATATCGAGACCTTCTACAACACCGCCGACATCGGCAGCTTCCCTGAACGCCGCAAGCCACTGTCGTTTCATTGCCCGTTGACTCCGCGTGGTGACGTCATAGGCTTCAACGAAATCTTCAATCGGCTGTCGCTGCTTAAGCTCGCCGTGTACGCGCCGGTTAGCTACATCCTGCCGAGTCGGTTGAAAAAGTACGAAGAAATGTACGACACCGAAGTGGAGGGAGGTAAAGGCAAGCTCAAACAGGTCGACCGCGAGAGAAGCCTGCAAGCGCTGATGACCACCAACCTGTTGAAGCGGCTCGAGAGCTCGGTCGAGTCTTTCCGCCTGACCCTGAAAAATCTGCAGAGCACGCATCGGAACGCGCTGGACAAAATCGCCACTTTCAAGAAAACCGGCCTTGCCAGTGACTTCGCCGACGTTACCGCTGCCTTTGAAGATGCCGATTTTGACGACGACAACTTACCGTTGCCTGGCGACATTACGATTGGTAAGAAGATTCAGATCAGCTTGGAAGACATGGACGTGCCGTCGTGGGAGCAAGACCTGGAAGGCGACCTAATCTTCATTGAAGAGTTGCTGGCTGAAATGGCCAAGGTCACACCAGCCGATGACGCCAAACTGCAGCACCTGAAAACCCAAATCACCAGCAAGCTGGCATCGCCGATTAATCCTGGCAATCGCAAGGTGCTGATTTTTACCGCCTTCGCCGATACCGCCAATTACCTCTACGACAACCTTGCTGAGTACCTGCTGAGCGCTCACAAGGTGCATTCCGGCAAGGTCACCGGCAGCGATGCGCCCAAGTCCACTCTCGGCACTATGCCGGGAAGTCGCCAGACTTACGACTTCCAAGGTTTACTGACGCTGTTTTCACCGCGCTCGAAAGAAAAAGCGCTGATTTACCCGGACGAGCCGCGTGAAATCGACATCCTCATCGGTACCGACTGCATCTCCGAAGGCCAGAACCTGCAGGACTGCGACTACCTGATCAACTACGACATTCACTGGAACCCGGTGCGCATCATCCAGCGCTTTGGCCGGGTGGATCGTATTGGCTCGCAGAACGCCAGCATCCAGTTGGTCAACTACTGGCCAGACATTAGCCTCGACGAGTACATCAACCTCAAAGAGCGGGTTGAAAACCGCATGATGATCGCTGACGTTACCGCCACTGGCGACGACAACGTGCTCAGCGCCCAGGCCAACGACGTGGCCTACCGCAAAGAGCAACTGCGACGTTTGCAGGATGAAGTGATCGAGATGGAAGACATCAAGACCGGCGTCTCCATCACCGACCTCGGCCTCAATGATTTCCGCATGGATTTGCTCAGCTACATCAAGGCCAATGGTGACCTCGGCAGCATCCCCAATGGCTTACACGCCGTCGTGCCGGCACGGCAGGAACTTGGCTTGGTGCCCGGCGTGATCTTCACCTTACGCAATCGCAAGCACGGCGCCAGCCTCAATCAACAGAACCGCCTGCATCCCTTCTACCTGATCTATATCAGTCTGGAAGGGCAGATCATCAGTGATCAGACAGAAGCCAAGCGTCTGTTGGACCTGGCTCGCAGCGCCTGTAAGGGCCACAGCCAGCCGATCAGTGATGCCTACCAGCGGTTCAATCAGTCCACCCAGGACGGGCGTAACATGCGTGCCTACTCCAACCTACTCGACCAAGCGATTCGCTCGATGATCGATGTGAAGGAAGAGAAAGATATCGACAGTCTGTTCAGCGGCGGTAAGACCACCGCGCTGGTCGACACCATCTCTGGGCTGGATGATTTCGAGTTGATTACTTTCATTGTCATTCAGGCCGTGGCATGAGCCAGGCCGCAGTCACTCCGGCAGTTACGCCAGCGCTATTTAGTTTTCCGCCGCAGGCCAAGGTTGGTCGTGTGGTGGCGAAGAACAAAATCTATGAGCGCGGTTCTGTTGGCTCGATACTGCGCGATAAATTTATTGCCCAGGTCGAGCAAATCACCTGGCAGTACAAACTGGCCCCGGAAACCATTAATCTGCCGGCGCGGGGCGGTGTCGTAGAAATTCAGATCTTCGACATTGCACTAAAAACCGCCGAACTCGATGTAGATGTACTGCGCGCCATCGATCGCGCTATTCCACTGCCGATCATCTTTCAGTTGCACCATGAACAGCGCACCCGCATGGTTGCGACCTTTAAGCGCCCCAGCGAAGCCGATGCTAGCAAGTGGGTAATCGATGGTTACTTCGCCGGAGCTTGGCTGGCTGCTGATGACGAACGTCAGCCCTTGCCGGTGGCGCTGGATCTGTATGGCCTCTACGAACAACTGCTGCGCAGCTTGCTACCGCAGCGGGCGTGGCCCGGAGAAAGCCTGCCCGAACAACTGCTGCGATTGGCTCAGCTGCGCAGCCTGCAAGGCGAGCAGCGCAAGCTGGAGGCGCGTTTGCACAAAGAAATACAGTTCAATCGCAAAGTAGAGCTCAACGCTCAATTGCGGGAACTGCAGACCCAAATTGATCAGCTGAGCACGTGAGCGCCAGTTCGTACCCAAGAATTCAAGAATTACAGGACGTCCCATGGACAAGCTGAAGATGCACTCTCCAAACATGGCCGAAGCCAATATAAACAAGCTGGCAGAGTTATTCCCGAACTGCATCACCGAAGCTCGGGATGCAGCGGGCGAGCTGAAGAAGGCCATCGACTTCGATCTGCTTCGTCAGGAGCTGTCTTCGTCCATCGTAGAGGGGGCACAAGAGCGCTATCAGCTGAATTGGCCGGGGAAGCGTGAGGCGTTGCTCGCGGCTAATGCGCCGATAGCCAAGACGCTACGTCCTTTCAGAGACGAGAGCGTCGATTTCGACAGCACTCAGAATCTGTTCATCGAAGGCGACAACCTGGACGTGATCAAGCTGTTGCAAGAGAGCTATCTCGGCAAAGTGAAAGTAATTTACATCGACCCTCCCTACAACACTGGTAGGGACTTCATTTATGACGATGACTTCAAGGATGACACCGAGAGCTACCTCCTGCGCTCAAATCAGGCTGACGACTCAGGCTTGCGTATTGTGGCGAATACAGAGGCCAATGGTCGCTTCCATTCCGACTGGTTGACGATGATTTATTCACGTCTTCGGCTTGCTCGCAATCTCCTGCGGGACGATGGTGTAGTGTTTATTTCCATTGATGACAACGAAGTCGACAACTTGCGTAAGGTTTGCAGTGAGGTTTTCGGAGAGGAAAACTTCGTGGCGCAGGTTATCTGGCAGAAAGTCTTTTCGCCGAAGAATTCTGCGAGATGGTTTTCTGAAGACCACGACTACGTGCTGGTGTACGCCAAATCGAAAGACCAGTGGACCCCAAACCTTCTCCCTCAAACGGAAGAAATGATAGCGCGCTACAAGAATCCTGATGGCGATTCCCGTGGCCCATGGACGTCAAGTGATCTCGCCGCCAGAAATCGCTACGATGCTGGGCTTTACCAAGTGGAGTGCCCCTCTGGTCGGATAATTGATGGTCCCCCCAAAGGTCGATACTGGGGGATAAGTGAAGCCAACTTTAAAAAGCTAGATCAGGAGAATCGAATTTGGTGGGGGGAGGACGGCAGCAATATGCCGCGCTTGAAGAGGTTCCTGTCTGAGGTCCAGCAAGGTCGTACGCCTCAAACCTTATGGACTTATAAAGAAGTCGGTCATACGCAGGACGCAAAGAAAGCGCTTCTGAAGTATGTGCAGTTTGAGCATACAGAGAACGTCCTTAACTCGGTGAAACCGGTGGAGCTGCTGCAACGCATTCTCCAACTGGCAAGCAAGCCTGACGATAGCAGCATCATTCTCGATTTTTTTAGCGGCAGTGGAACAACAGCACACGCTGTGCTGAAACAGAACGTTGAAGATGGTGGGAATCGGCGTTTTATCGGCGTTCAGATTCCAGAACCTTTGCCAAAGCCGGAACCTGGGCTCTCTTCAATCTTTGAGATGGGGCTCAATCGTGTTCGGAACTTCAGTACTGAAGTCCGAATGCTGGACGGGGCGGTGAAGTGCGATTTGGGCTTTCGAGTTCTGAAAACAGATACGTCCAACATGAAAGAGGTGTATTACACCCCGGACGCAGTGAGCCAGGATCTTCTTTTCGATCAAGTCGACAATATCCGTGAAGACCGCACTCCCGAAGATCTGCTGTTTCAGGTGCTTCTGGACTGGGGGGTGGATCTGGCCCTTCCTATCAGCCAGCGAGTTATCGACGGCAAGACCGTGTTTTTCGTTGACGGCAATGCACTGGTCGCCTGCTTCGATATCGGTATCGACGAAGACTTTGTCAAACAGCTCGCCGGACATAAGCCGCTACGTGTGGTGTTCCGCGACGCCGGCTTCGCCAGTGATAGCGTGAAAATCAACGTCGAGCAGGTATTCAAGCTGCTTTCGCCAGCTACCGAAATTAAGACGCTTTAAGGGGCTGATATGGATGCTCAAGCCATGCAGGCACTACTGGACTCTCTGATTGAGTGTTGGGAAAACGAGGTAGTGGAGTTCAAGCGCGCCGGGAACGATTATTCGACCGACGCCTGCAATACCCTTGGGTCAGCCAGGAATTACGCATGAAACTGAAGTTTAAAGTCCAGCCCTACCAGACTCATGCGGTAGACGCCTTTGCCGACTGCTTTGCTGGTCAGCCAAAATCCTCGGGCGTGAGTTATCGCGTTGACCCTGGAGCTAAGCCATTCGCACCGGTGGCACCGCAACAGATCGACCTGCTCGGTGCGAAGACGATTGAGCCTACGGAGGCGGGCTTCAAGAATGCGGAGCTAGCGTTGAACGCGGCGCAGTTGCTGGGGAACATTCAAGGCGTACAGCGCCGGCAGAACCTGCCGTTATCGGTGGCGCTGGCTAGCGACAAGCATACGGGTTGCACCATCAACCTCGATGTTGAGATGGAGACGGGCACTGGTAAGACCTATTGCTACATCAAGAGCATGTTCGAGCTGAACAAACGCTATGGTTGGAGCAAGTTCATCGTCGTGGTGCCGAGTATTGCCATTCGTGAAGGTGTCTATAAGTCGCTGCAGATCACGGCTGCGCATTTCTTGGAGAGCTACGGCAAGAAGGCGCGCTTCTTCATTTACAACTCCAAGCAGCTACACAACCTGGAAAGCTTTTCCTCGGATGCCGGCATCAACGTCATGGTTATCAACGTCCAGGCGTTCGCAGCCCGTGGTGCAGACCAGCGGCGGATCTATGAAGAACTGGATGACTTTCAATCGCGCCGCCCGATCGACGTGATCAAAGCCAACCGGCCCATCCTGTTTCTCGATGAGCCGCAGAAGATGGAGGGAACCAAGACGCTGGCTTCCTTCAGTGAGTTCAATCCGTTGATGATCGTGCGCTACTCGGCCACCCACAAAACGGAGTACAACAAAGTCCACCGCCTTGATGCGCTGGATGCCTACAACCAAAAGCTGGTGAAGAAGATCAGCGTACGCGGCATCACTGTCAAAGGCCTGACCGGCACCAATGCTTATCTGTTTTTACAGGACATTGAAGTCTCGACCAAATCACCTGTGGCGCGGGTCGAGATGGAGATCAAACAGAGCACTGGTATCAAGCGAGTAATGCGCAAACTCGGCCGCAACGACAATCTGTACGACCTCTCTGGTGGGCTGGATCAGTACAAAGACTACGTGGTTGCCGATATCGACGCTCGTATCGATAGCCTGAGCTTTACCAATGGTGTGGAGCTAGTTGCCGGGGAGGCCGTGGGCAACGTGGATGAGGCTGCCATGCGCCGCATCCAAATCCGCGAGGCGGTAAAGGCACACTTTCAGAAAGAGATGATGCTGTTCGGCAAGGGGATCAAGGTGCTGTCGCTGTTCTTCGTCGATGAGGTGGCTAAATACCGCCAGTACGACGCAACCGGCGAATTGCCCGGCGAGTACGCGCAGATCTTCGAGGAGGAGTACAACACCTACCTCACCGATGTGATGACGCTGGAAGACACGCCCTACAACCACTATCTCAAGGGTATTCAGGCTCGCCAGACCCATAATGGCTACTTCTCTATCGACAAGAAGAGCAAGCGCCTAGTTGATCCCACCGTGGGCAAAAAAGCCACTGAGACCGACGACGTAGATGCCTACGACCTGATCCTCAAGGATAAAGAACGTTTGCTGTCGTTCGATGAGCCGGTGCGCTTTATCTTCTCCCACTCGGCTTTGCGTGAAGGCTGGGATAACCCCAACGTCTTCGTTATTTGCACCTTAAAACACAGTGATAACAGTATCTCCAAGCGCCAAGAGGTTGGTCGTGGCATGCGCCTGGCGGTCAATCAATTGGGTGACCGTATGGATGACCCGGCCACTGTGCACCAAATAAACGAATTGACGGTGGTAGCCAGCGAAAGCTACAAGGACTTCGTCGGCGCACTACAGAGGGACATCAGCGACTCGTTGTCGGCCAGGCCGCGTGAGGCCAACGAGAGTTACTTCAAAGGTAAGATTTTACAAACCCCGACTGGCGACGTTGAGGTCTCTGCACAACTGGCCAAGCAGATTTACAAATACCTGCTGAAAAACGACTACACCGACGACAACGATCAGATTACCTTGACCTACCATGAGGCCAAAAAACAAGAACAGCTGGCAGAGCTGCCCGTCGAACTGCAGCCCTATGCAAACCAGGTGTTTCAGCTGATCGATAGCGTCTTCAGTGCGGCGCAAATGCCGGAGATTGGCGATGACCGCAAGGCCAAGATCAATCCCCTCAACTCGAACTTCGAGAAGAAAGAGTTTCAGGCGCTGTGGAGCAAGATCAACCGCAAGGCCGCTTACACCGTTCATTTTGAAACCGATGAGCTGGTGGGCAAGTGCGTGGCGGCTCTGGATACTGAACTGAAAGTTAAACCGATGCTCTACATCATCGAGCAAGGCACCCAGCGGGATAGTGCTAGCTTCGACGATATGAAAGCGGGTGAAGCGTTTGCACGCGGTGAGAGCACAACCGAAAAATACAACCACTCCGTTCATTCTGCGGTGAAGTACGATCTGATCGGCAATCTGGCCGAGGACACCCAGCTAACACGCAGTACCATTGCCAGTATCCTCAAAGGTATCAATGTCGCGGTGTTCAGTCAGTACAAAACCAACCCGGAAGACTTCATCAGCAAGGCCGCTACGCTGATCAACGAGCAGAAGGCCACAGCCATCGTCGAGCACATCGCTTACGATCCGGTGGACGAAACCCATAGTTCTGACATCTTCACTGCAGAGAAACCCAAGGACGATTTCAGTAAGGCCTTCGAAGCTAAACACCACGTCTACGACTACGTGTTCACCGACTCCAGCGTCGAGCGTAAATTCGTCGAAGAGCTGGATGCCAGCACCGAAGTGGTGGTGTACGCAAAGCTGCCGAAGAGTTTCTTCATTCCCACACCGGTTGGAAACTACAATCCTGACTGGGCTATCGCCTTCCAAGAGGGCAAGGTGAAGCACGTTTACTTCGTCGCCGAAACCAAGGGTTCAATGTCCAGCATGGATCTGCGTGCCATCGAAGCCTCCAAAATCGCCTGCGCCCGCAAGTTCTTCGCCAAGATTACCTCAGCGCAGGTGAGGTACGACGTGGTGGATGGGTTTGGGAAGTTGATGGAGTTGGTGAAATAATGAAAGCTACTGAAGCCAGCCATCAGTAACAGTCCGGGTAACACACCTTCCTGACACCGTCGCTTAAGGCGATGGTGTCCACCTCAAATTAAGTGGACACCATTTTAGCCTCATTAAGCGTAAGCGTCCGGCAAACACGTCGATGGCTATAGGTCTGTAAGCGTCCGCCGATTACACCTTGCTAGGTTAGGTTCTTGGCTGACGCTACGCCCTCGGATAAAAACTGCCTTGCGATCATTGGCACTGCTTCCGCCGAGACGTCAAGGTCGTGTCTATCTTGAATGGAGCTTCATCGTAAGTGTCTGCTCAACACACCTGCGTGGTTAGATACGCGCCCACTTATGCGGTAGCAGTTCGCTAATTTCACTCGACCGCTGTGTCGGCAAGCGCGTGAGAACGTCCTTCAAGTAAGCACACGGATCATGCCCATTGAGCCGTGCCGGCTGGATCAAACTCATGATCGCAGCCGCACGTTTGCCGCTTCGTAACGAGCCCGCAAACAGCCAGTTCGAGCGCCCAAGTGCCCATGGCCGGATCTGGTTCTCGACCCAGTTATTGTCGATGGGTACTGCACCGTCATCGAGATAGCGCGTCAGCGCTATCCATTGCTTGAGGCTGTAATCCAATGCCTTGGCGATAGCCGATCCTTCAGGCACAAGCTGCCTTTGGGCGATGATCCAGGTATGAAGTTCGTCGATGATCGGCGCTGCTTTTTCTTTCCGTATTCGTTGCCGGACATCCGGTTCCAGCTCGCGGACTTCGCGTTCAACTTCGTACAAGGCAGCGATGTGGTGCAGCGCTTTTTCGGCGATTTGGCTCTTGTTGATCGCATGCAAGTCGAAGAACTTACGCCGTGCATGGGTCATGCAGCCGATTTCGGTGACGCCCAGTTCGAAGCCCGCCTTGTAGCCGGCATTATGAGTTGCAAAACATAACGCTGGTTATGTTGCGGCCTGAGTTATGTGATCCCGACCGAGCGAATAGGCAGTTTCTCTGTTGTCGATAGGCGATTGACGCAACATAAATTGCAGCGCCTTGGTAGACCTTCATCCCCTGGAGTGTCTGCCATGTTCGAGAATATCTATTCTTCAAACGCTGCCTGTAAACGCCATCGTGCGGGATCGCTGGCCGCTGAACGCGAGCGATATCTACAGCACTGTGC